>JADFOJ010000017.1 GCA_022562915.1 Planctomycetota bacterium | reverse complement strand
ATCGCGGACGACTCCTGGCCGCCGGAGCCGGAGCGGGACCTGCCGGTCATGGCCGCGATCGTGGAATCGCTGGCCGACGACGCGCGGCGCCACCACCCGCCGCCGAACGAGGACGCGTACCGGCGGCGCCGCCGGCGGCTTGACCGCAGCGCCGAGATCTTCGTCAACGAGCAGGCCCGCCGGGCCGGCCCGGGTCGGCCCGTGTACCTGGAGGCCTCGATCGGGCTGCCCACGGAGCAACGCGGCACCGACATCGACGCGCCGGATCCGGTCGAGGTCGCGTTGCCGGGCGGTGGCACGATCCGGGCCCGGGCCCGCATCGACCGCATCGATCGCGTGGACGACGGTGGCACGCACAAGCCGCCGACCTTCGTGATCTACGACTACAAGTCCAGCTCGAAAACGGAGCCGTACGACCCGCCGGACCTGTTCGACAAGGGGCGTCTCGTGCAGCACGTGCTGTACATGGCCGTCGCCGGCGCCGTGCTGGGCGACCGGTTCGGTCCCGACACGGTCGTTGACGGATTCCGGTTCATGTTCCCCGGCGTCCGGACGCACGGGCGCGAGGTCGCGTTCGGGCGAGACGTCATCGAGCCCGGCCTGGAGGTGATCAGGACGCTGTGCACTCTGCCCGCCACTGGCGTTTTTCTCGCTACGGACGATCCCGACGACTGCCGGTATTGCTCGTATCGCACCGCCTGCCAGGCCGTGCAGCGCGATCTCCGTGAGCTCTGCGAGGCCAGCAAGCGCAAGCTCGACAACCCGGCGAACACGGCGCTCAAACCGTTCGTGGAGCTTCGCCGTGACGGATAGCCACGCCACGCCTCTGCCGCCGGATCACGCCGAGCGCGTGCTCATCGAGACCGAGCTGGACACCAGCATGCTCGTCGAAGCCGCCGCGGGCACGGGCAAGACCACCAGCATGGTCAACCGCATGGTCGAACTGCTCGCCGAGGGCAAGTGCACTGTCGGCACACTGGCCGCGGTGACCTTCACACGCAAGGCGACCGCTGAGCTGCGCGACCGCTTCCAGGTGAAGCTGGAGCAGGCCGTGCGGGAGGCCGGGGCCGGGGGCGGGGGCGCCCGGCGCGGACGGCTTCAAGACGCCCTGGACACGGTGGAGCAGAGCTTCATCGGCACGATCCACTCGTTCTGTGCGACATTGCTCCGGGAACGGCCCATCGAAGCCGGGGTCGACGTCGCGTTCCGGGAACTGGACGAAGACGCCGAGCGCCGTCTGCGCGCCGAGGCATGGGACCAGTGCGCCGCGACGTTGCACGCCGCGGACGACCCGGTCCTGGCCGAGTTGGACGAGCTGGGCCTCGACCTGGCGGCGCTGCGCCCGGCGTACATCGCCTTCGCCCGATTCCCGGATGTTGACGAATGGCCCGCCGAGACAGTTCCCGCCGATGACGACGGCGTCGTTGCGGCGCGGGCGGCGCTGCAGGACTACGTCGAGCACGTGGCGGCGATGACGCTGCCGAAAAACCTCGGTACGTGCAGGCTGATGCCGCTGTACCGGGACCTTCCCCGTCGCGTGCGGAACACCCGGCTGGAGCGGACAGGGGACCTGATCGATCTGCTGGAGGAGTGTCTCCGCGTCGGCGAGGGCACTGTCCGGGTGACGCAGTGGCCGGGCGGCAAGGACGTCGGGCGACGGGAGAGGGCCAGGTGGGGCGAATTTCTGACCGCGCACGCGGCGCCGCTGGTGCAGCGCAGGCACCGCCGGCGGTACGAGCCCGCGGTGCGCGTGCTCAAGGCCGCGGTGGCGATCTACGGCCGGCTCCGGGCGGATCGAGGGCTGCTCAGCTACCAGGACCTGCTGCTGCTGGCGGCAGCGCTGCTGCGCGACAAGTCGGACGTCAGGCGGTACTTCCGGAAACGTTACACCCATCTGCTCGTGGACGAATTCCAGGACACCGATCCCGTCCAGGCGCAGGTGATGCTCCTGCTGACGGCGGACGACCCCGGCGAGAAAGACTGGCGACTCTGCCGGCCGGTTGCAGGGGCGCTGTTCGTCGTCGGTGACCCCAAGCAGTCGATCTACCGTTTCCGGCGCGCCGACATCGTCACGTACAACCAGGTGCGCGACATCATCACGCAGTGCGGCCGTGTCGTCGAGCTGACCACCAACTTCCGTTCGGTCGCGCCGCTGATTTCGTGGTTCAACCTGGTTTCTGCGGGCCTTTTCGTCGGCAAGGACGAGCCACAGAGCGAGTACTCGCCTGCCGACAGCCCCATGAAGCCGTTCCGACTCGACGACGGCGGCGAGACGAGCCCGGTGCAGTTGCTCGCGCCGCCGGAGGGTCTCAGGAAGCACGAGGTCAACGAGTGGGAAGCGGTTGCAATCGCCCGGATGATCGGCGACTGGATCGATCGCGGGCTCCACGTGCCGGGTGATTTCCTGGTGCTCACCAGGGTGAACGCTCCGCTGGCGATCTATGCGCGGCAGTTGCAGACGTTGGACATTCCGGTCGAGGTCACCGGCGGAACCGCGGTGAACGACCTGGAGGAGGTTGCCCTTCTGCACACGGTGCTCGCCGCCGTCGTCGAGACGGACAACCCGGTGGCCCTGGTCGGGGCGTTGCGCAGCGCGCTGTTCGGCATCAGCGACACGATGCTGTACCGCTTCAGGAAGGCGGGAGGCACGTTCGATCTCTACGCGTCGCTCGACCACCGCGACGAGCGGCCCCTGGAGCCGATCGACGAGGCGATGCAGCGTCTACGGCGGTACGCCGGCTGGATGGTGACGCTCCGGCACGTTGCTGCGGTCGAGCGTATCGCAGCGGACCTCGGGCTGTTTGCCCGCGCCGGGGCGGGTCCGGACGGCCGCGATCGCGCCGGCGGCCTCTGCAAGGCGATCGAACTGCTTCGCACCGTCGGCGGCGAGTCCTGGACGGCGACCGATCTCGTTGCATACCTGTGGAACCTCGTCGATCCGGACGCCGTGGAACCCCAGCGGCACGACGGCGTGCCGTTGCGTCCGCATGACCGGCCGGCCGTCCGCGTGATGAACGTGCACCAGGCGAAGGGGCTGGAAGCGCCGATCGTCTTCCTCGCCGATGGAACCGGCAAGCGACCCGACCACGTCGACCTGCACGTGCAGCGCGGCGGGACCGGACCGGTACGAGGATTTCTCGAGATCCGTCACAAGCCCTGGGGCCCCAAGGCGACGGGACGTCCCCTGGCGGTGCCGGCTGACTGGGCGGCGCTGCAGGAGCGAGAGCGGCTCTTCCAGGACGCCGAGGAAGACCGGCTGCTGTACGTCGCGGCCACCCGCGTCGCCGACAGGCTCGTGATCAGCGCTCCCGCCAGGTCGCCGCGCTGGCGGAAGCTGACGAGTCACGTGCCGGACGGCAACGTGATCACCGACCTGCCGGTCGTCGCGCCGCCGGCGGTGCCGACGCACACGCTGACTGCCGACGCGCCGCGGTCGTTCGCTGACGATCTCGGCGATCGGTGGGCCGCGCGACGCACCGCGACCTACGGCGTCGAGGGGGTCAAGGCGCTTTCCGTCAAGGGCGCGATGCCGACGGCCCAACCCGGCGAGCACGGCACGGAGTGGGGTTCGGTATTGCACCTGCTCCTGGAAGCGGCGATGGCCGGAGCCGATGGCGACCTCGAATCGCTGGCGGCGTCGGCGCTCGACGAACACGGTCTCGATCCGGATGACGCGTCGGACGCCGTCGCACTGGTCCGCTCGGTCATGGGATCGGACCTGTGGACGCGGGCGCGGGCGGGTACAAGTTGTCTCACCGAGGTCCCGATCCAGTTCCTTCAGTCTCGGACCGAACGGAGCGTGCCGACGATCGTGCGTGGTGTGATCGACCTGGTCTTCAGGGAGACCGACGGGTGGGTGATCGTCGACTACAAGACCGACGACCACTCGCCGGAGGCGATCGACGGCCTCGTCGAGCACTACGCGGGGCAGGTCCGGCTGTACGCCGAGGCGTGGCAGCGGGCCGTGGACGAGTCCGTGTGTGAAACGGGCCTGTACTTCGTCAGGACCGGCCGGTACCGGCCGGTGGCCCCGTTGGAGACGCAAACCTCCGAGTTGGGGTGATTTTGTGTTGCCCCGTGCATGGAAAGTGTTACCTTCATACCGGGTAGACGCTGGGACGTGTGTGTGACGGGGACGGGGGCTTTGAGCCCCGCAATTGACAGAATTGGGCCTGGTCGTGGGGGCCGGCCCGGTTCGAGAAAATAGACCGGGAGTAATTTCCGGCCGGTGGCCCACCACAATGCGGTGCCGGCAGCCCGGAAATTACTCCCGGTCTATTTTCTCCCGTCAACCGTGCCACACAAGAGCATGCTCTAACGCGTCGCGGCCTCCGTCCGGCACCGCAGGATCACCTCGCCTGCATCCACACGGATATCGAGCAGGCGCACGCGCCGGCCGTCACTGAGCGAGACCACCGGGTCGATCCGTTGCTCGTCGATCAGCAGGTCGATGATGCGCTGCACGGACGCGTCCTCCAGGAACCGGTCGGGCACCACGTCGCGGTACGTCTCGATCAGCGTCCGTACCGAACCGCCTGGAATCGACAGCCGGCCGAACGCGACGCCCCGGAGAACCAGCGCGAGCCGCCCGTCGACGACACGCGGCTGCAGCGTGGCGACCAGGTAACGGCGCCGGCCGTCGTCCTGGTAATCGAGCCCGATATGGACGGCGCCGTTGACGAAATGAACCTGCGGCGTGCCGAGCTGCGGCGGCCACTGGAGGTCCCGGGAGTGCGCGAGCCACGCCGGCAGCCGCGAACTCAGCCACGCGTTGACTTGGTCCTCCGTGATGCGCAGCCGCCACGAGTCGTCGCCGGGGCGAATCTTGTGCGCCTCCTCGGCGAGGCGGTACTCGACCCGATCGGCGAGCACGGTCGTCTGCCGGTGGTCCGCGGCCGCGTCGGCCCACCACGCCGGAGCCATCCACGCCCGTCGCCACAGTGCCACGCCGCCGGCCGACGCCAGCGTGACCGCCAGCAGGACCGACGCGATGACGACTCGACGGCGAGTGGAGGTGGAGGTGGGGGTGGTATCGGCAGCCATGGTTTCGAAAGTGTAAGTCACGGCAGGACCGATGGACTGTTCGTGCGACGAGCGTGCCTGAATAGCCTGCTGCCGGCGGCGGCTATGCTCCTGACCGCCTGTGCGACCGGCCGGATCAACCAGTTCCGGCAGTTCGCCGACGCCGGGATCTCCTACGCCGAGGCAGTCGACGCGCTCACGCGCGAGGCGGCGTCGGCGACGGTCGATGCCGATTCCGCGGTGCTCGCCAGAACGCGGTCGTCGGTGCCGCAAGACGACCGGGCACGAACCGTGCTGGAGCACAACCAGTTGATCAGGCAGCGGGTGGAGGTGCTCGCGGACCTGCGTCGCCACGCCCGGCTGCTGGGCGCGTACTTCGTGACGCTGGCGTCGATGACCGACCCCGACGCGGCGAGTGAGTTCGGCGTGGCCGCGAGCGAACTCGTCGAGTCCCTCGGCGTGGTCGGCGCACGCCTGCGCACCGCGCGGGTCGGCGACCTGGCCGTTGACGACTTCACCGGCAGGGTCGTGGAGATCTCCGTCGCCCACCTTCAGAAGGCCGTCCTGGAGCGCGAGCTGCGCGCCCGCTCGGCGCTGCTGGCGCGTGAGCTCGACCTCCAGCAGGCCGCGATGCATGCGGTCGTCCAGGGCATGCGGGCGGACCTCGCGATCGTGCTCCGGAGCCAGGAGAAGCTGGAGGTCGTGGATCCGTACCGCGGCAACGCCAAGCTCCCGAAGAGCTGGGCGAAGAGGCGCCGCGAGATTCTCACCGCGTCGATGGCCATTGCCTCCGCGGAGGCGGCGGGGCTGGCCGCGCGGAGGCTCGGCGAGTCCTTTGCGGCGGTCGCGGAGAACCGTTTCGGCGTGGCGGAGTTCCTGTCGCTGATGGGTGACATTCAGCAGACGCTCGACCTGATCGCCGCCGCGCGTGGGGTTGGCCAGGACGAATGAACCGGAGGACTCGTCTGTCCATGGCTCCCTCGACCCTTCGCCGCCGGCTGCTCTCGGAGTTGCGCAAGACCGTTGTCGCCCTGATGTCCGCCGAATGGGACGTCGCCCTGGAGGCAAAGCCCGCCGCGGAGGTCACCCGGGCAGCCCGGACGCTGCTGGCGCTGCAGCGGGCGCGGCTGCGGCTCGGCACCGCCGAGCTCGCCGCGATCCGGGATCAGCTCAGAGAGAACGAACCTGAACTGGTCAAGGCCATCGTCGCGCTGGGCCGGGCGCGGAAGAAGCTGCACAACGTCAAGATGGTGCTCGTCGCGGCGGCGAGCCTGCTCAGGACCGTCGGGCGGATCATCGACATCGTCGTGTGACGGTGTCGGCCGCTTCCTCGACGTTGCGCTGGAGTTGGGCCGAGATCTCCTCGTTCAAGTAGTGCTCCCCATAATCCCGCCAGACGTCCGCAGGCACTGCCTTTCATGCGGCTCGGGGATTGATACCCACCTGTGCGCCGAGAGACCAACCTGTTCCCTGGACTCTGGGTGGCACGGTTGAACTCGTCGCCTAGGCGACGAGTTCGGCCGTGGAGCGACGTCCAACCACGGCTCACGGCCACCGCATTCTGTTAGCCCGAAACTCCCAGCCTGAACGAGAAAAAGCCCTCGGCGCGTGCGGCCGAGGGCCATCGAGAACAAGCATGACATAGTACGAGAGATCAGTTGAACGGGTCGGGGTTCGGACACCCGGACCCGGTGCCCGTGTGCGGGCACGAGCATCTATTGCAGTCGATGAGGTAGTGGCGCATCCAGGAGTCGTATCGATCTTTCGTCGCCTGGCTGCTGGCTTCGTCTGTCATGACGTCCACGTACTCATCCCAGTCATCCTTGCCTTCCCCCGGGTTTCATACCAGGACAGATGTCAGTTCAAACGCACTTGTAGGGCGCAGTTTCGCCGGCTGGACCGTAGCGGAAGCCGGTGGAACTGCTGCGATCGTTTCGGGGGCCGGTGGTCGATATTCCAGCGAACTGTGTGGACGCTCCCGGTTGTAGTACTGCCGCCAGCCTATCACGGGCGGCGGATCAGTTGCTGGGGGAAAGGCCAAGCAGCGACAGGATCGTGGAGTTGACCAGGCCGCCGACGACCACGGTCGCCAGCGGCCGAGGCCCCAACTGCGCACATCGCAGACCGTTGACCGACCACACCGGACGTGCGGCGCAGAGTCCTCACCACGTCGTCGAGGCGATGCGGTTTGATGTACGCTTCGTTCTCTTCATCGAGCCATCTCCTGTGAGCCTTGGCTGGCGGCCGACACGCCGGATGGTTGCATTGCGAACCACTTGTAGAGCGCAGGTATGACCAGCAGCGTGAGCAGCGTGGAGGTCACGAGCCCTCCGATGACGACCGTGGCCAGCGGTCGCTGCACGTCACTGCCGGTGCCGCGAGCGAAAAGCAGGGGGATCAGGCCGAGGGCCGTCGTTACCGCGGTCATCAGGACCGGGCGGACGCGGAGGCAGGCACCACGGATGGACGCCTGGTTGATCTCGATGCCGTCCCGGACCAGCTGGTTCAGGTAGGTCACGAGCACCATCCCGTTCTCGAGAGCGATGCCGAAGAGCGCGATGAAACCCACGGATGCGGGAACTGAAAGATTCTGCCGGGTGACCCATAAGGCAACGACGCCCCCGACGAGTGCGAGCGGAATGTTGAGCAGGATCAGCAGTGAGTTCTTCAACGATGCGAAGCTCGCATAGAGCAGAATGAAGATCAGCAGCAACGTGACCGGCACCACGACGGCGAGCCGGGCGTTCGCCTGCTGTTGAAGCTTGTACTGCCCGCCCCAGGTCACCAGGTACCCGGTCGGCACGTCTGCCCGCTCGTCGATGGCCTGCTGTGCCTCGGCAACGAACGAGACGATGTCACGACCAGTGACGTTGCACTGGATGGTGATGAACCGCTGGCTCATCTCGCGCGTGATCTGGCGCGGACCGACGACCGACTCGATCGTTGTAAGGTCCGCGAGCGGAATCCGTACGCCGTTCGGGCCCGCGACGAGAATCCTGGCGATCTGTTCCGGCGTCGATCGCGCTTCGCTGGGGTAACGCACGACGATCTCGAAACGTCGAATGCCCTCGAATATCTGTCCCGCTTCCTGACCGCCCACCGCAGCCTTCAGCGTCTCCTGGACGTCCTGAACGTTCACGCCGTACCGGGCGATCGCGGCGCGGTCGACATGAATGTTCAGCTGCGGCGCACCGGACACCTGGTCCACCTGGACGTCCGTCGCACCGCGAACGTTTCGCACGACGGCGGCAAGCCTGTCGCCGGCGATTCGCAACACATCGAGGTCATCGCCGAAAATCTTGATCGCCAGCTCAGCCCTCACGCCTTCGAGCAATTCGTCGATCGACATCTCGATCGGCTGGGTGAAGTTGGCGAGAATCCCCGGTAGCTCACCGATGGCATCTCGGAGCTGGTCCTCGACCCATTCCTGGTCACGAGGCCGGCGCCATTGGGTCGGCGGCGTGAGCAGCACGTACATTTCCGCACTGTTGACCGGATCGGCATGAGCGCCGACCTCTCCTCGGCCGATCCGGCTCGTCACCCCGGTGACCTCCGGAACGGTCATCAGCCGCCGCTCGACCCGAAGGGCGTTGGCCCTCGCCTCGTCAATGGAGATGGAGGGTGCCATCGTGAGACGCACGACGATGGTGCCCTCGTTGAGCTTGGGCGTGAACTCCGCCCCGAGACGCGGAAACACCAGCAGACCGACCATGAGCATCGTCACGGCGAGACCCACGGCAGCCCAGCGCCGGCGCACGAAGAAGCCGACGAGCGGCCGGTACGGCACAAGAAGCATGCGGACGACGAACGGCTCTTTGCCTTTGGTTGCCTTGGCTCGCCGACGCATGATCAGGTGGGCAAGCACCGGGGCCGCCGTCAGGGCAAACAGGAGCGATCCCGCCATCGCCATCGACACGGTAAAGGCCAACGGCCGAAAGGTCTTTCCCTCGACACCCTGAAGTGTAAACAACGGCAGAAAGACGATGACGATGATCGCGATGGCGAACGCAACCGGACGACCGACTTCCTTGCATGCTCGCACGATAAGAAGGTGTGGTGAATCGGCGGGGTCGGACTCGTTCAGCAGCCGGTCCGTGTTCTCAACCATGACGATCGTGCCGTCGACGATCATACCGATGGCGATGGCGAGACCACCGAGGGACATCAGGTTGGCCGAGAGGCCGAGCCAACCCATGCCCAGCGTTGCCATCAGTATCGAGAATGGCACCGCGAGAGCGACGATGAGGGTCGGCCGGATGCCGCCCATGAATGCAAGCAGCACCAGCACGACGAGCGCGATGCCTTGAAGAAGTGCCGTCCGCACCGTACTCACTGCCGCCTCGACGAGGTCCTTCTGCTGGTAGTACGGCACGATCCGAACGCCGTCCGGCAGAACCCGATTGATCTCTTCGACCCGTTGCTCCACCGCGTCGATCACGGTGGAGGAATTCGTGCCGAAGAGCTTGATCACCATCCCCGCGACGACCTCACCTTCACCGTTGCGTGTCTGCAGACCTCGACGGATCGCGCCCCCGACTTTCACCTCGGCAAGTTCACGCAGGTAGATGGGGCGGGCGTCGTCGGTCTTCATCACGATGGAGTTGAGGTCCTCGATCGAGGTTGCCAGCCCGACACCACGCACCACGAACTGCTCCGCGTTCTGCACGATGTACTGGGCGCCCACGTTCAGGTTGTTGGCCCTGACACGGTCGATGACCTCGGACAGCGTGAGGTCGTACCGCAACAGCGCGTCCGGATCGACGATCACGTGATATTGCTTCTCGAAACCGCCGATTCCGAGCACCTCGGTGACGCCCGGAACCGTCTGCAGTTTGAACTTGACCGTCCAATCTTGGATCGTCCGAAGCTCTTCGAGCGAGTAGGTGCCCGTCGAGTCATCGAGGTAATAGAAAAGAACGAGCCCCATGCCGGTCGCGATCGGCCCCATCTCGGGGTCGCCGAAGCCCTCGGGGATCTGGTTCCGCGCCTCCTGCAACCGCTCCCCGACGAGTTGCCTGCAGAAGTAGATGTCCATTCCGTCCTCGAAATAGACGTTGACGACGGAAAGACCGAAGTTCGAAACCGAACGAATGTTCTCGACTCCGGGCAGTCCGTTCATCGAGACCTCGATCGGGAAGGTCACGAACTTCTCGACCTCTTCGGGTGCCAGGCCCTCGGTGACGGTGAACACCTGTACGAGATTCGGCGAGACATCGGGAAACGCATCCACGGGCAGACGGCGGTACGAATACCAGCCGGCCACCATCGTCAGTGCCGCCAGTACGAGCACGAGCAGCCGATTGCGAATGCTGAAGTCGATAATGCGGTCAATCATGAAACGGTCTCCGTACTCAGTGCGCGTGTCCGGCGTGTTCGAGTGCTGCCTTGTTGAGTTCGGCTTTCAACGCGAGACCGCCGGATGAGACATAGCGGTCACCGGCGCGTAGCCCGGCAGTGATTTCAACGGAATCCTCGTCACGGCGCCCGACGGTGATCGTTCGCGGTGTCAATCCCCCTTCTGTCTCCACGAAGATGATCGTTGCGCCATCCAACTCCTGAAGTGCCGAGCGCGGCACGACCACGGCGGCATCGAAATCAGAGCCACCGAGCTGGGCTCGGACGAACATGCCCGGACGCCAGTGGCCTTCAGTGTTGTCGAGCACGACACGCGCCGTCGTCGTGCGGGTCGCCTCGTCGAGAATCGGGCTGACATACGCGACGACTGCGTCGGCGTGGCCCAGGTCGTGCGTCCCCGTGACGTGCACACGCTGCCCTTCGCGAACCAGGCCGAGGTCTCGCTGGTAGACGGTCAGCTGAATCCAGACCGAAGACAGATCCGCGATGACGAAGATCTGCTGGCCGGAGGCCACGCTTTCTCCACGCACCAGGTGTCGCTCGATGATGCGGCCGGCGATGGGAGCCTTGATCTCGTACCGGGAAAGATCCGAACCCGATTCACTGTCGATCCGCCCAACCCCCTCTTCATCCAGGCCGAGCGCGTGGAGCCGTCGTTCGGCCGCCTGCAGCGAAACGTCGGCAACCACCCTGGTCCGACGCGCCTGGTCAAGCTCCCGCCGGTTGCTGAACGCGAGGTCGTCCCGCACGGCCTGGAACGACGCGATCGACTTCTTGAACCGGGCCTCGGCTTCCAGGTACTCCGATTCGCTGGAGATCTGGCGTTGGAACAGTGATTTCTCGCGATCGTAGACCGCCTCGGCTGCCTTGAAGTCGGCATATGTCGTGATAAGCGTCCCGCGATTCGAGCCGATGTCGAGGCCGGCGATCTCGCGGCGCAAGCGGTCCACGCCCGGTTCCTCCGACACGAGCTCGAGCAGCCGGATCGTGTTTATGTGGATCACCTCGGCCCGTTCAAGGTCGATCGCCCCGAGCGCGGCTTGTGCCGCCCGTGAGAGATAGGCCGCTTTGGCCTCGGCGAGCCCCGGGCTCTCCAGGACCGCGAGCGTCTCACCGGCCTCGACTCGATCACCGATCGTGTGGACGATCTCGGTTCCAATGCCGCCGGCACGAGCGACCACGTGCGCCACCCGATCCGGGTTCAGCACCACTTCCCCTGAAAGGGACGTGCCTTGTCGCAGGGTGCCTGGCCGTGCCTCCCGGAACTGCACGCCGAACTCGGCCAGGGTTTCCGAGTCAATCCGGATCACGGTGCTTTGCTCGGCCTCTTCCGGCGCATGAGCGTCGGACTCGCCACCACTGCCGTGCGCGTGATCATCGTGGGCATCACCACTGTCGGGTGCCTTCCCGCGGCCGCATCCACCGGCCCCAAGCACGACTGCGAGGAGCGCAACGGCGGCGAGTAGTCGAGTGAACCGGATCATGAGTCGTCTCCTACTGAAGTGCCGTGCAGGGGCGCGCCGATGAGGCGCTCGCTCGCCACGACGGTTATGTGGTACGAAAACAACGCATCGACGAGCTGGCGACGCGCGTTGAACAACGTGCGCTGGGCGTCAAAGAGACTGAGCGCTCCGATCTTGCCCTGACGAAACGCCTCTTCGGCGGCCTCGAACGCAAGTTCGGCGCTCGGCAACACCTCGTCTCGAGTCATCCGGACCTCGACGAATGCCGTATCGAGCGACTGGTATGCTTCTGCCAGGGCGGTTCGGACCTGGATACGCGTTGTCTCCTCCAGGTGTCCGCTCTGGATCAATCGCAGACGCGCTGCCTGAATGCCGCCCTGGTTGCGATCAAAGACGGGCAATGGCAGCGACAGCCCCGCGACAAAGACCGACTCGTCAATGACGCTGAGGTATCGCGCGCCGCCGGACACGGTCAGGTCCGGGATCCCCTGCGCGAGCGCCAACTTCACCTCTGCCTGACGCAACGCGGTTTCCGCCGTCCACCTGGCGATGTCGGGGTTCTGCTCGACCTGGGCGGTGAGCGCGGCGAATGAAGGCGGCGATGGAACCCGATCAAGATCGCCGCTGAGACCATCAAAGCGGGGCTCCGCGCTCCCCCAGTTCGAGGCCAGCCGCACTCGTGCTGCGGCCACACCGCGTACCGCGCGTTCTCGCTGGAGATTGGCTTGCGTGAGTTCGACCTGGGCCTTCGCGCGCTCAACGGGCGAGATCTTCCCGGCATCGACACGTTGGCCAACCGCGTCGTAGACGCGTTGGGCGAGCTCTGCTGTTTCGGTGGCGATGTCAAGCTGGCGCTGGGCGGCGAGCAGCGTGATGAAGTCAGCTGCTGTCTTCGTGAGGACGTCGATCCGCCTGATCTCATAGTCCCACCCGGCATTCCGAGCGCGATACTCTGCGACGCGGCGTTGCTCCACGCGTTTTCCGCCCAACTGGATGAGCTGGCTCAGCCTGACGGTCGTCTCGGCTGCGTCCACGCCGCTGAACGCTCCCGAACCACCGAAGTTCTCCAACTCGAACGCGAGTTCGGGATTCGGGAGCAGTCCGGCCTGCAGCGCCTCCGCTTCACGTGCCCTGACCTCGTAGCCGGTTGCGGCGAGATCGGGGCTTCTGAGTAACGCAGCAGCCAGGGCATCACGCAGAGAGATGAGCCCCTGCGGTTCGTCGAATGATCGGGGCGGTGGGGGATCATCGAGGTCGCTCGACGGACGAATCGTAACCAGATCCTGCCCGAGCGGGCGCGGCTCGGGCCACGCCGAATCGTCAAATGGCCCTGGAGCGCACCCACCGGCCGCCACGACAAGTGGTACCACAGCGCTAATGGCTCGTCTTCGCATGGACTGTCCTCATCAGACGATGTGCAGCATTGCTCATTCGCTTCCCGAACGAGCAACAGCAACGGCAGCCGACCTCCGGGCACTGGGTCCGGGTGAGACCGACATGAGTCTGCAGGTTGTGATGAGGTCTAGACGATCAGCACGATAGTCCGCAGGTGCCGGAGCGATCGATCCAAATCGGGCACCGCGCTGCGATCGCAAGCGGTTCGGCGAGTTCCCCGCGATACCGCGTAGAAACTCGGCAGCACGGCCCCCTGGACAATGGCTGCCTTTGTCCGAGCGTCGTCGTCTCTGCCCACGGTCCCGACGGCCGGTTCGAGCGGTTTATCCTCGCAAGGACACGAAGAGCACCAGCATTGTCCGGAGTCATGTTCGTGGTCGGTACTGACCGTCGCCGAACAGTGGTCGTGATCGCAGCCGAATTCAAGCGACGAGGCACCTGTAGGATCTTCACAGAAGACCGCGCCACTGTTCGCCGCAGCCACACTGCACATGTAGGCGCTCAGCGCCACGAGGCAGATGACGGAATGAATTCGTCGCTGCAGCATTGGCAGAAGTTTAAGCCCGATATCGGCGTCTTGTCAAGCAGACTTCATGACATGCGGTTCCCCGGCTGCCATGGCTCTGCTGGCGTGGCGCCCACTGGTCGCCGCGTCCTATTCCAATATTCGATCGAGCGCTCATGCCGCTTCTCGAGAGTAGTGATTGAGGAGACCGCCGAGTCGTTCGCGTCGGACGACCCGGCCTGACTCTCGTTCCGGAACGCCCTCGATCAGCCGATTCCCCGATCCCTGATGCGTTCGCTCGAGGCGATCGTGTTCGGTGTGCTCATCACTCGCGTGACGCAGGTGCCTCTCTCCGATCAGCACCAGGCGATCAAGGCACTCGGATTTGATCGACAGCACGAATCGCTTCGCGTACGCGCTCAGGTTCGGGCTCTTTGGCGGCAAGCGAACCGATTCCACTCCCACATTCCTCAGGACGTCCCGGAACTTCGCCGTGAACAGTGGATCTCCATCATGGATCACGTGCGTCTTGCCTCGAAGGAACCCGGCTACCTCGTCCGCGAGGTTCCGCGCGATCTGTTCCATCCAAGGACCATTGGGGACCGGACTAATTCCGGCGATCGCCACTCGACGTGTCGGCAGATCGATCACGAACGACACCATGTCGCGAATAAGACGGACCTTCCTCCACACCTCGACGGTGAAGAAGTCGGCCGCAGCGAGACCGGCCCAGTGCGTCCTGGGGAACTTCGCCCACGACCCCGAGTTTCGAGAGCTCACCGACGAGTCTGCTGTCTCCCCAGCGTTCATTGTCCGTGGCCATCTCCACGATGAGCTGCCGAACTTCGGTGTCGACCCGGGGCCGTCCTGGCGTCCGCGCAGCACTGCCGTCGTACGTTCTTGCGATCACCTCTCGGTGCCAACGGAGGATCGTATCGGGTGTGACGATCGCCCGCAGCTCTCGCAGGACCTTCCGCCCAAGTCGTTTGCCCTGTGCTGCGAGGCGGCGCCGCCGGTCAGTGTTGAACCAGAGGCGCCTCTGACCATTCAGTTCCTGGAGTACTCATACCTGCCCTGCCGGAACTCGATCTTGTGTCGTTGAGCCATCCGGCGATGGCGAACAGCATCATTTCGACGGGCGTTCTCAGCATCGCACCAGTCTACGAGGGTTCCCAATCCGCCTGAGATGGATGCGCCCGGCGTGACCGCATATCGCTGTCGGGTATCGACGTCCACGTCGGCTGAGAATTGGAAAGGGACGCGGTTGAACTCGCGAAGCGAGTTCGGCCGTGGAGTGACGTCCAACACGGCCGACGTCGTCCGCCAAGGCGGACGCCGTCAACCGTGCCACCCCCCTGTTTGCCGGCGACCCTACGGACCGCTCGAGACACTCCTAAACCTCCGCCGCCATGCGCTCGGCCTTGGCGTGGGCGTCGTCCAGCGATCCGACGTACATGAACGCGCTCTCGGGCAGGTCGTCGGCCTCGCCGTCGCACAGTCGTTTGAAGGAGCTGATCGTTTCCTCCAGCGGGCTGGTCACACCGGGGATACCCGTGAAGACCTCGGCCACCAGGAACGGCTGGCTGAGGAAACGCTCGATCTTGCGGGCGCGGGAGACGGCGAGCTTGTCGTCCTCGGACAACTCGTCCACGCCGAGGATGGCGATGATGTCCTGGAGGTCGCGATAGCGCTGGAGGATCGACTGCACACGGCGCGCGACGGCGTAATGCTCCTCGCCGACGAACTGCGGCTCGAGGATCCGCGACGATGAAGCCAGCGGGTCCACGGCGGGGTAGATGCCCTTCTCGGAGATCCCGCGCTCCAGCACCACGAACGCATCGAGGTGGGTGAACGTCGTCGCCGGGGCGGGGTCGGTCAGGTCGTCGGCAGGCACGTAGATCGCCTGCACGGAGGTGATCGCCCCGGCGGTGGTCGACGTGATTCGCTCCTGAAGCTCACCCATCTCCGTCGCGAGCGTCGGCTGGTAGCCGACAGCAGACGGCATCCGGCCCAGCAGCGCGGAGACCTCGCTGCCCGCCTGGGTGAAGCGGAAGATGTTGTCGATGAACAGCAGCGTCTCCTTGCCCGAGGCGTCGCGGAATTCCTCGGCCATGGTCAACGCGGAAAGCCCCACGCGAAGACGCGCGCCCGGCGGCTCGTTCATCTGGCCGAAGACCATCGCGACCTTGTCGATGACCCTGGCGGTCCGGCCGTTCTCGTCGGTGTACTCCGCCTCCTGCATCTCCAGCCACAGGTCGTTGCCTTCGCGGGTGCGCTCGCCGACGCCGGCGAAGACGCTGTAGCCGCCGAACTCGCGGGCCACGCGGGCGATCATCTCCTGGATGATCACCGTCTTGCCCACGCCGGCCCCGCCGAACAGGCCGATCTTGCCGCCGCGGACGAACGGGCACATCAGGTCGATCACCTTGATGCCCGTCTCCATCATCTCGGTCTTGGGGTTCAACTCGACGAATTCCGGTGGCTCGCGGTGGATCGATCGCCACGCCTGGGCGGCGACGGGTCCCTTCTCGTCGATCGGCTCGCCGAGCAGGTTGAAGACGCGCCCGAGCGTGCATTCACCGACCGGCACCTTTACCGGGCTGCCCGTATCGGTGCACGCGTCACCGCGACGCAGCCCGTCCGTCGAGGCGAGTGCGACGCAACGGACCTGTCCGCCGCCGAGGTGCTTGGCCACCTCGCCGACGAGCGTGGACTTCTCGCCCACCAGGTCGATCTCGCACGTGACGGCGTTGTAGATGCCGGGCAGGTCGGCCTCGGGGAACTTCGCGTCGAACGTGGAACCGATGACCTGGATGATCGTGCCGGTGCTGGCCATGACAATTTCTCCGCCGTTGAGACTCCGGGGGGGGGCTACGATAGGCGGATTGCCGTGCGATGCCAAGGGTTCGGGAGCGAGGGTGGCACGGTCGAGGGAGCGTAGCGACCTCGCCCGTGCCACCCCAAGCTACAGCGAGGACGCCACCGCCGCCGGGCCGCCGGTGATCGCGCTGATCCGGTCGGGCAGATCCAGCCGGGCGATCGTTTGGCGCAGCTCGCGTACGTCGTCGAGGCTCAGCGGGCCGCGAACGATCCGGTAGAGCATCGATTCCGCGGCGAAGATGACGGGCCTCTGGCTGGGAGAAAGCTGCCGGCGCGTCGCGGCCAGGCGCGGCAGAAGCTGCTCGTACTCCGTGAACTGCCGTGCGTGCTCCACGTCGACGAAGCTCCCGTCATCGGCGTTCTGGAGCATCGCCAGCACCAGCGACAACGATTCAATCGTGTCGGCGCCGTCGCGCGAGAGATGGTCTGCTCCGGTGTCGAACGCCCCGGACGCGTGCCCGGATACAGGCGGATCCCATGAGCCGGCGTCCGCGTCGGCGGGGTATTGAGCGACTTCATTGACGACCAGGCGTGTCGTCGACCGGGTGCCGGCGGGAAGCTCCTCGATCGTCCAGGACCCGATCTCCGGGCCCGGCGGGTACGACGCCGCGACCGTCCGGGCGTTCATCCGATCGTCCGGCGCTGGTGATCGGTCCACCGGCCACAGCACCACCGCCATGACGATCGATGCGGCGGCGGCAAGCCAGCCCAGCCACGAGCGCCACGTGTGGGCGGCGCTGCCGGCGCGATCGGCAAAGACGGTCCGGGCCAGGACCGCCGCCTCGAAACCCTCCGGCAGCCGGTCGGCGTGGCCGAGACCGGGGCCGACCGCGATGGCGACCATCGAGTCGGCGTGCTCCGCGTCGCTTACGACCATGCGGCAGTCGGCGCACTGGGCGAGATGGCGTTCGGCGCGATGCCTCTGGTCGACGGCGAGTTCACCGTCGAGGATGGCCGAGAGCAGCGCCTTGATGTCCGTGCAGTCCATGGTGATGTGATTCTTGTCGTTCATGATTGATGCGTCCCACCGGAACAATGCGACTCACCGCTTCTAGGCGGTGCGGTAATCTCGTATGTCGAAGGTCAGCGGCTCCTCACCGGGCGTTCCTGCGTCGCGCTTGAGCTCTTCCATGAGCGCCGCGCGTGCCCGGTTGAGCCGGCTCATGACGGTGCCGATCGGTACGTCCAGGTGCTCGGCGATCTGCTCGTAGCTCAATTGCTCGTACGCGCGCAGCGCGATGATCGCCCGCTTGGACTCATCGAGGCGATCCAGTGCGGCGCGCACCCGCTCGATCGATTCGTCACGGGCGCAGCGGGCGTCCGGTTGCTGTGCACTGTGCAGTGCCGGATCGGCGGAGTGCTCCGGGAGCGCCACCGGCCGGCGCGTCCGCTGCAGGGCGTTGATCGAAAGATTAACGACGACCCGGCGAAGCCACGCCGGGTACACGACCTCACCTGTCTCCGGGGGCCGCTGCCAGAGCCTGAGAAAGGCCTCCTGGACGATCTCCTCCGCCCGGTGGCGGTCCCGGCAGATGACCGCGCCCAGGTTAATGAGCCTCGGACCCATCTTCTGCATCCACTCACGCAGCTTCGTTTCGGACAGTGCCTGGGCCATGACGGCCTCCCTGGATCCACGAACCGGTCCCTGTAGATATAGACTGCCACGGGACCCGCGGGATTCCGCCGAAAACTAGTCCCCGGCCAATTTTCCCTCCAGGGGCGAGGGCAGCGTGATCCGGATCAGGTGGGTGCCGGCGGCCAGCTCGGCGCCCGCACCGCCCAGGGCGGCCGGCAGGAGGGTCGTGGTGCCGGGGCTCAGCGGTACGGTCGGGGCATCGGGCGTCTGGAGGAGACCGCCGCCACTGAGCACCACCCAGATCTCGGGCATCCCGGACGTCTCGATCCGGTGGTGCAGCGGGCGGTCCGTCTCCAGCCGCTCCAGCGCGAAGAACCCGGTCCGCGCGATCGACGTCGTTCGCAGGCCGTCGATCTCGACCGGCTCGCCTGCATCCTCGGCGGGCCGTTGCGGTGCGCCGAAGGTGATGCACTGCAACGCCTGCTCCAGGTGCAGCGCGCGGCCCGTTCGACCCCAGTCGTACACGCGGAACGTCGTGTCGCTGGGGCTCTGGATCTCCGCCACCACGATCCCGGCGCCGAGCGCGTGACACGTGCCGCTGGGAAGGTAGTGGCAGTCGCCCGGCGCGACGGTGATGGCGACGAGGTCGTCGACCACCGTGCCGTCCCGGACGTGTCTCGCGAACTGCTCCGGTGTGACGTCCGGCTTCACGCCCTTGTAGATGACGGCCCCGGCGCGTGCGGTGACGATGATCCACGCCTCGGACTTGAGGAAAGCCTCGGGATGCTTCCGGACGTACGCCTCGTCGGGGTGCACCTGCACCGAGAGGTTGTCACACGCGTCGAGGAACTTCACCAGCAGGGGGAACCCGCCTTCGTCGGTGAGCGTCGCCGGGCCCATGATCGCCGGCCCGTGCTCGGCGATCGCCTGCCGCAACCGGAGGCCCGCCAGCGGCCCGTTGGCGATCTTCGAGCGGCCGCCGGGAACCGACTCCGGCAGGTCGGCCAGCTCCCACGATTCACCGATCGCCGTGCCGGCGGGCAATGTCTTGCCAAGGGCGACAAGGTTGCGACCGCCCCAGACCTTTTCCTTGAGGATGGGGTGAAAGAGCAGGGGGTAGGGTTTCACTTTCGGGCGATTCCGTGACGTGCCGGGTGTCGGGGAGAGTCCACGTAAGATATACGGGGCGTCTCGAAGGAGTTGCTCGTGCGGGCTGGAGCGTTACTCGGCATGGGGTCGGTGCTGGCGATGGCGACCGCCACGGTGGTCGGGCGGACGGTCATTGATATGCCGGCGCCCAGGGGCCATCCGGTCCAGACCGTCTCCGGTGGTGAGTCAAGAGGAGCCGACCTGGGAACGGTTGCCTTGCACAGGTATGTTGCCGGGCGGTCGGTGCCGCTGTACGGCTACCCGTCCGCGCCGATGTACCGCCCCTGCTACGGCTACGGCTATGGGTACGGATTCGGGTACGGCCTTGGCTACGGCTACCCGATCGGTTTCGGCTTCGGCCACCACCGGCATTTCGGCGGTTTCCGGCGATCGGGATTCCGACATGGCCTCCGGCGATGACCGCGATGACGACTACATCGTCATCCCGGTGATCGTGGCTTCGAAGACCAGTTTGCCGTTGACGGTGGCCTGCGCCGCGGAGACGAACTTGCGGCGGCGGAACCAGATCTGTTTCGCCAGCAGGTAGAGGGTGTCGCCGGGAACCACCTGGCCACGAAACACCACATTCTCGCACCGGATGAAGCCGAGGAACTCCGAGTCGCTGATCGAGTGGGCGTACTTGTGAAGAATGCTGGACAACTGGGCCGTCGCCTCGATCATGAGGACCCCCGGCATCAGGGGGCGCCCCGGGATGTGACCTGCAACCCAGAACTCGTCGTCGCGGACCTCCTTGACGCCGAGGCCGCTGGTGGAATCTTCACTCAACCAGATCACATGGTCCAGTTGCCGCATGGGACCCGACTGGGGGATGACGCGTCCAACGACCTCCGGCGAAACCGTCACCTTGGTCAGATCGATTGTCGAGACATCGAAGAGAGGCTGGGCGGCCAAAGAGGGTCTCCGCGCGGTGCGGGTGCGGGTTTGTAACGCCGCGAAAGCGGGCGGGGCACCGCCGGAATCCGAGGCTACGGGAATGTCTTGCGGTCTTTCGTCAGCCGGACGAATCGCTCCCTCGCGCGTCGAGGATGCCGACCCTCAGTTCCTGGGCGGCTTTCTTGACGTCCTGCATGGCCTTGCGGACTCGTGTCCCCGCAGCCTTGTTTCCCCCCTCGGCCTTCCTGACCTCTTCGGCTACCTCTTCCACGATCCGGACGAGACGGTCATACGATTCCATGGCTGGCCTCACTACTGTGGAGAATTGTTGGGGAGGGTCGCACGTCGCTGGGCTCATGCCGGTATTCGCCATTGTATCGGCCTTGGTGGGGGCCCAACAACAGCAGCAGGGGGGTTTCTATGGGCTCTGATCGGGTTCTGAATGGGTGCAGGAGCCACTTTACTTCCGTTTCGGCCTCTTACGACCCCCCGTAGCGTGCCCGAATCGGCTCTACCACGGCGGCGATGAACCGGTCCACCTGCTCCGGCGCCACGCCGATGCGGCCGGCGGGATCCATCAGGGCGTCGAAATCGACGCCGTTGAACATGGGTTCTGCGCGGAGCCGGTCGAGCAGATCGTTCGACAGGCCCTCGACCTTGACGCGTCGGGCAACATCCCGGCTGTGCCCGCGGATGACTTCGTGGGCCTCCTGGCGGTCCGCCCCCTGCTTCGTGGCGGCCATGAGAATGTCCTCGGTCACCAGGAACGGCAGTTCGTCCATGAGGTGTGCGCGGATCACCCGCGGGTAGAGCACCAGCCCCCCGACGACCCGGCCCAGGGCGTCGAGCGCGCCGTCCAGGGCGAGAAACGATTCCGGCAGCGTCAGCCGGCGGTTGGAGGAGTCATCGAGGGTGCGCTCGAGCCATTGCGTCGATGCGGTCGACAGGCCGTTGGCGGCCAGGGACATCACGAACCGGGCCAGCCCCGACGCCCGTTCGCACAGCATCGGGTTGCGCTTGTACGGCATGGCGGACGAACCGACCTGGCTGTTCTCCAGCGGCTCCTCGATCTCCTTGCAGTGCGCGAGCAGCCTGATATCGGTGGCGCACTTGTGTGCCGCGGCCGCCGCTACGGCAAGGCTGCCGAGAACCTGGGCGTCCACCAGTCGGGGATAGGTCTGACCGGTGACGATGAACCGCCGGTCGGCGCGCCATCCCATTTTCTCCGCCACCAGCTCGTCGAGCCGCTCGACCTTCTCACGGTCGCCGTCAAAGAGGGCCAGGAACGAGGCCTGCGTGCCGGTTGCGCCCTTGACGCCCCGGAATCGCAGCATGTCGAGGCGATGCTCGATGTCCTCCAGGGCGATCGCAAGGTCGCAGGCCCACAGCGTGGCCCGTTTTCCTACGGTCGTAGGCTGGGCGGGCTGGAAGTGGGTGAACCCCAGCGTGGGCAGGTCGCGGTGCTCCACGGCGAAAGTCCCCAGCGCGTCGATCGCCGTCGCCAGGCGGCGAGCGATCAGTTCCAGGCTCTCCCGGATGAGAATCAACTCGGTGTTGCAGTTGACGAACTGACTGGTGGCGCCGAGATGAATGACGGACCGGGCGTCCGGAGCCACCTCGCCCAGCGCGTGGATGTGGGCCATGACGTCGTGGTGAAGCAGCGCCTCGTGGCGGGCCGCGGACTCGTAGTCGATATCGTCCAGGTGCGCGGCAAGCTGATCGATCTGCGCCTGGCTGATATCCAGACCGAGTTCCCGCTGGGCCTCGGCGAGAGCCAGCCACAGTCGCCGCCAGGTGGAGAATTTTCGCTGCGGCGACCAGATCGCGCGAAGCTCTTTCGAGGCGTAGCGGTTTTCGAGGGGGGACCGATAGTTGTCGTTGAGGCTCATGGTCGATCGTGCTGCGTTCATCGGCCGGTGGTACCGGGCCGGGGGCCGGGGGCCGGGGGCCGGGGCCGGGGGCCGGGGGCCCTGCGGAACTGACTGGCACCCTCATCGTACACAGGCTGGATACCGTGATGCAGGACCGGGTCGGGAGCGTGGGGACGGAAAGGCCGATGGCGAGTCAACACAGACATGACGCCGGCTCGACACCAGGCCGGTCGAGCTCCCACGACGCCTCCCGGCTCACCCAACTGCAGGAGGCTCAGCTCGTCGAGGCACACCGCCGCGGCGAGCCCGACGCCATCGGCACGCTGCTGGAGGCGTATCAGCGTCGCGTCTACGGCATCTGCTACCGGATGGTCCGGCACGAGCAGGATGCCCGCGACCTCACCCAGGACGCGTTGCTTCGGATCATCCAGGGACTGGACACCTACGACGGGCGCTCCAAGCTCAGCACCTGGGTCATCCGGGTGACCATGAACACCTGCCTCAGCCACCTCCGCAAACAGCGGCTTCGCCGCCACGGAAGCCTGGAGGGCGGGTCCGAGAACGCGGCCGCCGGCCCCGTGGATCCCCGCTCGAAGGGGGAACTTTCGCCGGGGGGCCGCGTCGAACTGACGGAGATGAAGTCGGTGCTGGGGCGGTCCCTGTTGTGTCTTGATCCCGATATGCGGGCTGTGCTTGTGCTCCGCGACATGCAGGAACTCGAGTATCAGCACATTGCCAACGCTTTGGAGATCCCGGTCGGGACCGTGAAATCAAGACTCTTTCGGGCCCGCCTGGCACTGCGAAACGCCGTGGAGTTTGAAATGGGTCGAGGCGGCGCCGATGATGTGGACGAGGACGACGGCGACGACAAGTGACGAGTGACCGGACACGTGCCTGACATGCCTGACAAGCTCGACAAGTTCGACGAGACCGACCTGCTTGCCTTCATCGAGGACCAACTCGACCCGGAGCGGGCGGCAGAGATTCGCCGCTTCCTCGCCGGCGATCGCGAGACGCTGGCGCTTCTCGAACAGATGCAGGACGATCGCCGGATGCTGCAAAGCATGGACGAGCCGGTCGTTCCGGCTGATCTCCTGGCCGAACTCGAGCCGATGATGGCCCGGCCGATGCTCATGCCCGATCCGGGCGACTGGCGGCGCCGCTACCGCAGGCGGCGGCCGTGGAAGCGATACGCCGCGGTGGCCGCGATCGTGTGCATGGCGTTGCTTGCCGGCATCTGGGCCTCGACCAGCGGCCTGATCGGGTTCGGTCGTTCCACCGGTTCAACGCTCGCGCTGACCGACGGCGCGATTCCAATCGTGCCCGACATCGCACGCGCCGAGGCGACCGGAGCCGATCAGTGGCCGCCGCCGGAGACGGTCATTCATCACCGGGCACCCGGCATCCCAGGAGCCACCGACAGCGCCGAGAAAATGGTCACGGCCGTCCGGCCCGCGCCGGACAGGCGCCGCCTCGCTCCTGGCGAGGCGCCCACGCTCACCGCCGTGCAGTTCGTCCTGGTGGTGACCTCACGCGGTGACGATGACGAACGCGGCATCGAGCAGACCCTCCAGCGGGTGCTCGAAGAGGTGGACGGTGAGACTGCGCTGGTTCGCAACTTCAGCTTCCAGGAAGCCCGGCACATCGCCCAGCGGCTCCGCGTCGAGCAGGGCCGCGCCCTCGACCGTGACCTGGCCCGGGCTCGCGACGACTTTGCCGGAATGGCCGCGATGGCAGGCAGCGCGGACCGCTCACCGCGCGATCTCGTGGATCTGCCCCGCCGCCGCCGGGCCGCCGGCCGACTGGCGCGGACGCTCGAAAAGTCCGGCGGCCCGCTGAGGGTCAGCGGCCAGCTTCTCGGTCCCAGGTCGCTCGCGCCAACGTATGAACAACAGCTCGAATACGCCGACCGAGGCGCGATCTGGACGATCACCGTTCCCGCCGACTGTCTCAATGACGTTCTCGCCCGCCTCCAGGTGACCGAGGGACGGGTGACGGCGCTGCAGGCGTGGGATGCAACGGATGCACTGGATGACGCCGCCGCCGTCCGGTCGACCGCTGCCGACCGCTGGCTCAAGGACTACCCGCGGAT
The DNA here is from genome assembly GCA_022562915.1 of Planctomycetota bacterium. GTDB lineage: Bacteria > Planctomycetota > Phycisphaerae > Phycisphaerales > SM1A02 > JADFOJ01. The sequence continues at coordinate 22,823 of JADFOJ010000017.1, read as the reverse complement.
CCTCCGCGAAGCGGCCGAGCTGAGCGGCACGGTCATGCTGCCGGTGGTGATCCGGCCGGCCGGCTATGAGCGACTAGTCAGGCCCCGCCCCCAGGTCACCTCGCCGCGCCTTGCCGCGCACCTTCGGCTCTTCGCCCCGGCGAATGCGGGCGATGTTGCCGCGGTGCAGGTACGTGATCAGCGCCGCCATCGCCGCCGTCACCACCAGCGGCGGGCTCGCGGCGACGACCTGTTCAAACGACAGCGACAGCGGCTGCTCCAGCGCGTTGGGCGGCAGCACCGACAGCAGGTAGCCCACCGGCAGGCTCATCACCGCGGCGATGCTCGACGCCGACACGTACCGCGTGGTTCTCAGTACCGCGTACCACACCACGACGGCGCCGAGTGCCGGGATCGTGAGCACCTCCCACATCGCCACCATCGACCCGAAGCCCGTAGCGACGCCCTTGCCGCCGCGGAAACCCAGCCACGGCGAACGCATGTGACCGGCCACGGCGGCACAGGCGACGGCGAGCCACAGCCACAATTCCGTGCGCGTGAGCACCGCGACGGCCGGGTCCGGGTCGGCGGGCCTGTCGCCCAGCAGGTCGAACATCACGCCCGCCGTGATCACCGGGATCGCGCCCTTGGCCATGTCCAGGGAGAAACAGAAGATCCCCAGCGGCTTGCCGAGTAACCTGGTGACGTTGGACGCGCCGGGGTTCCTGGATCCCCGGGTAAGAATGTCCACGCCGCGGGCCCGGCCGATGAGCACGCCGAAGGGGATCGATCCAAGCAGGTACGCGCCGGCGATGACGATGGCCCACGACGGGTTCATGACCGCGCACCGGTGTCCTGGTGGGTCAGTTCCAGGAGCCGCATGTGCTTCACGGCGGCCTGGATGCCGGCGGAGAACGACGCCACCCAGCCGATCCACCCGTCGCGCCAGGCGCTGCGCTTCAGGAGCTGCTTGAGCACAGCCGACGGCGGCGACAGCAGCAACTGCATGGTCGAGCCTCTCCGGCCCATCTCGTAATAGCTCACCGCGGTAGTAAGGCCGTGGCTGACCGACTTGCGCAGCAGTTCCTGGACGTCGGTGAACGCGTCGTGCCGGATGAGTCCCGGCAACCGGGCGACGGTGCCGTCGACGTCGAGCCTGTCGTGCGGGTCGTAGCCCGCCCAGCGGGCCTTCTCGCGCCGAACCAGCCTGGTGCGCCGTTGCGGCTGCCACGTGTGACGCAGCTCATGATCGCCGATCCAGGCGCGCCGGTTGATCGCGTAGCCCGCGATTGCCGTGTCATTCGCCGCAATCGCCCGGCGCACCGCGCGGGACGCTTCCTCGTCGAGCGACTCGTCGCTGTCGAGGCTCAACACCCACGGTCCGTCGCACTGGTCCAGGGCGAACTGCTTCTGCTTCACGTAGCCTTCCCAGGCGTGCTCGATCACCTCGGCGCCGCACGCCCGGCACAGCTCGATCGTCGAGTCGGTCGAACCGGAATCGACGACGATCGTCCGGCGGGCGAGGCCCTCAACCGATCGAAGCATCCGCTGGATCGTTCGTTCGTTGTTGCACGCGACGACGGCTACGCACAGGTCCGTCGTCTTGCGGGTTACCGTCACGCGTAGGGTCGTGCTGCTCATCGCCTGGCCGTCATGGTAGCAGCGCCCGCGGTATCCTCCCGCGGTGGCCTGGGAACCGGCTCATGCCGTTCGAAAGCTCAAGACGACCGGCGAGCATCCGGTCTGGCTGGTGCACCGGCCGGGCGAGCAGCCGCGGACGCTCAAGGCGTGGTCCGTGACACCGCTAAGGCTACTCACGCTGGTGCTGGGGGCCGCCCAGCCGCAACGGCAGATCGCCGGTGCCGGCCGGCTTCACCGGGCCGGCATTCGTACGCCGGTGATGGACGGCGGCTGGCGGTTCGCGCGACGCGATCGGGCGGTGATCGAGCTGGAGTACGTCTACGTCGAGGGCCGCTCGGCACTGGACATGGCGCGGGACGACACGCTGGCTCCCGCGGACGTCCGCCGCGTGTCGGGGGCGATCGGTGACGTCGCCGCGGCGATGGTGACCGCGGGTCTGGTCAACAGGGACTTCAAGCTCGCGAACCTCATCGTCAGCGAGACGGGCGACGTCTGGCTCATCGACACCGTCGCGATCCGCGCCGACCGGAGCAGCCGTTCAGTGGCCCGGATGCTGGAACGGCTGGCGGTACAGCTTCCGGTCATGGAGTCCCGGCTGAGTCCGGCGGCATGGTTCCCGGCGCTGCGCCGCGCGATGAGGGCGATTCCGGCCCGCCGGCGGCGAGAAGTTGTCCGGTGGCTGCGAGCACATCGGCAACGGTGATGCGCTCGATCGCGCACCGGGCCGCATGGTCGTCGGCGGTGAGCTCGGCCGGAAGAAACGGCTCGGCGGTGAGCACCTTCTCCAGGGGGAACTCGATCGAGGTCCACCGCGGATCCGTCGGGCCGAAGAGAGAGACCACCGGTGTGCCCAGGGCAGCCGCAACGTGTCGCGGCCCGGTGTCGTTGGTGATCACGATCCGCGCTTCGGCGATGACGCCCTTGAGCGTGCCGAGACTCATCCCGCGATCGGTGAGATCGACGACGGGCGTGCCGGCCGCGGCCTTGACCGCGGCGACGATCGACCGCTCCCCCGGCGAACCGGTGACGACCGCGGAGAGCCCGTGCCGGCGTGCAAGGGCCTCGGCCACTCTGGCGTACCTCGCAGCCGGCCAGCGCTTTGCCGGCTTGTTCCCGCCGGGGCAAAGCACCGCGAAAGGCCGTGGCACGCCGTCCAGAATGGATCGGGCCTCGGCGTGCTGCTCATCGGTCGCGATGAGTTCCATCCGCATGTCGAGTGCCTCGACGCCCAGGGCGAACCCGGCCAGCCGCGCGTAGTAGCCCAGCGCCGCCACGGGCGCCCGCTGTTTCGGCGCGGTGAGCGCGTGGCTCAGCAGGGGACCACGCGCCGAGCGCCTGTAGCCGACCCGGACGCGTATCCCGGCCAGCCTTGCAATGAGCGCCCAACGGAAGCTGTTGGGAAGAAGGATCGCCGCCGTAACGCGGGCGTGCCGCAGCGCTCGCAACACCTGAACGGTGCCGCCGAGACGCTTGCTCTCGAAGGCGATGACCTGGTCCATCCAGGGGAGGCCTGCCAGCAACCGGTCCAGGCCCGGCCGGCACACGGCAATGATTCGCGCCGCGGGCCGGGCCTGTCGAGCCGCCCGCAGCACGGGCGTCGCCATCATCGTGTCGCCGACCCAGGAGGGGCAGATGATCGCCAGCCGCTTGACATCCGCGGGCACGGGTGGGTCAGTCATCGGCGGCACAGGATAATCTCGGCGGCCTCGGCGAGGGTCGTGACGACGTCCGTCGGCTGCGCGGCCTCGATCGCGGCGGGATCGATCGAGACCAGGATCGTCGCACAGCCCGCGGCGCGGCCGGCGGCGACGTCCCGCGGCTGGTCGCCGACGATCCAACTCCGGTCGAGGTCGACCCCGAGGTCGCGGCCGGCCTGGACGAGCATGCCCGACCGGGGTTTGCGCCACGGGTGTTCATGGCAGTATCGCTCCACGGTGCCCTCGGGATGAAAGGGACACCAGTAGAAGCGGTCGATGAGCCCGCGGATCCCGGATTGCTCGTCGAGCAGGTCGGCCAGGCGCCCGTTGACCGCCTCGACATCGGCTTCGGTGAACTTTCCTCGCGCGACCCCGCCCTGGTTGCTCACCACGACGAGCCGCCACTGAGCTTTGGCAAGCCGGGCCAGCACGGGCGCGACTCCGTCGATGAGCCGGACCGCGTCCGGGTCACCCAGGTCCCCGTCGTTGGCGATCAGTGTGTTGTCGCGATCGAGAAAAACAGCCCGGCATCGTTGCTCGCGTCCCATGCCCGCCTCAGGCTACCATCCTATTCATATGGCGGATGGACCCAAGACCCCTCACCCTCCGGCCGCTCCCCCGGACACGGACTCCCTGGTGCAGGCTCGGCGCGCAAAGCTGCAGCGGTGGCGCGACGAGTACGGCGTCGATCCCTACGGGTGCCGTGTCGACGGCCTGGTTCCGCTGACCGAGGCGCGCCGGCGCTTCGACCAGGGTGCCCACGACGAGTTTACCCGGAGCAAAGAGGCGGGCGACGACCCGGTCATCGACCCGCGGGAGCGGGCGCTGGTCCAGGGCCGCTGCGTACAGCATCGGGACATGGGCGGCATGGTCTTCGCGGTGCTCCGCGACGAGTCCGGAGATCTCCAGATCAGTATCGCCCGGGTGGCCCTGGACCCGGCGTCCTTCGCCATCGCCAAGAAGCTCGACTACGGCGACATCGTCGTGGTCGAGGGGCCGGTCGGCATGACGAAGAAGCAGGAGACCTGCGTCTGGGCCGAGCGCTTCGAGGTGCACTGCAAGTCGCTGGCGCCCCCGCCGGAGAAATACCACGGTCTGACCGACCCGGAACTGCGATACCGGCGCCGCTACGTGGACATGTACGCCAACCCCGGGACGCTCCGTGTCCTGCAGATGCGCTCCCGGATCGTCGCGCGGATCCGGCGGTTCATGGAGCAGTGGGGGTACCTTGAGGTCGAAACGCCGATGATGCAGCCCGTCGCCGGCGGCGCCGCGGCCCGGCCCTTCATGACGCACCACAACGCCCTGGACCTGGACCTGTTCATGCGCGTCGCGCCGGAGCTGTACCTCAAGCGCCTGCTCGTCGGCGGCATGATGCGGGTGTACGAGGTCAGCCGGAACTTCCGGAACGAGGGCATCGATCGCAGTCACAATCCGGAGTTCACGACGCTCGAGGCGTACGAGGCCTTCGGCGATTGCTGGAGCATGCTCGACCTCACCGAAGCGATGCTTCGCGACCTCGCGATGTTCGCCTCGGATCGGACCGACGCGCGGCTTCCCTTCGGCAAGGTCGAGATCGACTACGGCCAACCGTTCCAACGGGTGCGGTACGGCGACCTGTTCGAGCGCACGCTGGGCTTCGCCATGACGGAGTTCGACCGGGTCAGGGCGCGAGCCCGCGAACTGGAGGTTCGCGACGCCGACAGGCTGGACGACTGGCTCGTCGTCAACGCGGTGTACGAGCGTCTCTGCGAGACCGCGATCGATCCCGCCCGCCCGACCTTCGTGACCGACTATCCAAGCGCCATCTCGCCCCTGACCCGGCCCCAACGCGACGACCCGCGGTTGTGTGAGCGGTGGGAGCTCTTGATCGGGCACATGGAGGTCGGGACGGCGTATACCGAACTCAACGATCCCGACGTGCAGCGGGCGAAGTTCACCGAGCAGCTTCAGGGAGCCGATGAGGAGGACCGGACCATTCGCACCCTCGACGAGGACTTCCTCGACGCGTTGGCGGTCGGCATGCCGCCCGCTGGTGGTCTGGGCCTCGGCGTGGACCGGATCGTGATGCTGCTGACCAACGCCACGACGATCAGGGACGTCATCCTCTTCCCGCTGTTGCGGCCGGAGACGGGTTCATGAGCCTTGCGCGAACGGCGTTCACCCGCCGGGTGCTGCCGGTGCTCCTGGTTGTCTGTGCGCTGGCGGCCCCGGCGGCGGCGGACTGGACGCTCGTGCAGGAACAGTGGTTCGTCGTGGAACTCGGCGGCGCCCGTGCGGGGTCCATGGTCAGCACGCTGGAGTCCGACGATGGGCGGTTCCGTAGCAGCATGCGGATGATGATCACCCTCGGGCGCGGCGGCGAAGCGCCGCCGATCGAGATGTCGACGTCCTTCGAGGAGACCGCTGAAGGCGAGCCGCTGCTCATACAGGCAATGCAGAAGATGGGCGTGCAGCCGGTCGAGAGCCAGTGGCGGTTCCTCGACGACACCGTCGTGTACACCAGCCGCCAGGGCGGCCGCGAAACCGTCCGTGAGACCGAGGCGCCGGAGGGCGAATGGCTGACCCCCATGGGCGTTCACCGGTACTGGCTGCAGCGCGTCGCGGCGGGCGACACGCGGATTTCGTACTTCACCGTCGACGGCCAGTCGGGGCTGGAGCCGTTCGAGGTGAGCCATACTTTCCTGGAGAACGGGGTCTACGTCTTCGATGGTAGTGAGATCCCGGTGACCCTGTGGCGGACCGGGACAAGCCTTCTGGACGTGACGGCGATCGAACACTACACCGCCGAGGGCGACAAGGTCTACGAGGAAATCGTCATGCCCGGCCTGGGGAAGATGGTCACCCGGTTGGTCACCAAGGCCCAGGCGCACGCCGGTGAAGGCGAGCCGGCGCCGGAGATCCTGGTCCGTTCGTTCGTCGAGCCGAGCCGTCCGATTCCCCGCGCACACAGCGCGACGACGGCGACACTGCGCCTGCGCGTCGAGAACGGCACGTTTCCCGAACTCCCGTCGGCCGCGGCGCAGCGAGTCTCGCCCGCCGACGATGGCGGCACCGTCCTGCTGACCATCGACATGAACGACAACCTGCCCGCCGAAGCCGCGGACCTGCTCGATCGGTCGTACGTGGAGTCGTCGGCGATGGTGGACGCCGACGATCCGCTCATCGGCACCCTGGCGGCCCGCGCGGTGCGCGACGCCGGCGACGATGCCCTGGCCAGGGCGGACGCCTTGCGCGGAGCCGTGCACCGGCTCGTCTCGGAAAAGGGGCTCGGCACGGCCTTCGCGACCGCCTCGGAGACGGCCCGCACCAGGACGGGCGACTGCTCGGAGCACGCGGTGCTGCTGTGCGCGATGCTGCGCGCCGAGGAGATTCCGGCCAGGGTGGCCGTCGGGCTCGTCTATGCCGACGAGTTCCTGGGGCACCGCGACATTTTCGGATGGCACATGTGGACGCAGGCGCTCATCGACGGCCGCTGGGTCGACCTCGATGCCACCCTTGGCCGGCGCTACCACGCCGCGCACGTGCTGACCGCGGTGTCGAGCCTGGCCCAGGGCGGGATCGACGCGACGTTCGCCTCGACCCTCATGTTGATGGGGAACCTCCAGATCGACGTCATCGACGTCGGCTACGAGTGATGGCGGGTGAGCTGCCAGAACTTCCGCCGCGACCCGCCGACGGTCACAAGGGAACCTTCGGCACGGTCTGCGTGCTCGGCGGCCAGGCGGCCGCGCCGCGGATCATGATCGGCGGTCCGGCGCTGACGGCCACCGCGGCCTTGCGCGCGGGTGCCGGCCTGGTCGTCCTCGCCGTTCCGGCGCCGCTGGTGCAGGCGGCACTCTCGATCAGCCCGTCGGCGACCGCGCTGGCACTGCCGGTTGACGACGAGGGAAACCCTGTCCCCGGCGCCGTGGCGGAACTCCTGGATGAGCACCTGCCACAGTGCGACTGCCTGGCGATCGGCCCCGGCTTCGCCGCGGGCACCCCCCAGCAGCAGATCGTGGCACGGCTCATCGGCCGGGAACGACCGTCGATGGTCATCGACGCCGACGCGCTCAACGCGCTGGCGTGCCTGGGGGATTTCTGTCGCGATCTCCGGGCGCCCGCCGTGTTCACGCCGCACCCCGGCGAGTACCGGCGGCTGGCGACGGCGTTGGGGATCGATGCCGATCCGGTGCTTCCCCAGAAGCGGCCGCACGCCGCCGAGGCGCTGGCGCAACGCGTCGGCTGCGTCGTGGTGCTCAAGGGCGCCGGCACCGTCGTGAGCGACGGAATACGGACGTGGACGAACGTGACGGGCAACCCCGCCCTGGCCACCGCAGGCACCGGCGACGTGCTCGCAGGCGTCATCGCCGGGTTGGTCGCGCAGTACGCGTCGCGCGGCGACGGAGAACTGAGCCTCTACGACTGTGCCCGGTTGGCCGTGCACGCGCACGGGCTCGCCGCCGATCGCTGGCGGGACGCCCACGCCGGCAGCGACAGCGGCATGCTCGCCGCTGACTTGCTGGAGCAGGTTCCGGGTGCACTTGCCTCACTGCGGGCACGTCGCTGAGACAGCGACGTGCAGAACGGCGGGTGGCACGGTCGAACGAGTCCGCCGCAGGCGGACGAGTTCGCCCGTGTCTTTGAACGTCGCTCCACGGGCGAGTCCGTCCGCCTTCGGCGTACGACCTCGACCGTGCCACCCCCTATTCTTCGCTACACTGTCCCACGCCATGGCACACAGCTCGCACACGGACATCCGAACCTTCCCCTCCAACGCCTACGTCGAGGGCGTGTACAGCATCGTTAATCCGCAGATCGGCACCACTCGCGCCGGCAAGTCGTACCTGAAGTGCCTGCTTCGCGACGCCACCGGCGAGATCGTCACCAGGCAGTGGAGCTTCGACGAAACCGCGCTGGGAGAGCTCTCCGCCGCCGGCTTTGTCTGGGCGGCGGGCCACACGCAGGTCTACAACGGTCAGCTCCAGTTCATCGCCGAGCAGGTCAAGCCGGTCGACGTCGACGAGGAGGACCTGGCGGCGCTGCTGCCGACGACGTCGTTCAACATCGACGAGATGTTCCACGAGGTGCAGACGATCCTCGGCACGATCGAGCATCCCGCGATGAAGGCGCTGGCGAACACGTACCTGGCCGACGAGGAGCTCATGGCGGCGTTCCGGCGGTGCCCGGCCGCGGTCAGCGTTCACCACGCCTACATCGGCGGGCTCCTGGAACACACCCGGCAACTGCTCGCGATGGCGGACCTGATCCTGCCCCGCTACCCGCTGCTGAACCGTGACCTGGTGATCATGGGCCTGTTCCTGCACGACCTGGGCAAGACCGTCGAGCTGAAGTGGGAGAAGGGATTCGACTACACGACCGAGGGTAACTTGATCGGCCACGTGGTCCGCGGCGCGATCTGGCTTCCCGTCAAGGCTGCGTACGCGGCCAAGGAGTCGGGCGAGCGGTTGCCCCCCGATGCGCTGCGGGCGCTGCAGCACATCCTGCTGACTCACCACGGTGAGCCGGAGCACGGCGCGGTCAAGGTGCCCGCCACGCCCGAGGCGGTCTTCGTGGCGATGCTCGACAACCTCGACGCCAAGACCTCGACGGTACTCGCCCACACGCGCAGCGAGTCGGCCGGGGACAACGCCGGCCCCTTCACGGAGAAGATCTGGGCGCTCGGCACGCGGCTGTACCGGCCGGATCCGTTGAAGGCCTGACCCGGGCCCGCAATTCTCCGGGCCGGAGCCGGCGCGGCACAGCCGCAGCCGTCTCACATGGGGGGCTCCGGGAAACGCCGGCGCACGCACGCTACAGTCGTATCCCGCGATTGAGCGCCCACGGGAGGTGGACCATGGTGAAACGCTGCGACGGCATTCTGCTGGGGATCCCCGTCTACAACGAGCAAGCCCACGTCACGAAACTCCTGGGGGAGGTGCGCGACTTCGCCCACTGCATCCTCGTCATTGACGACGGCTCCACCGACGACACGCCTTTGTTACTGGCCCGGCAACCCGTGGAGGTGATCCGCCACGCCGAGAACCGCGGGTACGGACGCTCCATGCAGGACATGCTGCGGTGGGCGCGGTTCGACGGCTACGACTGGCTGATCACGATGGACTGCGACGAGCAGCACGAGCCGGCGGCGATTCCGTCCTTCATCGAGGCGATCCGCCGGGACACCGCCGACGTCATCTCCGGCAGCCGGTACCTGCGCACCGGCGCGGGCGGAGCGCTCAACGACGATTCGCCGCCGAAGGACCGCCGCGCGATCAACGCGACGATCACCGAGGAGCTCAACTCACGGCTGGGCCTTGCGCTCACGGACGCGTTCTGCGGCTTCAAGGCGTACCGCGTCGAGGCGTGTGAACGGCTCTCGCTCGACGTGGACGGGTACGACTTCCCGATGCAGTTCTGGGTGCAGGCCGTCGCTCACGGGTTGGTTATCGAGGAGTTGCCGGTTCGACTGATCTACCACGATCCGACGCGGAGCTTCGGCGGGCCGCTGGACGATCCGGACGTACGGCTCGACCACTACCGCCGGACGATGCACCGGGAGATCGAGCGCTGCGCGACGCCCGTGTATGCGGTGTGCTCCTGAGCCCATGACCCCCGGGCACTGACGCGTGGAACTGAGCTTCGAGCCGGCGTGCGATGACTGGAAGGACCGTGCCGCCGGCATCGGCGCCGGGCGAGTGGGCGATACGACCGTCGGCGAGTTGCGGCGCCGGACCCGAAGTGAGCTGGGGCTGGCCGTCGATCGTCCCATCGTCGCGACGGGGCACCAGAGCCTGCTGTGGCACCCGGGGATCCTCGTCAAGTACCTCGCGGTCCAGGCGATCACCGGCGAGTGCACGGACTGTGCCGGGGCCAACCTCGTCGTCGATCAGCACACCGGCGACTTCGGATCGTTCGACGTTCCTGCACGGGGGGTTGACGGCGCGCTGGTGGTGCGCTCCGTCACGCTTACCGAGGCGAGCGAGGGCGTTCCCATGGGCTGGCATCCCGCGTTCGTGCCTGCCGAGCCCAAGGTCGGTTCCGCGGCGCTGCCATGCGTCGAGACCGGTGTTCGTCGCATCGTCGGCGCGGTGGCCGCCCACGCCGATCGACCGAACGCGGCACTTCAGATGGCCGCGGCGCTGGCCGAACTGATGTCGCCATGGGTGAGACCGTGGCCGGATGTCTCGTCCAGCGACCTCATGAAGACGAGCCTCGCCCGGGCGGTTCTTCAGGAGATGGTTCGTGACGCGCGGGCGTGCGCCGCCGCCTACAACGCCGCGGTTGCCGCGGTGCCGGATGCGGGGATCGGCCCACTGACCGTCAGCGGGGATCGTGTCGAGTTGCCCCTGTGGAGACGCGGCCCCGCTGACCGCCGCGAGCATGCCGACGACGCCGACGTTCGCCGATGGCTCGACGGTGGTGATGACCAGCCCGAATTACTGCCCCGCGCGCTGCTGCTCACGCTGCTGGTGCGCCTGGGCATGTGCGATCTGTTCGTCCACGGCACCGGCGGCGCACGCTATGACCGCGCGATGGAGCGCTGGCTCGACGACTGGCTGGGTCTTCGCCCCGCGCCGATCGCCACGGCGACGGCCTCGCTACGGCTCCCGCTGGGCCGCCCCGGCGAGCCTCCCGTGGCGCTGGTTGACGCACAGCGGGCGGCGCGGCGGGCCTGGCATGACCCCGAGTCCGTGGCCGGGGCCGGTCGCCCTGTCCCCGGGCCGCGAAAAAGCGATCTGCTTGGGGCCGTCAATTCCGCGGTGCGGCGCAGCCCGGAACGGCGGCGCGCCTTCACGCGCATGCACCAGGCATTGGCCGATCTTCGCCGCGACCACGCCGATCGCGTGGACGCCGCGCGGCGGCAGGAGCACATCGCCCGCCGCCAGGCGTTGGAGGCCCCGATCGCCGCGCGCCGCGACTGGGCGTTCCCGCTGTATCCGCCGGAGATGATCGACGAACTTGCGGCGGCGGTGCGGGTGCGTGTCCGCGTGACGACTCAGCCGAGTTGAAGAGTCTGGGGTGGGGTGGCACGGTCGACGGGAGAAAATAGACCGGGAGTAATTTCCGGGGTGCCCGCATCGCGTTGCCGTAGGCCACCGGCCGGAAATTATTCCCGGTCTATTTTCTCCCGTCGGCCGTGGAGCGACGTCCAAAGACACGGCCGACGCCGAAGCGGCGTCAACCGTGCCACAGCTATTTTTAGTCGCCCGCGTCCGGCGGCGCCCTGGTCATGACCAGTGTCTGGTCGCGGTGGCGCAGCGGGATGCCGATGACGGTGACCCTGTCCACCCGTGTCTCCACGACGAAACCGAAGGCGGGGTAGACCAGCAGCGTCGTCTCGTTCGTGGCGCGGGCGAGGCCCAGGTCAGCCGTGAACGAGATCTCGATGCGCTTCACCGGCATGGTCCCCAGCGCAGTGCGGATCAACTGGTCTTCCACGTATTCGACGGTGCGGGTCGCCAGCCCCTGGTCCTTCAAGCGCTCGGGTCGTTTCAGGTCCATCACGCGCATGTTCACCTGCTGCTGCCGTGGTCCGTCCGGGCTCAACCGGGCGTAGGCGATCACCATCGGAGGATCAAAAATAGTCAGCGCCTGGTCACCCGGCTCGACGACGGCGGTCATCACGAGGTTGCCCTCGTCGTCGTGGGTCCAGAACTCGCGGTGGCCGCCATCGGTGGTCTCGGACCACGTCGCGCCGTACTCGCTGGTCGCCGCGCGGCGCCGTTGGAACCGCAGTCCCGCCTCGTCGCCGCGCGTGACCTGCCAGGACCACGCGCCGTCGCGCAGCGGGTAGATGTCCGAGGGGGTGATCGTGCCCGACGCGGGCGAGACGGCGACCAGGTCGTAGCCGAGATCCGCGTCCCTGCTCGACGACGCGCAGCCGCCGGTGAGCAATGCACCTGCAATCGCCGCGAGCAGTACCGGCCGGGCAAAGCCGCTCATCGGCCCAGGAGACCCTTGGACTGCCACAACTTCTTGAGGTCCTCCGGTTCGTACCGCTCGGTGACGGTGCCGTCGCCGTCGATCCGCCTGATCCGCCGGCCCTGGTCATCGAAATGTTGCGTGATCGGCTTCGCCTCGATCATCGGCAGCGTCGTGAGCACCCATGCCGCCGGACCGTTGCGCGCCCGCTGCCACGAGTCGACACGCTCCAGGAGGCGGCGGGACTTCGAGTCGTAGAAGTAGAACGACATCTCGCCGGAGATCGAGCCGTCCCTGGCCAGGAGTTGCCCCAGCATGAAGACCTCCGGCTGGGAAAGGTACGGCCTGTCGGGAATCCTGTAGCGGTTGGGGTCGCGTGTGAACTGTTCCCTGGAACTGTGGATGACGTCGAGGTTCAGGCGGTCGCGAATGCCGGTCTCCGCGGTCGTCCGGGTCGCGGCGGCCATTCTCTGCGTCCGGCGGAGGGACCATGCCTCGGCGGCCCGGTCCCAGGACATCCAGTACCGGCCGTCCACGTCGAGGTAGTGCTTCCGGCCGGCATTGATGATCACCCGGGCCTCGATGAGCACCATGAGACCGAGCTCGCTCTCCAGTGTGCCGTACGCGCTGGTCGATCGTTCGGGCGTCAACTCGCCGCGCATGGCTTCGACGCACTCGATCGACAGGAACCCGACCTCGGTGTCGTCGGCAGGCCGGCCGGTGGCGCCCGGACGGTAGATGCGATACCACTGCCGGTCGCCTGTTGCCGAGCGCAGGGTGTCGGCGGTAAAGGAACTGGTGACCGCGCGGCCGCGGGCGAAGCGGGCCTGCCGCTGCACCTGCAGGTCGTCGATCGTGCGCAGCTCGATCGACTCGAAGCTCGCGTCGAGAACCGGCCTGAGCCGCGTGAACTCCTCGGCGGTGGTGAGGATCGTCAGGACCACGAAGGTCCGGGGCGAGTTGGGCAGGATCAGCCAGCCGTTGACCAGTCGCTTGTCGTCATCGAGGCTCTGCTGAAGGTAGAGCAGGTGCCCCTGGATCGAACCCGCGGTGCGGGGCTCGTCGGTGATGATCCGGAATTTCCGGCCGGTTGCCCGGATCGCCTTGAGGTGCTCCGCGGCGAGGGCCTGGGCGGTCGTCCCCGCGACGGACGGGCTGAGGTGGGAGATCCGCAGGGTCCAGGTCGCGCCGGGGTCGCTGGCCAGGTAGGAGATCGTCCGGTCCGACACCTGGGTCTTCACGATCGATCCGGCAGGCAGGTACATCGACAGGCCGAGGGCTTCGGCCACCAGCGGTTCGGAGTCGAGGCCGGGGCCGGGACCGGCCGTGACCACCGCGACGCCGAGAATCAGTGTGAAAAGGGGGCATGTCATGGGGCCGGGCCTCGCGTGGTCGGGTGCGGTCTCCGGGAGGATACGGCTGCCGGCCGTCCTGGGCCACGTGCACCGGGCGGTTGACAGCACGCGGCCGGGGCCTATTATCACGGCTTCGTCGTTCGATAATCCAGTCTCATGTGTTTTTCGTTCGGGACCGGTGCGGCACAAAGGGGTGGGAGCCGCCACGGCCCAGCAGTGTTGTCTCTACCGCTATGACAGACGGCAAGATCAGAATCCGTATGGAAGCGTACGACCACCAGGCGCTGGACCTCTCCGCGCGCGAAATCGTGGATCACGCGAAACGCACCGGCGCCAGGGTCGCCGGACCGATTCCCCTGCCGACCAGGCGCGAGATCTACACGGTCAACCGATCCCCGTTCATCGACAAGAAATCGCGCGAGCAGTTCGAGATCAGGACGCACAAGCGCATCATCGATATCAGCGAACCCAATGCACGTACGATCGAGGCCCTCAATCGCCTGGTGGTCCCGGCCGGTGTTTTTGTCAAGATCAAGGCCTGAGACGAAGCTATGCCCGCCCTGCTGGGACGAAAGATCGGAATGACACGCTGGTTCATGGAGGACGGGACCAATGTTCCCGTCACCGTGATCGAGGCCGGTCCGTGCGCGGTGACGCAGATCAAGCGGACCGAGACCGACGGGTACGCCGCCGTGCAACTCGGCTTCGAGGACGTCAAGCCGCGCCGCACGACGATGCCGGTGATGGGCCACGACGCCAGGGCGGGCACGACCCCCAAGCGATGCCACCGGGAGTTACGGCTCAGTGACGACCGCTCCGTCGAGGAGTTCGAACTCGGCCAGACGATCAACGTCACGACCTTCGAGGACGTGAAGTACGTCGATGTCACGGGCATCGGCAAGGGCAAGGGGTTTGCCGGTGTCATGAAGCGCCACAATTTTCGCGGCCTGTGCGCGAGCCACGGCACCGAGCGCAAGCACCGTTCGCCGGGCTCGATCGGCGGCCACGCGACCGATCTCGGTACCGGCCCCAAGGTCAAGAAGGGCAAGCGGATGGCGGGGCACATGGGCGCCAAGCGCGTGACCGTCCGAAGTATCGACATCGTCGCCATCGATCCGGATCGAAACCTGCTCATGGTCAAGGGCCCGGTGCCGGGACCCAACCATGGAGTCCTTTTTATTCGTGACGCCAAGCGTCTGAACAGGAGCAAGACTCGTAAAGCGGCCGAAAAGTAAGCCGCTGATCGCGCACCCCGGGGCCGAGGGATGACGGCCGCATGACGGTCGGGCAATGGCCCCGATGAGGCCCGGAAGGGCGCGATCACGACACGCCGAGCTGAATCACAGCAGTTGCCGAGTCAACATCCCTGCCCGGACACCGGATCGGGAGGGTGAGGCGCAGAGACGGGACGGCCCGTCAGGTACGAAACGATGATCAAACTTCCTGTCTACGACAAGAATGGCAAGCAGGTCGAGACGCTCGACATAGACGAGGCGCTGCTGGGCGACGAGGTCCGGCCGCACCTGCTCAAGCAGGCGTACGTCATGTTCCACGCCAACCGCCGCCAGGGCTCCGCCCGCACCCGCGGCCGCTCCGGCGTGGAGGGTTCGACGCGCAAGCTCTATCGCCAGAAGGGCACCGGCAATGCCCGGGCCGGCGCGAGCCGCACCAACATTCGTCGCGGCGGCGGGGTTGCCTTCGCCAAGACGAAGAAACGGGAGGAGTTCCGCCTCCGCATGCCCCGGAAAATGAGACGCCTGGCCAACCGCAACGCCCTGCTCGCGAAGCTGGTCGACGACGAGGTCAAGTGCTTCACCGACCTCGACTTCGAGGCGCCGCGGACCAGGGATCTCAAGGAGTTGCTCGACGCCGTGGGGATCAACCGGACCTGCCTGCTGGCGGTGCATCCGGACAACCGCAACGCCGCCCTCAGCGCCCGCAATCTTCCGGACGTCGACTCCATCCGGATCCGGCAACTGAACGCGTTCGACCTGCTCAATCACCGTTTCCTGGTGACGGACAAGGCCTCGCTCCAGTCGTTCCTCGACGGAACGGCGTTCTCCGGCGACGGCAAGGGAGACGAATAATGGAGCCGACACGCGTCATACGGAAGCCGTTGATCACGGAGAAATCGACGTACATGTCCGCGGAGTTGAACCGGCACGCGTTCCAGGTGGATCGCCGTGCCACCAAGCCGCAGATTCGCAAGGCCATCGAGGCCTTGTACGGCGTTCGCGTCGTGAGCGTGGCCACGCAGAACCGGCCCGGCAAGGTGCGTCGGTTCAAGTACGGCTACGTCACGACGCCGGCGACCAAGCGGGCGATCGTCAAGATCCATCCGGATGATCGGATCGAACTGTTCTAGAGAGGCTCACCGGCACGACATGGGACTTCGACTCTACAAACCGACGACTCCGGGCAGACGCAAGGCCTCGGTGAACCTTCACACGGAAGTGACGAAGCAGAAGCCTGAGAAGTCCCTGCTTCGGGCGCTGCCGAAGCACGGCGGCCGCAACAACCAGGGGAAGGTCACGGTCCATGGCCGCGGTGGCGGGCACAAGCGGAGGTACCGCCTGATCGACTTCCGCCGCGTCAAGGACGACATGCCGGCGACCGTCGTGGGCATCGAGTACGACCCCAACCGGACGTGCCACATTGCACTGCTGCAATACGAGGACGGGGTAAGGCGGTACATCCTCGCGCCGCGGGGCGTGACCGACGGCGAAGTGATCCTCAGTTCCGCCGCGGCGATCGAGCCCAAGGCGGGCAACTGCATGCCGCTGAAGCACATCCCGACGGGCCTGACCGTGCACAGCATCGAGTTCGAGCCCGGCAAGGGCGGCGGGCTGTGCCGATCGGCCGGGTCCGGTGCCCGGTTGAGCAACAAGGAGGGCCGGTGGGCGACCATCGTGCTGCCTTCGGGGGAAATCCGGCGGGTCTCGCTGGAGTGCCGCGCGACCATCGGTCAGCTCGACAACACCGATCACCAGAACATCAAGCTTGGCAAGGCGGGCCGGAACCGCTGGCGGGGTCGCAAGCCCAAGGTTCGCGGCGTCGCCAAGGACCACGCCTGCCACCCGCTCGGCGGCGGCGAGGGTCGCTCCAAGGGCGGTCGCGAGCCGGCGAGCGCGTCGGGCACGAAATCCAAGGGCGGTCGGACGCGGACACGGGGCAAGTCGACGGACAGTCGGATTATCCGCAGGCGGAAATCCAGGCGTTACGGGCAGTTGAAGGTGTAAGCGGGCTTCCGGCACGGAGTGAAATCATGTCCAGATCGTTGAAAAAAGGGCCCTTCGTTGATGAGAAGCTGTACGGCAAGGTTCAGCGGCTCAACGCAGACGGGCGGCACGTGCCCGTCAAGACGTGGGCCCGGGCGTGCACGATCGTCCCGGAGTTCGTTGGTCACACCTTCCAGGTGCACAACGGCCGGATATTCATCGACGTCTTCTGCACCGAGGACATGGTGGGTCACAAGCTCGGCGAGTTCAGTTTGACGCGCATGTTCCGCGGGCACACCAACAAGAAGGAAGGCGTCAAGCAGCGCCATTGATCCAATGAGCTATCGAGCCATTCATCGACATGCCCACATCGCCGCGCGCAAGGCACGCCTCGTGGCGAGCATGATCCGCGGCAGGAAGATCGACGACGCGCTGACGGCGCTGGAGTTCTCGAAGCTTCGCGGGGCGTGGTACTTCAAGGCGGTTCTGAAAAGCGCCATTGCCAATGCCGAAGAGCAGGACGCCGACGTCCACACGCTCTTCGTCACCGAGATTCGCGTCGACGAAGGCCCCAGGACGAAGCGCTGGCGGCCCAAGGATCGAGGCCGGGCGCACCCGTTCTGCAAGTACAGCAGTCACCTGTACGTCACCGTGGATGAGAGGACCTGAGCATGGGACAGAAGGTTCATCCATTCGGCTTTCGCGTCGGTATCACCGAAGGCCACAAGTCCAGGTGGTATGCCCCCAAGGCGCTCTTCGCGGAGTTGCTCGTGGAGGACTTCCGAATCCGGGCGTACGTGGACCGTCGTCTGAACCGGACGCCGCCGTTCGCGGCCGTGAGCGACATTCACATCGAGCGGACGCGCGAGGAACTGACGATCATCCTCAAGACGGCCCGCCCGGGGCTCGTCATCGGCCCCAAGGGGCAGGAGATCGACCAGCTCACCGCCGACCTCCAGGCGCTCACGGGCCGTAAGGTCTCCATGAAGATCATCGAGATTCAGAGCCCCGACACCGACGCCCGGCTCATTGCCGAGGCCGTCGCGGAGCAGATGAAGAAGCGGACCAACTTCCGGCGGCTCGTCAAGCAGCGGTGCGAGGCGGCGATGCACGCCGGTGCCAAGGGCGCCCGCATCCAACTGTCTGGACGGCTCGGCGGCGGCGAGATGTCGCGCCGGTTCCAGTCGCGGCTGGGGTCGATCCCGCTCTCGACGCTCCAGGCCAACGTGGACTACGCGTGCGTCACCAGCTTGACGACCTACGGGTCGATCGGCGTGAAAGTATGGGTGTTCAAGGGAATGTACACGGACAGCGAAGAGGACCAGCTCGACTCGAAGGCGGCCGGCGCGAGGGCTCGCGTCCGCGGTCGACGCTGAGTTAAGGATCACGCCCCATGCGGATGCCGAAGCGAATCAAGTTCAGGAAACAGCAGCGAGGGACGCTGCGCGGGAACGCCACCCGCGGCAACTTCGTCGCGTTCGGCGACTACGGTCTCCAGTCGATCGAAGCGCACTGGGTCTCCGCCCGCCAGATCGAAGCGGGCCGGATCGCAGCCCAGCACTTTCTTCGACGCCAGGGCAAGGTCTACATCCGGATCTTCCCCGACAAGCCCGTCTCCAAGAAGCCGCTCGAGACGCGCATGGGCAAGGGCAAGGCGGACACCAGTTACTGGGCCGCCCGCGTCAAGCCCGGCACGATGCTCTACGAAATCGCAGGCGTTCCGGAGGATCTCGCCAAGCAGGCCATGGCTCGGATCGCGCACAAGATGCCCGTCCGGTGCAGGTTCGTGGGCAGAAGGCTGGCGGTGTAGTCATGAAGGCCAGGGAAGTACACAAACTGAGCGATGAGGAGATCGACGTCGAACTGGTACGGCTGCGGAAGCGGTCATTCGAACTGCGCACCCAGGCCGTCACCGAGAAGATCGAGGACACCACGCAGTTCGGTTCGACCCGCCGCGACGTCGCCCGGCTGCTCACCGAGCAGAACGCCCGCCGCAGGAAGGTGCAGGAAGAGATTTCCGGCACGACAACCTAGGAGTCACCATTGGCGCATCTGAAGGACATCAAGGTTCCCGAACGCAGCCCCCGGCGGGTCGGGATCGTCGAATCCGACGTGCGGGACAAGAGCCGCACCGTCGCCGTTCGCTTCACCGTGAAACACCCGAAGTACGGCAAGTACATGCGCCGTCGCAGCATCCTCCAGGTTCATGACGCGCAGAACGTCTCCAGGAAGGGTGACCAGGTCGAGATTGCCGAGTGCCGGCCGATCTCCAAGACGAAGTCCTGGATCGTGCTGCGGGTCGTCAAGCCGGCCGCCGGAGCGCCTGCCTGAGGCCACAGCCATGATCCAGAAGGAAACACGTCTGAACGTTGCCGACAACAGCGGCGCCAAGATTGTCGGGGTCATCGGGGTTCTCGGCGGCTCGACGGCCCGCGGCCGTCTTAGTCGCCGGACGGCCGGTGTGGGCGACAAGATCACCTGCGCCGTGAAGAAGGCCGCTCCGAACGCGGACATCAAGAAGGGTGATATCGTCCGGGCGGTGATCGTCCGGACCAAGCACCCCACTCGTCGGGCGGACGGGTCCTACGTTCGCTTCGACTCGAATGCGTGCGTGATCATCGGTGACGACGGGAATCCGCGTGGGACGCGCATCTTCGGGGCCGTGGCTCGCGAGTTGCGCGAGAAGAACTACCTCAAGATCGTTTCACTGGCTTCGGAGGTCGTCTGACATGGCACGGCACGTTCTCAAGGGTGACACCGTCATCGTCACCGCGGGCAACGACCGCGGCGCGACCGGCGAGGTGTTGCGCGTTCTTACCAAGGCGTGCCGCGTGGTGGTGCAGGGCGTCAACGTTCGGGCCAGGCACCTCAAGCCGTCGCAGGCCAATCCGCAGGGCGGCATCGTCCGTAGCGAGATGCCTATCCATGTCAGCAACGTCAGCCCCGTTGTCGATGGCAAGCCCACCCGGGTTCGCTGGGAGACCCGGGACGACGGGTCCAAGGTCCGCGTGGCCGTGCGCGGGGGCAAGGAATTGCACGTGCTGCACGGGCCGAAGTCGTCCGCCGCCGGAAGGAAGAAGTAAGGGATCGATCCATGGTCGCACCATCCACGACATCATCCACGAGACCCAGGCTGGCCGAGCTCTACAACGAGACCGTCGCCCCCAAAACGGCCGAGCATTTCGGCCTGCGCAACATGCACCAGTGGCCGCGCCCGGCCAAGGTGGTCGTCAACTGCGGGATCGGTCGATTCCTCGAGAACCAGAAGCTCAAGCCGGAGGTCCGGGACACCGTCATCGCCACGCTGACCACGATCACCGGCCAGCGTCCGGTCCTTGTCATGGCGAAGAAGTCGGTCTCCAATTTCAAGGTCCGCGAGGGAGCGCCGTCAGCCTACATGGTGACGCTCCGGCGCGATCGAATGTGGCATTTTCTCGATCGCCTGATAAATCTGGCGATCCCGCGCATCCGCGACTTCCGCGGCCTCAAGGACACCTCCTTCGACCGCCAGGGCAACTATTCGATGGGTCTCGTCGAGCAGGCGGTGTGGGCGGAGATCAATATGTCGACCGTGACGTTTACGCACGGCATGAATATCAACGTTGTGTTCGAGAATTCCAATCGCGAGATGAGCAAGTTCGTCCTGTCCGAGCTTGGAATGCCGTTCGTTCGCAAAGAGCAATAAGACACCCGGAGTCATCAGCCATGGCCAGCAAAGCCGTCTTTGCCAAGATGAAGAAAGAACCGAAGTTCTCCACTCGCAAACGCAACCGGTGCCAGATCACCGGCCGCGCTCGCGGGGTGTACAGGAAGTTCGGCATCAGCCGCATCGTGCTTCGGGAGCTTGCGCTGCAAGGCATGATCCCCGGCATGCGCAAGGCGAGTTGGTAGTCCAGGACATGAGGGCCCAGGTTTAATGTCTCAGCAAGATCTCACCGCCGACATGCTCACACGCATCCGCAACGCGGTACGCAACAGTGCGCCCGTCGTCGACTGCCTGAACAACAAGTTGAACCGCGGCGTGGCCAAGGTGCTCGTCGAGGAGGGATACATCTCGAAGTCCGACGTCATCGACGACGGTCGTCAGGGCATCCTGCGGGTCACGCTCAAGTACGGACCGCGCGGAGAACGGATTCTCCACCAGATCGATCGCGTCTCCAAGGTCGGGTGCCGCGTGTACAGCCGCGTGGCAGAGTTGCCGCGGCCCTTGCAGGGCATGGGAGTTGCGATCGTCACGACGAGCCGTGGCGTGATGAGCGATCGTCGTTGCCGGGAAGAGAACGTGGGCGGCGAAATCGTCGCGATTGTCAGTTAGAAGAAGACAGCATCATGTCCAGGATCGGCAAGAAACCAATCAGTGTTCCCAGCGGCGTGCGTGTGACGATTGACCCGCAGAGCCGGACGGTGTCCGTCGAGGGGCCCAAGGGCAAGCTGTCGATGACGCACCGCCCGGAGGTGGCCGTCACGTGGGACGAGGGCGAGAACCGGATCATCTGCTCCGTCCCGCCCGATTCGATGCGTGTCGGGCAGATTCGTGCCTACTGGGGACTCACCCGATCGCTCATCAGCAACATGATTACCGGTGTCACCACGGGGTATGTGAAGAAGCTGGAGATCATCGGCGTCGGTTGGACCGCGAAGCTCCAGGGTACCCGGCTCCAGCTCAACGTGGGCTATTGCCAGCCGCGAATGATGGATGTTCCCAAGGAGGTCGAACTGGTCGTGGAAAGCAACTCGATCACGATCTCCGGCGCCGACAAGCAGGCCGTGGGACAGTTCGCCGCCAGGATCCGGAAGAACCGGCCGCCGGAGCCTTACAACGGCAAGGGCATCAAGTACTCCGACGAAATCATTCTTCGCAAGCAGGGCAAGGTCTTTGGTTCCTAGGAGACTATTGATGGGCCGAATCGAACTGAAGACAACACGACGAAGCCGGCGTCGCAGGGGGATCCGCAAGACCATTGTCGGCGTGCCGGCGCGGCCACGGCTGGCGGTGTACCGGAGCCTGCAGCACATCTATGCCCAGGTCATCGACGACCTGTCGGGCCGGACCATCGCCGCCGCCTCGACCGGCGACCGGAAAGACAAGGTCACCCCTGGCGGCACCTGCGCCGCGGCTGCGGCCGTTGGACGAAGGGTTGCCGAGCGGGCGAAAGAGGCCGGTATTGACCGCGTGGTCTTTGACCGCGGCGGGAGAAAGTACCACGGGCGGATCAAGGCCCTGGCCGATGCCGCCCGGGAAGCCGGACTGAAGTTCTAAAGAGGGACACATGAGAGAAGTCATCGACGAAGCATCTGCACTCGAATCGACCACGGTGGGCGTCTACCGCACCGCGGCGACGGTCAAGGGAGGTCGCCGCTTCAGCTTTGCGTCGCTGGTGGTGGTCGGCGATCGTGCCGGGCGCCTCGGCATCGGCTACGGCAAGGCGAACCAGGTGCCGCCCGCCATCGAGAAGGCGCAGAAGGAAGCACGCCGGAAAATGCGATCGTACCCGCTGCTGGGTCGCACGATCCCGCACATGGTCACCGGACGCTTCGGCGCGTGCGAGGTGCGGCTGCTGCCCGCTGCGCCCGGTGCGGGCATCATTGCCGGCGCGGCGGTTCGGGCTCCGCTGGAGGTCCTCGGCATCCAGGACTGCCTCACCAAGTCCTATGGATCCAACAACCCCAAGAACCTGGTCAAGGCCGTGGTCAACGGTCTCGAGCAGCTTCGCTCCAAGGAGAGCATCGCCGCGCTGCGAGGCGTCGATCTCGGAGAGACGGAAGTGGAGGCGGCAATCAGGAGAGGCAACGCGTTCATGGCCATCAAGGGTCCGCCTCGCACGGTGATCGCCATCGAGGCGCCCACGTCCAAGGCCGACGCGGCGGCGCGCGGTGGACGCCGCGGTCGCGGTGGTCGTGGTGGTGGTGGCCGCGGCGGTGGCGGTGGTCGCGGTGGCGGCGGTGGTCGCGGCGGTGGTGGTGGCGGGCGCCGCACGGTTGTCGCGCCGGCCACGCCGGCCGTCTCGGAGCCCGCTGCTGAGAAG
>JADFOJ010000089.1 GCA_022562915.1 Planctomycetota bacterium | reverse complement strand
GCCGGAGGCTGCCTTTGACAATGTCATGGGCGAGGTGACCTGTCCCGAACGGTTCCGGGTCGAAACGCCGTCCCTGGAGTTCCTGGGAAGCGGTCTTTCACTGCTGATCAACGATCAGGTCGATCCGGTGCGAACGACCATGGAGGTCGAGCAGCTCGAGTTCGTGCGGTTCGCGCAGGGCGCGATCGGCACGGCGCCGCGGGACCGGACCGATGCGCCGCAGCAGGACGATGCCCGCCGGACCGCCGCCGCCCCCGGATCGCCTGCCGCCGCCCCCGGGCCGCCCGCCGCCGGGGCACGACCCTCGCCGACCGACGACACGCCGCAGCAGTCGCCGGTGCAGTATTACCAGCTCACGGTGCGCGACCACGTCGAGATCCGGGAGGGGATCGGTATGCGGGTGGTGACCGGCGACACGTTGACGTATCTCTTCTCGACCGAGAGCAAGGGGTTCGCGGGCCCGTCGTCGGCGGCGCCACCGCCACCGCCGACGCGCAGCGCGAAGCTCACGGGCCGGCTGGCGTCGACGCTCTTCGGGCAGTTGGGGGCGGACCCGGTCATCGGACAGGTGCCATCCTCGTGGGGCCTCGGCACCCGGTCAATCGCACCGCCGATCAGCGACACCGACATCTACGTCACCTGCACCGGCGGGCTGTCACTCGTTCCCGTCGACGATCCGGCCCTGATCGAACGGCTGGAGTCACCCCGGGATTCGTGGATGACCCTCACCGGTGCGCCGGTCGTACTCGTGGATCGCAGCCAGGACGCACGGGCGGAGTGCGATCGGCTCGTCTTTCACGGGCTCCGGCAGAAGATCATGCTCGTGGGTTCAGAGACCTGGCCGCTGTCGATCACCACACCACAGATGGACGCCGCCGGCGAGACGTTCTGGATCCGTCAAGGCACCGGCGGTTTTACGGGCCCGGGATGGCTGACCGCCTCCCGCACCGCCGACGGCGGCGAGGCAAGCGAATCGCCGCAACGGGTCACCTGGTCCGACGGCGTTGACCTCGACTTCGACGAGACCTCCACGGCCTCCGCCGGGGCGCTGGGGAACCTCCGCCAGGCCGTTTTCCGGGGCGACGTCGAGGCGCGCAGCGAGGACTCGGCGATCGCCTGTCACGACCGGCTGGTCCTGGACCTCGACACCGACGCCCACGGCGTCACCTCACCGACGCTGCTGACGGCCTCCGGGAACGTGCGAGCCAACGATCCCGACCAGACGATGTGGTCGGACCTGCTGGTGGCGAGCTTCGTCCGCCGCGAGACGAACGCGGACGATGCCGGTGCCGATGCCGAGATCGACGTCGTCACGGCCGAGGGCAACGTCCAGGTACTCATGGCCGACGGCGCTCGCGCCTTCGCCGACCGGCTCATCGCAGACGCCCGCAGGGAGACGGTGGAGTTGACCGGTACCGACGTCGCCCTCGCCAACACGCAATGGCTCGTCGACCGCGGCACCTCGATCACGCTCGACAAGGAGACGGGCACCGCGCGATGGAACGGACCCGGCACCGCGCGCATGTTCGACCAGGTGCTTGCGATCGGCATCGACGGCCGGTTCGATCGCGATGCGATCACGTTCGATCCGAACGCGCGGGCCACCTGGACGGAGTCGATGAGTTACCACGACACGGCCGGCAGCGGCGATGGCGCCATCGAGCTGACCGGCAGCGTGCGGATGATCTCCGAGCCGGACCGCCTGCAGAGGACCTCGTTCGGGGCGGACAACGTCACGATCGAGCTTGCCGGTGGACCCGCTGAGCCGGTCGAGGCGGGCCCGGACGACCGCCGCGCGATCGGCAGGGTCATCGGCCGGGGCAACGCGACCCTGGAGCAGCGCCGCTGGGTGACCGTCGCGCGATCGGACCGGCCGCGCATCGTCTACATCTCCGCGGACCGGCTTGAGTTCGACCGGCAGAGCGGTCTGGCGCTCGTGCCGGGGCCGGGCACACTGTTGATCAGGGACCTGCGGCCGCCTTCCGATGACGAGGCCGACAACGCCGACGGCTTCGCCGCACGCGGGACGACGTCCTTCAAGTGGACGACCCGGTTGAAGATGACGCGCCGGAGCGAGACGCTCTACGACATCCAGATGGTCGACGGCGTCGAGATGCGCCACCTCGATCTCAGTGAGCAGGTCACGACGCTCACCTGCCGGCGGATCGATGCGACGGTCGACCGCGGCGCCGATGCCCGGACCACCGACGGCCCCACCGACCTGAGACACGTCCGGGCCGAGGGCGAAGTCTTCCTGCGCACACCGACCCGCGACGTGGACTGCGACCTCTTCGACTACGACGTCGCCGCCGGCCTCGCCGAGCTGGGCGCCTACCCCGGTCGCCTGGTCACCATCCATACGCGCGGGACGCCGCAGCCGGTCACACTGCGGGGAGCCGTGTGGAACCTCGTGACCGACGAGATCACCGCGCAACGCGGTTCCGCGGGGGGGACGCGGTAGCAAGAGAGGGTGGCACGGTAGAGCTTGCTCTGCCGTGTCTTGGGCCGTCGCACCACGGCCGCCCACGGGCAGAGACGAGACGAGTTACGTCGAGTCGCGCTTCACGACGCGGTACGTCTCGCGCTCGCCGCGGCCGCGCAGCGGGTAATCCTTGCGCAGCGGGTGGGCCGGGAAGTCGCGCCACATGAGAATGCGGCGCAGGTCGGGATGATTCCGGAAGCGGATGCCGAACATGTCGTACACCTCGCGCTCCGGCCATTCGCTCCCCGGCCAGATGTCGGTGACCGAGTCGAGCTCCAGGGCGGGATCCGGCTCGATTCCCGACGTGTCGATCGACGGGTCCAGGAAGACCTTCACCGACAGCCGGCGGTTATGCGAGTAGCTGACCAGCAGGTACACCACCGCGAATCGTCCCGGTGACCCGGCCGGATAACCGAGGTAGTCGATACCGACCACGTCGGCGAGGAAGTCGTAATCGCAGGCGGGGTCGTCACGCAGGTGCCGCAGCACCGCGTGAGCGTTGTCCGCCGGAACGATCAGTGTGGTCTGGCGGCGGAACTCGGTCGCCTGGAACTTGACGCCTTCGAACGCTGCCTTGATCAACGGCAGCGTGGGGTGGTCGAGCGTCGGCGTGTCCTGCGGCATGGTCACGCATGATACCGTCACGCCGGTCCGGCGGCATCTCCCCGATAGACACAGGCGGACGTGCAGGTCTCGTGCACACCGATCTCGGTAAGTAACGGCAGGACCCCCTCGAGGCGCTGCCACAGCCACACCGCCAGCATCTCGGCGGTGGGGTTCTCCAGACCCTCGACATCGTTGAGGCACCGGTGGTCGAGCTGCTGCCGCAGCGGCTCGAACGCGGCGGTGATCTCACCGTAATCGACGAGGTAGCCCTTCTCCGGCGAAACATCTCCCTCCACCGCCACGTCCACGCGGAACGAGTGCCCGTGCATTCTGCGGCACTTGTGATCCTCGGGGAACGTCGGCAGCCAGTGAGCGGCCTCGAAGCCGAACGTCTTGACGAGACGGAGGTGCATGAACAAAGTCTATCCCGACTCGGCCGAGAGCGCGCCGGAGGCCTCTCTCATCCGGCGCCTGGCCATCCGCCCATGGACGCTGAGCATCAGCACGGCCCCGAACACGGCAACCGCGCCACTGACCCACTGCACAGAGGTGAGATACTCATCGAAGACGTAGTACGACGCCACGGCCACGCCGAAGGGGTGTAGCTGCAGGACGCCCGACGACACCGCAACGCCGAGGCGCGCGATGCTCATGTAGTAGAAGACGTGCCCCAGGGCAATGCCGATGACCGACGAGATCAGCAGCAGTGCGATGTCACGCGCCGACATCTCAATCACGTCCAGCCCGTTGTGACACCCCAGCACGAGCATGAGCACGACCATCACCGCCGCGGTGTACTGGCTGATGGCGGCGAACGCGATGACGGCTCCGTATCTGTTCATGTATCGCCGGACGGCCAGTGCGTAGCCGGCGAAGAGCGCTCCCGTGACCACCGACAACACGATCCCCTCGACCTGGGCCCCCTCCAGCGGCTGGCGGCCCTTCACGACTGCGACCGCGGTACCGACCAGGACCGCCGCGACGCCCAGCAGGTACACCGGTGAACGAATCACCCTCCGCTCGCCGGCGAACATGAGGTACGCGCCCACGGCGGCAAAGAGCATCTGGCTCCGCAGACCGAAGCTGAGCAGCCCCGGCTCGATCTTGTAGTGGGCCCACGTGAACGTGACCTGCCCGACGCAGTTGACGATGCTCGGAACGATCGCAGCCCGCCACAATCCCGCCGGCAGACGTCCGCGCAGTGCCCCGATGATCAAGACGGGCGCCCACAGAAGGGCCGAGAAGCCGTACCGCCAGCCATTGGAGGTCCACGCGTCGATCTGGTACGAGAAAAAGTAGAGGAACAGCGGAATGCTCGACCAGCCGATGAGCGTGAGCGTGATCGTCAGCGCCCCGGTGGCGGTGCGTGCCGTGGTGTGCTGCATGCGGCTCCCTCAGACTCCCTGGGCCCGAGGATCCCAGATCAGCTTGTGCAACTGGCTCTGCATGCGTACGGGGCCGCCGGCGGCCGGTGGATCGTGAAGGATCCACTCGGCCAGCTGCGCGGGATCGAGACCGGCGCACCCGCCGATCTCGTCACCCGGTGGCTGCTCGAAGACGGGCGACATGAGCACCGCCCGGCAGCGCTCGCCGAGCCGGTGCTTCTCGATGATCGACTTCGCCCACACGTAGTCGGCGCGGTCGGTGATCACGAACTTCACTTCGTCGTGCTGAGAAAGGTGGTCGAGGTTCGACCAGAGGTTCCTGTCGACTTCGCCGCTTCCGGGCGTCTTGAGGTCCATGATGCGGATTGCCCGCGCGTCGCACCGGCTGATGTCGCTGGCCCCTGACGTCTCGACAAGGACCGTCCTGCCGAGATCGCACAGCCGGCTGATCAGCGGCCCCACGGCCGGCTGAAGCAGCGGCTCGCCGCCGGTAATCTCGACCAGGTCGCCGCCCATGCCGCGCACCTCGGCGACGACATCGTCGACCGTCCGCCACGTGCCCTCGGTGAAGGCGTACTCGGTGTCGCAGTAGGTGCAGCGAAGGTGGCATCCCGTCAGTCGGACGAAGACGCACGGGCAGCCGGCCCAGGTCGATTCCCCCTGGATGGAACGGAAGATCTCGGTAATCCGAAGCCGCTGCCGGGACACAAGAGTGGATCATAGGCGGCGGGCCGGAGGTCGCTGCCGACCGTTCCGAATGCTCCTATACTGGCAGCCACAACAGCGCAGCCCAGGTGGCGAAATTGGCAGACGCGCCAGCTTGAGGTGCTGGTGGGGTATTAATTCCCCGTGGAGGTTCGAGTCCTCTCCTGGGCATTCGATTGGGTGCGGCCGGGACGCGACCGGGGCGGAACAAGGCCGGTCGCCGGCGTGAACACGGCGAGCAAAAAAAATGGTGTGCCCCGCGGCACACCATTGTCTTCACTACACACGTCACTTGAGACCGATGGTCACGAGCTCCAGTTCCCCAGCAACAGCAGGAAGTCGGTGATCCCGACGACGCAGTCCGAATCGAGATCGCCCGGACACGCCGGCGGGCACGGGCCGGGGCACGGGCCCCACACGCCCAGCAACAGCAGGAAGTCCGTGATGCCGACCAGGCCGTCGCCGTCCAGGTCGCCGAGCACCTGTTCGTCACACTGAGTGACCGACAACTCCACACCGTCCACGCCGGCCTCGACCACCGACTGCGGGTCGGTGTCAGCGGCGGTGAAACGGATCCGGAACTGGTTGGTCGAGCTGACGAAGTCCGCAACGCGGAAGGACTTCTGGAACCAGCCGCCGGCGGACTCCGCGGTGGCGGGCCCGACCGTCTCGATGTTCGTCCACGTCGTGCCGCCGTTGCTCGACATCGCGACGACGAAGACGTCCTGGTTGGGGTTGCTGCCCGCGGTGTTATCAAACCAGCGCCAATAGGTCACGAATGTCCCGGGGTCGGTGGCGTCCATGACCGGCGACGTGAGGATCGTGAAGCCGTCGTCCACGTCACTGTTGCAGTTGTTGGCCGCGCTGTTGTCCGTGACGAAGCACATACCCGACCCGTCCGCGTCGGAGCCGGGGTTGCCGCGATCACAGGTTGAGTTGGGGATGGGCACGGCTCGCTCCCACGCGCCGTCGAGCGCCGTCGTCGACACGCTCCAGCCCAGGTCGCCCTCGAAATCATCGGCGAAGGTGATCAGCGATCCGGTGCCGCTGATCGTGCTGAAGCTGCTCAGTGGCGCATCGGTCGGCGACGTGAAGGGGTCGCCGTCGGTCGTCAGGGCGCTGAAGTAGAAGGACGCCTGGATCCCGCACTCGACGGCGGGGAAGACGGCGTCGTAGTTGTTGGGGGTGATCTCGGTCATCGGGATCTCGACGAACCCGGCGCCGCTGTCCAGGAACAGCTTGCCGGTGCCGGGCGCCGGCGTCGCGGCGACGGCGGACACGATCACGGGCACGGTCGTCCCGCCTCCGGGGGCGATCATCTCCGGCAGGCCGCTGGGGAAGTCGAACGCCAGCAGAGAGATGATCGGGGCGGGCATGTTGTGCTCGGTGAAGCCGCCGTTGATCTCGTCGTAGTGCGGCGTGCCGTTGAGAATGTTGGCGTCGTCGTCGTCGAGCGTCAGGTAGTCGATCGTGATGGAAGGATCGATGCTCGACCCGTTGTGCAGCAGCATCGCGTTGATCGCCAGGGCAGCGATGATGTCCTGGAAATCCGCGGGCTCGGTCACGACCAGGTTATTACGCGTCTCCCACACGCTGCCGGAGAGCACCGTCCCGCAGATGTGAATCCCGCTGCCGCACGTCGAGCAGTTGGCGGGGTCGTAGTCGCAGTTATTCGCCGCGTTGCGCAACGGCTGGTTGCAGTTGCCGAAGAACCCGAGTCCGACCAGCGGGCTGTCGAGAATGATCACCGACATCACGTCGCCCATCCCCTCGCCGTACGCGCCCTGGCCGCTGCCGGCGACGTTGACGAGATGGTGGCCGTATTCGTGATAGATCACCGACGACCAGGCGGTGTTGGGCGCGTTGCCATTGGCGCGGCAGAAGTTGATCGAGCCGCCGCCCCCCGAGTTGTACCACGCGTTCCCCGGGCAGACGCCATCGATGCGGTTCACGTTGACCGGGAAGTTCTGCTGGTTCGCGATAAACGGGTAGGACGGGTTGAACGAGAGCACGAAGTCACGGATCACGTTGGCGTGAAGGTACCCGTTGACCTCGGCCCGGAAGAATTCGCTGGTGTTGGCGGCGTTGAACAGAAAGTTCGCCGGGCCGGGCGGCGTGACGTTGACGGTCAGGCCTTCCTCGAAGACGGCGGCGTCGGTGATGTCAAACCATTGCCCGGCGAGCGCTGCGAACACGGTGACTTCATCCACGCCACCGTTGGGGATCACGAAATCTCCGTTGGCGTCTGTGAAGACGCTGCTGCCGGGGATGGCCACCTCCAGGTGCGGCATGCCCACGGCGCTCTCGGCCTCGCAGTTGTCGGTGCCGATGCCCTCGGTGGCCATCCCCCCGACCGTGCCGATGATGTCCTCGAAGATAATCAGCTGTTCCTCGTAGAGGATCGCACCCGTGGCGGCGTCGGTGACAAAGAGCCAGCGGTCGAAACCGATCTCGATGATCGACTCATCGGCGAGACGCGGCTCGACGACTTCGTCCTCGACGCCGGCGAAGATCACCACGCGCGTGGAAGCGACCCGGGGGTCGCCCGCGACGAGGGCGACCTCGCGTGCACGCTGCAGCGCGGCCGGGACGGCCACGGGCTGCCGGGGACCGGCGGCGTTCGCCGGTACCTCCAGTGCGCCGAGGTCGCGAAGGTCCGCCGCGGCGAGTACCAGCGGGAAGCCCTGCTCGTTGCGGACCAGGAGTCTCAGGGCGCTCCGGAAGACGGGGACACCCTGGCGCTGCTGCGTGTAGAAGAAACCCGTGAACTTGTAGGTGCCGGTGGCCTGGTCGTACATGATCGGCTGGACGTGATGGCCGTCGGCGAACGGACCGACCGCGACGATCTCCTGGGCCGGGGTACCGAACATTTCGGCATGGTCCAGTCGGAAGCTTTCGGCGCTCTGGGCGGCCGTTGCGCCGTGCGAGAACGCGCGGCCGTAGACCTGCGTGATCCTGCCGGCCGACTCCGCGAGACGGGTGCCGGCATTGGACAACTCGAAGTTCTGTCGTGCGGCGGCCTTGTTGACCACGACGGCCCCGTCGGGTGCCGCAAGCGGGCTTGACTCGACGGGCGATCCGACACACAGCAACAACAATCCACCTGCTCCGACAGCACAAAGCGTTCGGTTTACCATTGGGCTCTATTCCTTCGTTCGTTTTCTCGTTCCGCGCGACGGCTGTGAAGTGTGTGTGGCCGCCGATCGCGAGGGCAGGGGCGCTTTGGGGCAACTATACTCCCCAAACCGCCCGACTCAAGTGTCAAACGGTCAACCGCGGCGAGTCGTCACAGCCACGCATCCGCCACCCTCCCCGCTACCTTTCCCCCCAGGAGAGGAATCGGCAGTCATCAGCCGGACCTGGTCATTACCCCGTTTGACCCTCTTTGCCTGTTTGCACACCAGCCATGGCCTCCAAGAACAGACCCCGGAGCAATGAGCCGACCATCGAGAACCGCCGCGCCCGGCGCGACTATTTCATAGAAGCCACATTGGAGTGCGGAATCCGCCTGACCGGCACCGAGATCAAGTCCGTCCGGACCGGGCAGGTCAGCCTCGCCGAGGGCTACGTCCGCGCGACGGAGACCCCGCCGCGACTGACGCTGCACGGGGCCCACATCGCCGTATACGCCCCCGCCGGCGAGCATCACCAGCACCAGCCCGTCCGCGTCCGGACACTGCTGGCCCACCGCCGGGAGATCCGCAAGCTCGCCGCCGGCACGCGGGCCAGGGGTAACACGCTGGTGCCACTGAAGATGTACTTCGTCAACGGCCGGGCCAAGCTGCTGATCGGCCTCGCACACGGCAAGCGGAAGCACGACAAGCGGCAGGACATGGCCGAGCGTGAGATGAAACGCGACATGCAGCGGGCGATGTCAAAGCGCCGGGCCAATTGACCCTGCACGAACGTGCACGGTCATTCACAACAGGCGAGCAGGCCCCCTGCTCGCTACTGCTCTACTGCTCTACTTCACCACTGTACCGCGATACCCCGGCTGGTCCCCACGTCGCCGGGCGGCGACTGGACGGGGTGGATGCCGTCGCGGCCGCGGACCATGATGCAGCCCTTGCCGGAAGCCTTCGCGGCGTAGAGCGCCTCGTCTGCGTGACGGATCAGTTCCTCGGAGTTGACCGGCCTGCTGGCGTCGATCTGGGCGACGCCGATCGACATGGCGATGCGCGGTTCGCCCGGCAGCCTGGCGGTGTTGGCCCGCATCCACTCGCCCAGGATTCGCCGCGCGACCTGGCCGGTCTCGAGTGACTCGCTCTCGGGCATGAGCACGCAGAACTCGTCACCGCCGTACCGGGCGGGCATGTCGACCTGGCGGCAGTTGGCCTTGATGATCCGGCCCGCCTCCCGCAGCACCTCGTCGCCGCGCAGGTGGCCCTTGCGATCGTTGACGGTCTTGAAATCATCGAGGTCGATCATGATGAACGCCAGGGGACGGTTGTTCCTGACCGCCTGCTCCCACGACCGATCGAGCAGTTCGTTGAGCCAGCGACGGTTGAACAGACCGGTGAGATCGTCGGTGCGTGCGGTCGCCTCGAGCTGGCGGACCAGCGCCTGCAACTGGTGGTTCTTGACGGCGAGTTCCGTCAGCGAATCGCCGAGGTCGGACTGCAGCCGCTCGTTCTCGTGCTTGACCCGCTGGTGGACCAGGCACTTCTCGACGGCCAGCGGCAGCGACAGCAGGTCGGGGCTGGTCGTAGTGAGAAAGTCCACGGCTCCCGCCCGAATGGCCTCCACCGCCACGGGCGCGTCGTCGGGCGTACCGAACAGGATCACCGGCAGGTGCGAGTGGCAGCGGCCGAGATAGTCCAGCGCGTTGAGACCCGTTCCGTCCGGCAGGTGTACGGCGCAGATGACCAGTTGTACGCCGGCGAGGCCCTGCTCGAAGAGTTCTGCCAGCGAGCCGATGACGACGCACCGCATGCTGCGCCGACCGGGCAATGTCGGCATCCGCCGGCCCCGCCGCAACGGATGCCGGACTCCGCAGTCGCTGTTGCCCAGCGCCGCGACCATCCGCTGCGCGGTGGTCTTGTCCGGCTCGATCACGAGC
Organism: Planctomycetota bacterium; assembly: GCA_022562915.1. Taxonomy (GTDB): domain Bacteria; phylum Planctomycetota; class Phycisphaerae; order Phycisphaerales; family SM1A02; genus JADFOJ01. Next base: position 3,962 of record JADFOJ010000089.1, on the reverse strand, counting down.
ACGTAGGGGCTGGCTGGATCTTCGGGTGGACTGGTCATCGCGATCCACGGCGTAGGGGGCTCGGAACGTATTCAGAGCATCGGATACACACGACGCAACGACAAACCGCGGGACGATAATCATGCGGTCGGTTACCGGTCCGACCCGCACAGACCCACTATCTTCACATTCTCTGTGTGGCACGGTTGAGTCCGCCGCAGGCGGATTCAGCCGTGGAGCGACGTTCGAAGACACGGCAGAGCAAGCTCTACCGTGCCACACCCCGCGCCGGCGACTCTGTGTGGCACGGTTGATCCGCCGCAGGCGAACTTCGGCGTCGGCCGTGGTGCGACGTTCGAAGACACGGCAGAGCAAGCTCTACCGTGCCACACCGCTATTTCTACCCGACCAGCCGCACCAGGTCGTTCCACGTCACGACCAGCAGCACCGTCGCGATGAGCGCCATGCCCAGGATCGTCGCGGCGTTCTGGAAGGCCGGCGGCGGGGGATTCCCCTTGAGCTTCTCGTAGATCAGGAACAGGAACAGCCCGCCGTCCACGATGGGTATCGGCAGGAAGTTGATCACCGCGAGGTTGACGCTGATGATGCCCAGGAAGAAGACCAGGTAGGTGAACCCGCGATCGGCGACTTGCGCACCGATGTGCACGATGCCGACCGGACCGCGGATCTGCTCGACGCCGACACTGCCGCGGACCAGCCGGTCAATGGTCAGGTAGGTCATCACCACGACCTTCCACGTCTCCTGGAAGCCCATGACCGCCGCCCGCGCCGGGTTGCCGCTCGCGGTGAGCGTGGTGTACAGCGGCTCGAAGAGATACGGTGACAGGTCGCTCGTCCATACCAGCTCGCCGAGCCCGGCGACCTCGTCGGCGGAGAGTTCCAGGATCATCGTCTCGGACTCTCTCCCGGGCGTCGGGTGCGTGACCGTCAACGTGATGCTCGCCGACTCGCCGGCCAGGAGCGCCACCTGCGTGTTGCGCCGCAACGCGTCGTTGAGCGAGGACCAGTCGGTCACCGGCGTGTCGTTCACGGCGTCGATGCGGCTCCGACCCATCAGCATCAGGCCGGCCACGGGCGAATCGATCGATTCCCCGTCACTGCCCGCGACCCCCAGCCGGGTCATCGGTTCGGCGATCAGCGGCAGGTCCCATGCGTGACCGATCTCGATGTTGAGGTGCCCCTTGCGATCGACGTCGGCGGTGAGCTGCACCTCGCGGCCGTCGCGCAACAGGACCATCTCGATCTCGCCGCCTCGCCACCGGGCAAGCTCACCGCGAAGCTGCGCGGAGCGCGGCCCGTCGATGGAACCGATCCTCAGGATCACGTCACCCGTCTGCAGGACGTCCTGGTTGGGGCCGCGGTGAACGGTGCCGATCCGCACCAGCGGCGTCAGGCCCAGCAGCCCCGGCTCGACGTTCTGCTCGACCTCCGGAATCGGCTGTGCATACCACAGCACCTGGTAGGTCAGGCTGACGTCCACGTCGAGGGCGATCGCATCTCCCGTCGGCCGGCCGCTGCCGTCCACCGCCGACCAGACCGTGGCCACCGGCTTGCCGTCGAGCTCGCGCACGATCGACCGGAACTGCTCGTACGTTTCCAACGGCTTGCCGCCGGCGGCGATCAGTTGCATCCCGGGCACGACACCCGATTCAGCAAGGCCGATCTCCTGAAGGATCTCGCGGACGAACTCGCCGTCGTCGTACAGGCGGTTCGATCGCCCCGGATCGATGCCGATACCGAGCAGGCCGGTGGCGTCCTTCTCCGGCTCGATCCGGAACAACAGCGGCTCGGTGACACCTGGTCGATCGACTTCGATCGACAGCACGTGACCCGGTCTGGCCATGGCGCTGGCGATGCGCACGTCCACGAAGGTCCGTACGGGCTTGCCGTCGATGCGCGTGATGACGTCGCCCGGCTTCAGGCCCACCGTCGTAACCCCCAACGCATCGGCGTTGACCGCCCGAACCGTACCGGCGGGCATTCGGCTCGACACCTCGCCTACGACGGGCATCTCCGATTGCACGCCGATCATGAAGGCCACGATGAACAGACCGATCGCCAGCAGGATGTTGGCGACTACTCCCGCGGACACGACGACCATCCGTTTGCCGATCGGGCAGACGTTGTAGCTGCCGGGGTCGGTGGAGACGTTGCTCGGGTCGGCGTCGTCCTGGCCGAGCATCTTCACGAACCCCCCGATCGGAAGCCACCGCAGCGAGTACTCGGTGCAGCCGATCTCGTACTGTTCCAGCTGCTCCCGGCTGAGTTCGTGTGCGGCCCTGCCGGCCCTGGCGACGACGCGGTCGTGCGTCGAGCCCCACGCGAAACCGATGCCCTTGCGCCACGAGACGACGGCGGTGCCCATGCCGATCGCGAAAACCTCGGTACGGATCCCCGCCCACTTCGCCGCGAGGAAGTGCCCCGCTTCGTGAACGAAGATCAGCACGCCGAAGCCGAGAACGATCAGGACGAGATTGAAACCGGTTTCAAACATCAGGCGTGCGCCTCTTCATGTGCCAGTGACTCAACAAAACCGCGGACCGCGTCGCGCGAAGCGCGATCGGCGCGGTGAACGTCGTGCAGGCTCGTCACGGGCCCGTGTTCCACGGCGTCCAGCGCCCGCTCGACGAACCGTGTGATCATACCGAACGGGATTCGCCCTTCGAGAAACGCCACCACCGCAACCTCGTTGGCCGCGTTGAAGATCGCGCCCGCCGTGCCGCCGGTCTCGATGACGCGCCACGCCAGGCGAAGGGCCGGGAAGCGGTCGTGATCGACCGGCTCGAAGTCCAGGCGGCCGGCGGTCTGCCAGTCCATCGTCGCGGCGCAGCCGTCGAGGCGCTCCGGCCACGACAACGCGTACTGGATCGGGCTCTTCATGTCCGGAGGACTCAACTGCGCCACCACCGAGCCGTCCACGAACTCGACGAACGAGTGAATGATCGACTGCGGGTGCACGACCACGGCGATCTTGTTCGGCGGCATGTCAAAGAGCCAGTGCGCCTCGATGACCTCGAGGGCCTTGTTCATCAGCGACGCCGAGTCGACGGTCACCTTGGGGCCCATGTTCCACGTCGGGTGATCCAGCGCCTGCTCGACGGTGGCGTGCGCCACGCGATCCGCGGGCCACGTCCGGAACGGGCCGCCCGAGGCCGTCAGCACGAGCCGCGACACTTCGCGCGTCGACCGGCACGCCCCGAGACACTGGAAGATCGCGCTGTGCTCGCTGTCGACCGGCAGCAGGTGCACTCCGTGCTTGCGCACCAGCGGCATGACGAGTTCGCCGGCGGCCACCAGCGTCTCCTTGTTGGCCAGCGCGATGTCGCAGCCCCGTTCGATCGCGGCCAGCGTCGCGGGCAGCCCCGCCGAGCCGACCATTGCCCCGAGCACCATGTCGCCTGGGGCCGCAACGGCCTCGACGAGCTGCAGCGCCGCGTCGGGACCCGCGTAGACCGTGTATGACCCCGACGCGTCGTTGAGCGTCCGCGCCGCCGCCTCGTCCGCGACGGCCAGGTGCTTGACACCGAACCGCCGCGCCTGGTCGGCAATCACCGCCGTGTTGGACGCGGCCGCGAGCCCGACGATCTCGAAGTTCTTGAGCTTCCGGGCGTGCAGGTGCTCGACGACCGCCAGCGCGTTGGTCCCGATCGACCCGGTCGATCCCAGGAGGATCAGCCGGCGAGGCGTTGTCCCGGCGGCGTCGGTCATGTGTCGGAGTTCTCCATGGCCTGCTTGACGGTGGACCGGCCGATGGCCCGCCGACCTCGACCATACACGGCGCGTCGCCGCTTTGGTTCGGTGGTCGGGCGATCTTTCGCCGGGGACTCCGAGGATCCATTCGGGATGGCCTGGGCCGTGGCCGGAGTCAGAGTCGGAGTCGGAGTCGGAGTCGGAGCCTTGGCCGGAGCCGGAGCCGGAGTCACCGTCTGAACAGCAGCGCTGTCGCTGTCGGCGGCGGCGGC
>JADFOJ010000088.1 GCA_022562915.1 Planctomycetota bacterium | reverse complement strand
ACCCATCGCCGCAGAACGCGTCCGCCGACGCCAAGCGTTCGATCATCATGTCGCACGATCCATCGCTGAGCGAGTCACCCTGTTTCCACTGCCAGACACAAAGCCGGGCGCGAAAAATACGATTAAACGTGTTGGCAACGAATCGTCGGCAAGACGGCAATAACCCCTGCCGTTGAATACCCCGCTTGATCCGACTCAATGCACGACTGCTGAATGCGACCATGGAATTTGCCTCGCTCGTTCGGCGGTTGATGCTTTCGACGCACAATTATTCCCGATCAATCGAGTACGGCAGGATACCATTCCGTTCGTTCGGGAGGCGCAGGCGCTGCCGGGTGGCTACAGGGCAGCTCGCTGACGGCCCGTGGTGTTCCGCATTCTCTACTCATTCCGCGACGACGAATCGACGCTCGATGTCGATTCCCCGGAGATTGTCATCGGTCGACCAAAGCCGGGGGTCCAGGTCGACCTGGACCTCTCTCCGGACCTGCTGGTCTCGAGGCCGCACGCGCGGATCGGCCGGGACTCCTCGGGGCTCTGGATCGAGGATCTCGGCAGCATGAGCGGGACGCTGCTCAACAATCGAGACATCACCGGGCAGGGCCGGCACCGCATCACGAGCACCGACGTCGTGATCATCGGTGAAACGAAGCTGTGCGTACTGGTCACGGACCAGAGTGATGGTCTGGAGGACTGTGACATGCTGCTCTCCTACGACCACCGGGATGCCGAGGCGGCCTATCACATCCGCACGCAACTCCAGGAGAAGAACCTGCGGGTATGGATGGACGAGGTGGGCGTCGAGCGGGACCCCGGCCGCATACACGTGGTCGAGGAGACCCTCCGCCACGCTCGATGTGCCGCCGTCCTGGTGGGTCCGCACGGCGTCGGCCCCTTCCAGGAGCCCGAAGTCGAATGCGCGCTCGCGGAGTCGCGCAACCGTGATCTTTCGCTGGTCACCATTCTCCTGCCGGGTGCACAGGACGAGTCCCAGCTCGGCCCCGACCTTCGGCATTGCCCGTGCCTGGACTTCCGGGAGAGTATTACGAGCGACGGAATCGACCACCTGGTGGAGCGCATCAGCGCCGGCTCCGGGCAGAGCGGCGCCCCGGCGACGATCACCCTCGACAGGAGTTCCACCCGCACATTGACAAGGCTCCCGGCAGGCCCGACGCCCCAGGACCGCATCGGGCAGACCGTCGGCGGCTGCCGGATCCTGGACTTCATCTCCCAGGGAGGAATGGGCACCGTCTACAGGGCCAGGCAGGTGCGACTCGACAGGATAGTGGCGATCAAGATGATCCGACCGGAGTACTCCCGTGACGAAATGCGTCTCGAGCGGTTCAGGCGCGAGGCCCTGGCGGTCGGCCGATTCAACTCCCCCCACGTCGTGCAGGTCCACGACGCCGGGTTGGAGCAGGGCGTGTACTACCTCGTCATGGAATACATCGATGGTGGTGACCTCGGTCGCTATGCGGCCGCGAGGCCCGAGGGCGTGCTGTCGGTGGAGCAGGCGATGGACCTGCTCGGACAGGCGACCTCCGGCCTGATGGAGGCGGAGAGGATCAAGGTCATTCATCGCGACATCAAGCCCCAGAACATCCTGATGGACAGCCGCGGAGTCTTGAAGATCACGGACTTCGGGTTGGCGCGGTTCGTGAAGTCCTTGACCGAGTCGTCGACGACCGCACCGTTGACCCGTCCACAGCAGATCCTCGGCACGCCGCTGTACATGAGCCCGGAGCAGGTCGGCGGCCTGCCGGTTGACCACCGCAGCGACATGTACTCGCTGGGGGCAACCTTCTACCACGTGCTGACGGGGGATCCGCCCTTCGAGGGAGACTCGTGTTACGCGATTCTCGGAAACCGTGAACACGTCAAGTGCTTGCGCCCTGGGGCACTCGTCGGGGACGAGTCGCTGGGCCAGGCACTGGCCGCGGTCATCGAGAAGATGACGTCGCTCGATCGCGAAGACCGATACCCCACGTTTGAAGCGCTCCAGAACGCCTTGTCCGCGGTGGCCGGCCAGGAATCCGGGTGACAAGCGGGGCCGCCGTGGTACACTTCAACGTGGCGGAGTAACCGACGATGAAGCGACGGACCCTGGAGCCGAACCTGATTCGTGCCAACGTCGCGGCCTCCCTGCTCCCCGCGGCGTTTCTGGTGTGTGCGTCCGCGCAGACCACGCAGCCCGCCACGAACCCGCCAGTCGACCAGCCCTCGTTGCTGGCCGAGCCGGTACGCAGCGACGGGCCCCTCAACGACCGCGAGATGACTTTTCACGTCCTGAATCGTCTCGCTTTTGGCCCGACCCCGGGGCAGGTCGACGAGGTCATGGACATTGGCTGGAAGCAATGGGTTCACCAGCAGCTCCGACCCGGCAAGATTGACGACAGCGAAGTCGACCGGCAGATCCGCGAGAAGTTCCCCTCCCTGCACATGAGCATGGAGAACATCTTCGCACGGTATCGACCCGAGTACCCCCGTCCGCACACCCAGGAGCAGATGAAGCATCTCCGCAAGCTCAGCCGCGAGGTCGCCGGCGAGCTCAGCCGGTCCGTGGTGTACCGCGCGGCGCACAGCAAACGCCAGTTCTACGAGGTGATGGTCGAGTTCTGGCGCAACCACTTCACCGTCGACCGGAGAAAGACCAACGGCAGCTTCCTCGCCAACCACTACGAGGTGAACGTCATTCGCCGGTATGCGTTCGGGCGCTTCAGTGACATGGTCCTGGCGTCCGCACAACACCCGGCCATGCTGTTCTATCTTGACAACTGGGTTTCGCGGGCGCCGCTGTCTCCGAACGAACAGCGCATCGTCGATCGCCAGGTGGGCAGGGAGAACGTCTCGCGATCGGTGAAGGCGCTCAGGCGACTCCAGAACGGTCTGAACGAGAACTACGCCCGCGAGCTGATGGAGCTTCACACGTTCGGTGTCGACAACGGGTACACGCAGGCGGACGTCACCAATCTTGCGAAGTTGCTCACCGGTTGGACAGTCGGGTGGAGCAAGCCCGGCCGGCGCGGAACCTACGGATTCGTCTTCAACGCGGATGTCCACTACACGTTCGACAAATGGATGTTCGGTACGCGTCTCCCACGTCTCCCAGGCAACCTGGCCCTCGGAACGGGCGAGCAGGTCGTGATCGGCCTTGCTACCCATAAGCGCACCGCCCGGTTTATTTCGTGGAAGCTCTGCCGCTACCTCGTCAATGACGAGCCCTCACCCGAGCTGGTCACTCGAGTGGCGCGCGTGTTCCGCCGGACCAACGGCTACCTCCCGAGGGTCTACGAGGTCATCGTGAACGACCCCGAGTTCGCGGCCCGCGGGAACTTCCGCGCCAAGTTCAAGACGCCGTTCGAGTTCGTCGTCTCCGCGGTGCGGTCAAGCGGCGCACGTGTGACCAACGGCGGCCAGGTCATCCGCGAGCTGCGTGCAATGGGTCAACCGATCTACGATTGTGAAGACCCCACCGGCTATTACGATCAGGCTGAGGCGTGGCTGTACCCCGGGGTGCTGGTGCACCGATGGGCATTCGCGCTGCGGCTCAGTGCCGGTGACATCCCGGGAGTGGAGCTGCCCGACGAGCCGTATGAGTCGCTCGCGAGATTCGAAGCCGCGCACATCAAGGACGCGCTCATTGACGCCATTGTGCCCGGCGGCGTCGATCGGCAGACCGCAACCGTCATCGACCAGGCGATCCAGGACCGAACGGTCGATCGCCGATTCACCCACATGGTGCTGGGGCTGATACTGGGGTCACCCACCTTCCAGCAGCAGTAGATCCGCTTCGGAGACCAGGCGATGGAATCCACACGACGCGATTTTCTCAAGCAGTCCACAGCGACGATGCTCACGGCCGCCGGTGTGGGTGCGATCGGTAAGGAGATCTTCGCACCGACCTATGTCTACGGTGCCAGAAACCTCCCCGAGCGTGACTCCGGACCCACGCTGGTCGTGATCTACCTGCGCGGCGGATCCGACCCGCTGAGCGTCTTCGTGCCCTTCGACGATCGAACCTACTACCAGATGCGGCCGACGATCTCCATCCTGCCTAACGACGCGCTACACATCAATAATCGTACGTTTCGTCTTAACCCCGCGATGGCCCCGCTCTTGCCGATGATCAATGCGGGCGAGATCGCGCCGATCATCAACGTCGGCTCACCCAACGACACCCGCAGCCATTTCGACGCCCAGGACTTCATGGAGCGAGCCGCGCCCGGCATCAAGTCCATCTCCGAAGGCTGGCTGAACCGTTATCTCGAACAGACGAAGACGCAGACCGATCCCGAGCTGCGGGCCCTCGCCATCCAGCCGCTCCTGCCGCGATCCCTGCGCGGGCAGTACCCCGTGCTTGCCGCGCCCGCCCGGAAGTCGAACCGGCACGAACGGGCCATGGCCGTCTTCGAAGAGCTCTACGGCTGTGACGAGGACCGGAAAATGCACCGTGCCGCCAAAGCCGCCGAGATGCAAGCCGACACGCGCAGGCCCGGGCGCCGAAAGAAATCACGTAAAGAACCGGAGCCACCACCGATCGACGAAGCGGCCCAGCGGCAGCGCATCGTGTCGGCGGGCAGCAACACGATCCGCAGGCTGCGCGAACTGCGACGCATCATCGAGGAGTCACCGGACACGCACGTGCAGTACCCGCCGGATCTCGGCGAGAAGCTCCAGGCCGTCGCCAAGGTGATCCGGGCGAATGTCGGGTTGGAGATTGCTGCGGTCGACTACGGCAACTGGGACCACCACATACGTCAAGGCGGTTCCGGAGGCGTCATGGCACCCATGCTGGCGAACTTGTCGAAGTCGATTGCCGCGTTCTACAAGGACCTTGGCAATCGCCGACACATGGTGTGCACGCTGGTGATGAGCGAGTTCGGCCGCACCGTCAAGGAGAACGGCAACCGCGGTTCCGACCACGGCCGAGGCGGGTACATGCTGGTCATCGGCGAGATGGTCAACGGCAACAGGATGTACGGCCGGTGGACGGGCCTCGACGTCGCGAACCTCGCCGACGGCCGCGACCTGCCCGTGTACACCGATTTCCGCCTGGTCTTCGCCGAGGTGCTCGTCAAGCTGTTCGGTTATGACCCGCCGGACGCAAGGGCTGTCAACGACATGTTTCCCGGCTGGAACAATCGCGGCCGGTCGCTGGGCCTGCTCAAGCAGTTGTGATTACTCGCCGCACCGGGCCAGTTGCACTTCAAACGAACCCGCATCGATGGCGTCGCAGACTACTCGGGCGTTTCCGGCCAGGTCCAACTCCGCATCGTCGGGCACGTAGTACATGAAACCCAGGTTCACGCAGGGAGAGCGCCGCGACACGCGGAAGTCGCCGGCCTTGGGATCGAGGAACTGCGGGTTCTCCTGCGAGATCTCCCAGCCGTCGGGCCACCCCCCCTCGACGACCGAGTTGAAGATGAAGCTCGATCCCCACATCTGATCGCCGTCACCCGTCGAGGCGTGGTTGCCCCACAGGACGCAGTTGGCGATCGTGGCCCCGAGATGAGTTGACCAGAGCCCACCGGCTGCAAGCTTTGCACGGTTGTTCACGATCGTACAGTTGACGATGGCCGGGACGCTGAAGGGGTCGTTGTAGCAGGCGCCTGCCCAGACGGCTTCATTGTCGACGAACAGGCAACTCACCAGCAATGGGTTGCTCTTGTGGCCGTGCAGTGCGCCTCCGGCTCCTTCGGCGCGGTTGCCGCGGAAGATGCATCGGGAGACATAGGGATAACTTCTGAACAGGTACAGTGCGCCGCCCGCAGAGGGCATCGTGACCGTATCAAGAGCGTGGTTCCCGGCGAATTCACATTGGTCGATGTCGGGCCCCGAATCGTCACTGAAATACCAGCCGAACCAGCCGACGATCGCGCCCCCGATCCGGGCCGAGTTGTTCTTGAAGCTGCAGTGATGGAGACTCGGGCTGCTGAAGTCGACGACGCCGAGTGCTCCGCCCCACGTCGCGCGGTTGTGCCCGAACGTGCAGTTCTCGAAACGCGGGTGGCTTGACGATGTCGCGATGACCGCCCCCCCGGCAAACGCCTCGTTGCGAACGAACCGGCAGTTGCGAAAGAGCGGGCTGCTGCCGTTGTCGCAGAGAACCGCCCCTCCCTCGCCGACGGCGGACTCGGACTCCCACGCGCTGCCGTTGCGCATCGTGAATCCATCGATCAGGAAGTCACTCGTCTCACCGGTTTCGAAGACGAAATGTCGCCCGAGGTGCTGCGCATCCAGGATGCAGGAATCGGGACCGTCTTGCGATCGAATGGTGAGGTCTCGTCCGAGGGAATTGAGCTCGACATTGCCCGGTCCTGAATAGGTGCCCGGCGCCACGACGATGAGATCCCCATCGTCGGCTGCATCGATTGCCTGCTGGATCGTGGCATATTCACCGGGCACGTTCAGGACGCCGGCCCGCGCGGGGCACGCGTGAACAACGAATACAAGAACGGCCAGTACCCTCGGGACGGTACGAAGAAGCGCCATGGCTGAACTCATCGTACAGTTCAATCGCCGTCCGCGAGAGGCTCCTTCGGCCGGATCCCGGCGCCCAGACGCTGGACAAGGGCATCGAGGCTCAGCACGTCGAGCTGCCGCGGGGCGACCCAGACGAAGACGAGCAGGGCTAATCTGGGAAAGATGTGGCTGGTCGTGTCGAACAGCGGCTCCAGCAGCAGGTGGCCGTAGGTTACCGTGACCAGGATCGCGCCCAACGCGATGTAGGCGCCGCGGCGGAACAGCCCCAGGCATATCAGCGCCCCGGCGACCAGCTCCACGACCGGGATCGAGGTGCCGACGGCCCAGTGCAGCCAGTCCGGGATCCACCGGCCCTCGAATCCACCGATGAAGAACGCCCGGGCGTGCTGGATGGGCCCCATCGTGAAGCACTTCCACCAGCCGGCCATGAAGAAGATCAGGCCAAGCACCCAGCGGACCGTGAAGATCGCCCATGTCCAGCCGTCCAGGCGTTCCGGGCCATTCAGGCTGTTCGCGCCACGCATCCGGTGCCTCCGGTAGAATGAGACTCCCACGCTCGTTGAGCGAAGAGTCCCTCGAAGATGTCCATTGCCCTGCCCATCCTACGACCGGACTCCGCTGACGTCGGGCAAACGCCGCCGCCGGCCCCGGGCCAGGCCCGCGGTCCGGGGAGACTCATCGACTCACACGGCCGCACGATCCGCGACCTCCGGCTCAGTGTCACCGACCGCTGCAACTACCGGTGCGTCTACTGCATGGACCCGGACTTCCGGTACATGCCCAAGAGGGAGTTGCTCTCGCTGGAGGAGTACCTCACCATCGCCCGCGTCGTCGCGTCGCTGGGCATCCGCAAGCTCCGGATCACCGGGGGCGAACCGACCCTGTACCAGCGGCTGGACGAGCTGATCGCCGGCGTGGGCGCGATGGGCTTCGACGACATCGCGATGACCACCAACGGCTCGCTGCTGGATCGCATGCCGCTGGAGAGGTGGCGTCGCGACGGCCTGGACCGCCTCACGCTCAGCCTCGACAGCATGAGGGCCCAACGGGTCGCCGAGATCACCCGAACGGCCGCGACGCCGCAGACCGTGATCGACGCCATCGGGTTGGGCAAGGCCGCGGGTTTCCATCCCATAAAGGTCAACGTCGTGGTCATGCGCGGCGTCAACGACGACGAGCTCGCCGACTTCGCCGACTTCGCCCGCGAGCACGCCGTCGAACTACGACTCATCGAGTTCATGCCGCTGGATTCGAGCAAGGCCTGGAGCCGCGAGACCGTCGTGACCGCCGATGAGATGCTCGCCGCCATCGGGCGGCGGTACGAGCTCGTGCCCGTCGAGAGCTGCGATCCCGCCAGCACCTCGCTCAACTTCCGGTTCGCGGACGGTGCGCCGGGCCGGATCGGGATCATCGCCTCCGTGAGCCGGCCGTTCTGCGGCGCGTGCAGCCGCCTGCGGATCACCGCCGACGGGAAGGTCCGCCCGTGCCTGTTCAGCCACGAGGAATGGGATGTGCGCGCTCTGCTGCGCGACGGCGCTGCCGACGAGGAGATCCGCGACTTCCTCGTCGACTCCATGTGGACCAAGCAGGCCGGTCACGGCATCGGCTCGGCGGACTTCACCGCGCCGGCGCGCACGATGTCGGCCATCGGCGGTTGACGCAGGCAGGACTTGACTTGCGGCGTGCATAAAATCCCATCGCCGTTGGGCGGTTCGACCACGACGCCGCCGCAAGGCACCTGAAGAAAATGGCGTGAAGCCAGTATGCACACGCGAATGCCGCCAGCCGGCATCTCGCGAGCTTGTTGGATGGGGCTGCTGAATCCTGTTGTCATCTTTTCGGCACGGGCCGTCCCGCCGTCGCGCGGTCACTCTGTCGAGTTTTCTCATGGAGGTGAAAACATGGTCTCAATCGCTGCACACGGTCTCCTGTCAGGCATCGAGTTCGGCGAACCGCTGGAGTTCAAGTCGCTCCGAGTGGTGCCTCTCGTCGGGCCCTCGCACGAGGACCCGTCGTACCGGCTGTTCGGCCCGGATGTCGCCGAGGACGTCAAGGTCGATGAGGTGAACGACGCGGCGAGCGTCCCGAACCTTCGGGTGACCAATCGACTCACGGCGTCGGCGCTCGCCTGGGGCGAGGCCGATGCGCAGACCATCGTGCATCTGCAGGCGTTTCCGCGCGAGTCCCGCCGGGCCCGAATGGAGGTTCACACCGCGGAGCCCGCATCGCACACCGTCGAGCGCCGCGCCGGCAGGTCGGCGGGTCGACGCTGCCCGACCTGCGGCTTCCTGTACGGGCTGGTCGTGACGCCGCAGGGCGACTACTGCAACCACTGCGGGTACGCCCAGGGTTAGCACGGACGTGCCCCCTTTATCCCCGGTCATGCCACTCGGCGAGGACCTCTGCTTCGCGCTCGGCTTCGAGGCTGCCGCGCCACGGGAAGGGCCGGTCCCTGGGCCACGCGTGGTACCAGCGGAGTGTCGCCCTCACCGTATCGGCGAGCGGCCGGGACCGCAGGCCGGCGGCGATCGCCTTGCCGATATCGATGCGGTGGAACCCCTCGTACCCCTCCCGCGGCGGGACCCACACCGGCATCTCGGCCCAGGCGTTGACGCCGCGCTGCTCCAGGAACTCCGCGGGGACCCACGTGAACGTGGCGTCGCCGCCGGTCACGGCCTTGCAGCCGTACAGCAGCTCGGCGATGGTCGTCGGCGAGTTCGGCCCCGTCGCGTTGAAGTACCCGGTGGTCCTGTTCTCGATGCAGGTGATCACGAAGTCGGCGAGGTCGCGGACGTCGATGTACTGCACGGGATCATCGGGATCGCCGGGCGCGAGGATCTCCCCGCCGCGCTCGACACGCACGGGCCAGTAGGTGAACCGCGGCACGTTGTCGCGCGGGCCCACGATGAGACCGGGACGGATGTTCGTGGCGCGGCCGCCGGTCGCCTCATCGGCCGCCTGCTCGCAGAGCGCCTTGAGCGCACCGTAGTGCTGGCCCTGGTCGCCCATCGATTCAAGCGTCGGGTCTTCCATGGTCGCAATCGGACCGGACTCGTCCATGCCCACGATGCTGTTGTCGGAGTACACCAAGGTCGACGAGATGAACACGTACTGCTGCACGACGTCGGCGAGCAGCCGGGCCGACGCCCGGACCATGCGCGGGTAGTAGCCGGACGTGTCGATGACGGCGTCCCAGCGTCGGCCCTTCAGCGCGGCCAGCCCGTCGTCCTTGAGGGGATCGCGGTTGCCGACAAGCCGCTCGACGCCGGGGAAGATGTTCGGGCGCGTCCTGCCCCGGTTGAAGATCGTCATCCTGTGGCCGCGGGCCATCGCCGACTCCACGATCGCCGGGCCGAGGAAACCCGTGCCGCCGAGGATGAGCAGGTCGAGCTTCCGCGAAGCGCGCGTCGCGGCCCTCGTTGACTGCCCGGTCGCCATGGGCGCCGCAGCCATGGCGGTGGCGGCGGCGGAGACGGCCTGCAGGAACGCTCGGCGGGATTGCGGCACGCGGTTTCTCCTGGCGCGGGACGGGTACCATGGCCCGCTCTCCGGATGGTAACGGCCCGCTCTAGAGACGCGAGACCACGATTTCTGTTCCCTCATGACCGACCGCGACAGACCCTTCTCATTCAGGTTGTTCACCGTCGAGCCGGGGGAGATCACCGCCCTGGCCTGGTCGTGTGCGTACTTCTTTTTCCTGATGTCCGGGTATTACATCCTCCGGGCGTTCCGCGATGCCTGGGGGGCGGCGAGCGGGGCGAGGAACCTCCCGTGGCTGTACCTGGCGACCGCGGTCTCGATGCTCGTGGCGAGCATCGTCTTCGCGGCGATCACGACCAGGCTCTCGCGGCGCCGGTTCATCCCCTACGCGTACCGCTTCTTCATCGTGAACCTCCTTCTGTTCCTGGTCCTCTTCAAGGTGGTGCCCGAGGAGTCCCAGGTCTGGATGGGGCGCACGTATTTCGTCTGGGTGAGCGTTTTCAACCTGTTCGTGGTCTCGATTTTCTGGAGCTTCATGGCCGACCTGTTCACGAACGTGCAGGGCAAGCGGCTGTTCGCCATCGTCGCGGTGGGGGGAACGCTGGGGCAGATCTGCGGGTCGCTGATCGCCGGCGGGCTCGCCGGCCGGGTCGGCGGCACGGAGAACCTGCTGGTGCTGTCGATGGCGTTCCTGGAAGCAGCGTGCTGGTGCGTCTACCGGCTCAACGCCCTGTCCGCCGCGCGATGGACGGAAAAAGGCACCGAAGAGAAGTCCCCGGGTGACGAGGTGATCGGCGGGGGTCCGCTGGACGGTCTCCTGCGTATCGTGCGGTCGCCCTACCTGGCGGGCATCGCGCTGTTCATTCTCTGCTACACGATGACCTCGACCATCCTGTACGCGACGAAGATCATGATCGCGGTACAGGAGACGGCGGACCAGGTCGCGCGGATCGCCTTCTTCGCCCGCATCGACTTGTGGACGGGCGTCGTGACGATCTTCGCACAGGTCTTCCTGACGAGCCGCCTCATGGCGCGGTTCGGCGTCGGCCCGACGCTGGCCGTCCTGCCGGCGGTCACGCTGCTGGGCTTCGCGCTGCTGGGCACCGGCCTGGCCCGGCCCGAGTGGCTGCCGGCGGTGGTCCTGCTCACCGCGTTCGAGGCGGTCCGACGGGCATCGAACTACGCCATCAGCCGTCCGGCCCGCGAGGTGCTCTACACGGTCGTCGCCCGCCAGGACAAGTACAAGACCAAGAATGTCATCGACACCTTCGTCTACCGCTCCGGCGACCAGGTCGGGATCTGGGCGCACGCCGGTCTGCTCGCCATCGGCCTGACGTTGCCCGGCGTCTGCTTCGCGGTCATCCCCTTCGCCGCGGGCTGGCTCCTGCTGGCACTGCTGCTCGGCCGCAAGCAGCGCGCGCTTGGGAGCCATGCCTGAGCTGCCCGATGTCATCGCCGATGACGAGCGTGGCCGCCAGGTGACGCTTCACGCCGCGACGCGCCCGCCGGGGACGATCGCGATGAGACCCAGCCGCAGCAGGTGGGTGGCACGGTCGAGCGAGTCCGCCGCAGGCGGACGAGATCGCCCGTGTGGTCGGGCGTCGCTCCACGGGCGACGTCGTCCGCCTGCGGCGGACTCCGTCGACCGTGCCACCCGCCCGGGCTGGCCAGACAGCAGTGTGTGACCCATGGGCTCGCCGATCCGGGCCGCATCGACAGCCAGTTGCAGCGACGACATCACCCGGTGCTGCCCGACCAGGTCGGCCAGTCGTGCCGGGGTGGGACAGGTGCGGGTGGCGCAGTGCGCCACTTTTCTCCCGGTGATCCGAGTCGCCCGGGTCATCATCAAGGGGCACGCCCGGACGCAGCTCAATGGTCCCGGCGGACTCGTTGCACCGGATCAGTCCCGCGTGGCGACGCAGTTGTCGTCGCCATGGACCACGACGCAGGTGTCCAGGGTCGGCGCAGGCCCGTCGTCGGGCTGGTGCGCGAAGCCGAGGTCGAACAGCGCATCGAGACACTGCCACGGCTCGATCGACCCGCCGCACTCGGCGGCGATCTTGGCGTAGACCAGCTCCCACTTGGCATAGACGTCCGGCGGCATCGACGCGTTGAGCCGCAGACGGATCTCGGGCAATCCCATGCGGTCGTCGCGGTTGCGCGGCGGCTCGCCGCGCTTCGCGAGGCGCACCTCGAGCGCAAGCTCGTCGATGCGAAGCTCACGGGCGCGCTGCAGCCACGCCGCGTCGTGCTGGGCGACGGCGACCTTGACGAGCTGACGGACCTTGGACCAGCACAACCCCGCCTCGCGGAACGCCTCGTCGATCACCGGCAGGTCGGCAAGCGCCATGCCCGCCGCGAACAGCTCGCGCGCCTCGCGCCGGCTGATGCCGAAGCGACCGACGGCGTAGTTCACGACGGTGGGATGCCCCGCGAGCTGGTGCAGCCCGCGTTGGTGGACGTCGCGCAGGAAGTACGCCGCGACACGGTGTTGCCGCCCCGCCGAGGCGATCGCGACGCCGATGCGCCGCTCGACCTCCTTCATCGGCAACCCCTCCTGGAGGACGAGGTCGTCCGTGACGGCGCGTGATGCCTTCGTCCGGACTTGTCCATTCTCTTGCCCTTGCCCTGCAGCTTCCCCGGCCATGTTGGCCTCCTTTCTTAGGGTTTTGTACACCCTAATCAATACCAACTAGCTGTCAAGGGTTCCTCCATGAAAAAGCGAGAAAAGCCAAAAAACTCACCATGGAACAGGCGCTGCAACCAAGGAACAGGCGCTACATCTGGGGCACAGCCGGGCAATCCGCCCCGGGGCCGGTCTCACTCTGTCGATACAGAAGAAGCAGCCCGCGCCTGATTCAGGCGCAACAAGTTGGCGAGGATTGCTTGCTCAATCTCATCGCGCCGCTCGGCGAGCGGGTGCGGCGAGTCGTCCGCAGCGTCGGGGAGGGGCTGCCCGGCCCCCGTCTCCACGAAGACGTCAGCCCAGTCAGGAGTCCAGCCGCCCGCAGGATCAATCGCGGCGTATGCGGCGAGAACTGCTTCGTCGAGGGATTTGTGGCCAACCGGAGCCACGTCGGGCGTTCGTTGTAGAGATTCGTTAGCGTCCGTTTCTTGAACCGTTCGTCCTCTATGGATTGCGCAGTGATGGCGGCGTGCCGGATGAGTCTTTGCGCGTCGCCACCGCTGACCGCCGCCACGTCGGCAAAGTCATCCGCTGCGTCGATCTCCTTGGCAATCTCCGCAATCCACTCTGGCGGATTGAGCCACCGCCCACGCCGGTCGTCAAGCGCCCGTGCGACCTTGGCAATCGCGTCACGGTAGGGCCGTTCGCGATCATTCTCAGCCGGTTCGGAGTCGGGCGGCCATGGGAGTGGAAAAGTCGCAAAGCATGTAGTCGGCGTGTATCGGAAGCCGCTCTCGGCTTCGCGGAGTTGTGTGCCCTGTTGCCGAGCCCAGAGTTCGTGGATGCTGCTCTGTAGAAGTCCAAAGAAATAGTCGTCCGTGCGTGTGAAGATGATCAACTGGTGGTCCGGCACCACGTACCCATGCAGCTTGACGAAGAATCGATACTTGGTGAGGTTCGGCGTGGCTGTGTAACCGCGACCGGCCAGAGCCGCCCGCATCGCCGGCCTGGGCTCCGCGTGAATCCACCAATACTTCGCATAGCTGACACGGCGATTCGTTTCACGTTCTGGTCGAACGTGTACCTCCGTGTGTCTGAATGGCAACTCATAACACGACACCTTCGAACGGTCCCGGTCCGTTCCAAAGTCGATGAGCCATTTGCAGCGGTTATGGCCTGTAAGATCCATGCCATTCACCCACGGGCGAACGACATCGAAATTCGAAAGCCCGTGGGGATTTGGTGCCGCCAGGAACCTCCGAGCCTTCACCCAGTCAACATCGAAATCACCTCCTTTCGTGTTGCCCATGAAGGCGATTCCATCCATGCCGGGCAGCTTGCGAGCACTCGTGAGATCCACACCGTCGCTGAGGTTGGCATTGATGTTCGAGACCGGCTGGCCGTCCAGGTGGAGCGGCGACTCTGCATGCCCTCCAAAGCAGACAATCGAGACTTGAACCGCCGCGCCTTCAAGGATCCACTCGCGATCGGCCCAAGCATCGAACACAGGCGTCGAAGCCATGATTCGATCCATGACCTTCCGGTTGAATTGACCTCTGATCGCCTGCGTCGCGAGCAACCCGGCCCGGATGGTCGGCCGCGACTCGATTGCGCTACGTGCAAGTTCGAACCAGT
>JADFOJ010000142.1 GCA_022562915.1 Planctomycetota bacterium | reverse complement strand
CCCAGAACTCTGCACAGACGGATCCGCGGAATAAGGACGCTCGACCGCTGGTTGCCCACGCTCTCGCCAAGCCCCCGGTACGATCAAGCCGATCAAAGAGAGCATGACCTTGTCCGACACCGCCAACCGGCTGGCACGGCCAATCACCTGGATTTCGGTGGTCGCGATCGCCGGGTCGGTGGCGTGGCTGGCGCGGACGTTGCCGTTGGATCGAGTGCTCGACGGGTTCGAGATCTCGATCGGCGGCCTCGGGCCCTGGGCGCCGGCGGCGTTCGCCGTTCTGTACGCGGTTGCCGTGGTGCTGCTTGCGCCCGCGTCGGTCCTGACCATGGCGGCAGGCGCCATGTTCGGCCCTGTATGGGGTCTGGCGGCCACCTCGCTCGGAGCGACGACGGCGGCGGTCGTGGCGTTCATCATCGCCCGGGCCGCGGGGCGGCAGCGTTTCGCGGGCATGATCGAGAGCCATCCTCGCTTCCGGGCCGTGGACCAGGCCATCAGCGACGGTGGCTGGAAGGTCGTCGCGCTGCTGCGCCTGACACCGTTCGTGCCGTTCGGCTTCTCCAACTACCTCTTCGGTCTCACCGCCGTCAGGTTGGTGCCGTACGCGCTGGCGAGCTGGCTGTTCATGCTGCCCGGCAGCTTGATGTGGGTCTACTTCGGCCACGTCGGCAGGGAGGGCCTGGCCGCGGTCTCCGGTGCCGGCTCGGCGAGCACGCTGATGTGGGTTGCCCGCCTGGTGGCGCTTGCCGCGTCGGTGGCGGTTGTCCTGTACATCACGGCCCGGGCGCGGCGGGTGTTGCAACAACATACGATCCTTCATATGGACGACGGACCCGTGAATGAGCACGACACCGTGACCGATGCGATCGAAGCCCGCCCGGCCGGCCGGCCCTGGGGTGCGATGGTCTCCCTGGGGCTGGCGGTGATGATGATCGCCATGGCAACCTGGGCGTGGGTGCAGCGCGACGCGATCCGCGCGAGGCTCGGACCGCCGACGGTGATTCTCATCGAGGCCCATACGGACACCGGGCAGTCCACGGCGCCCCCGTTCGATCACTCCACGTTCGACGCCTTACTGAAAAAGCACGTCGACGCCGACGGCTGGGTGGACTACGACGGGCTGCACGGTGACTCGGCCCGTCTCGACGAGTACCTGACCGCCATCGCCCGGGCGCCCTTCGACACGATGAGCCGCGACGAGAAACTGGCCCTGCTTATCAACGCCTACAACGCGGCGACACTGCGACTCATTCTCGACTTCCATCCCGTGAAGTCGATCAAGGACATCCCGACCGCGAAGCGGTGGGACCACGAGCGCTGGGTCGTCGGCGGCCACACGTTGAGCCTCAACGACATCGAGCACAAGCAGATACGGCCGAAGTTCAACGAGCCGCGGATCCACTTCGCGCTGGTCTGCGCCGCCGTCGGTTGCCCGAAGCTGCGCAACGAGGCCTTCGACGCCGCCCGGATCGACGCGCAGCTCGACGACCAGATGCGGTATGCACACGAGCACGACCGCTGGCTTCGCTTCGATGCGGATCGCGCGGTGCTCCGGCTCACCAAGCTCTACGACTGGTACGGCAGCGACTTCACCCAGACGGGCATGACGGTGCAGCAGTACGCCGCACGGTACTCGCCACCCTTGAAACGGGCCCTGGACGAGGGCCGCCGCGTCAAGGTACGCTGGCTGGACTACAGTTGGGTTCTGAACAGCCGCGCCAACGCCCCGTGACGATGTTTTTCCAGTACCGTGACGGCGTGCGTCGATAGGTCCGGCAGACCCCCCACGACCGAAGCCCCCGGTGCGAATCTCCGTCATCATCCCCGCCCTGGACGAATGCGCCGTGATCGGCGATGCGATCGATCGGGTGCGCGAGGGTGAGCCGTGGGAGATCATCGTCGTCGATGGGCACAGCCGCGACGCGACGGCAGCCGTGGCCGAATCGCACGGTGCGCGCGTCGTCGTGTCCGAGCCGGGACGCGGCCGGCAGATGAACGCCGGGGCAGCCGTTGCCACCGGCGAGGTACTGCTGTTCCTGCACGCCGACACCGCACTGCCGGCGGGGTTCACCAGCCACGTCGCCCGGGCCATGACCGACCCCGCCCCCGCCCCCGGATCCGCCCCCGCCCCCGGATCCGCGCCCCCGGATCCGCGCCCGGACCCGGACGCCGCGCCCGGATCGTCGCCGGCGCCTTCGGCCTCCGGATCGACGCGCCGCAAAAATCCTTCCGCCTCATCGAGGCCGCGGTGGACCGGCGCTCGCGCTGGCTCGGCTTACCCTACGGCGACCAGGCGATCTTCCTGGGCACCGAAACCTTCCGCGCCGTCGGCGGCTACCCGGAGGTGGACGCGATGGAGGATTTCGCGATGATCCGCCGTCTCCGGAAGATGGGTCGCATCGCGATCGTGCCGGAGTCGGTGACGACCTCGGCGCGGCGCTGGCTCAGCGGTGGCGTCTGGCGGACGACGCTGATGAACCAGGTGTGCGTGTGGGCCTGGCTGGCGGGCGTGTCAGGGACCAGAATAGCGTCGTGGCGCCGCGCGGCAGCCCGCCGGCGCACGAAGGCCCTGCGCCCGGGCCCCGCGGCGGTTCCGCAGTATCACAGGGCCTGAGCCGGCCGGCGGCGACACTGGCCGCCCGTGGTGCGCCAAGACAGTGTGACGAGTGAGCCCCCGGCAGCGGTAGACCAGCGCCATCGGATGTCGATCCTGGCTGCGGCGCTGGCGGTGGGTATTGCCGCGGGATCGTGGTGCCCCGGCCCGGCCGTGTGGCCGTGGGCGGCGGCCGGGTTGGCGGCGCTTGGTTGCGCGCTGGGATTGAGCGTGCGCCGCAGCCGGTTCTCCGCGACCGGCTCGATCGGTCTCATCGCGGTGGGTGTGGTCGGCTTCGGGGCGAGCTGGACCGTTGTTCGTCAGCACTGGGTCGCACCGGACGATCTGGCCGCCGGGGTCACCGCGCAACCCCGGCTGCTGCGCGTCCGCGGCCGCGCCCTCGAACCGCCGCACGTGCAGCAGCCGACCATCGGAACACTGTCGGGCTTCGGTCACAACCCGCCGTCGACGTACTTCGCGATGCGGGTGACGGCGCTCGTCGGGCGAGACGGTCACGCAACGCCCGCGCGC
>JADFOJ010000141.1 GCA_022562915.1 Planctomycetota bacterium | reverse complement strand
TTCGCCGCGTTCGTACTGGCGGTGAAGCGCTCCGGCCGCGCGCAGCAGCGTGGCCGGGCGGATCGATGCGTGAGCTGCGGCTACGACCTGAAGGGCAACCCGTTCGGCGACCGGTGCCCGGAGTGCGGGACGTTGGCATGACAGGGGTGGCACGGTCGACGGAGTCCGCCGCAGGCGGACGACGTCGCCCGTGGTGCGACGTTCAGCCACACAGACAGGTGCTGCCGGCCACGCCCGCCCACGGGCGAACTCGCTTCGCTCGCTCGACCGTGCCACCCAGAGCAGAGCGAGTGTGCGGCCGAAGGCTGCTCCGGAGCGCTCGAAATCGTCTACAGTGCCGACGTGACCGACCTGGTCCAGACCGACATCACCGACGGCTGCGCGACCGTCGTGCTGAACCGGCCGGCCGCGCGCAACGCGTTGTCGCTGGAGCTGATCGAGGCGCTGGCCGAGGCGATCGGCTCGGTCCAACGCGGGTGCGAGGCGGGCACGGTCCGTGTCATGGTGCTGGGCGGCGCGGGCAAGGCATTCTGCGCCGGGATGGATCTCAAGGCAGTCATGTCCGATCCCGCCGGGATGAAGCACATGCTGCGGGGGTTCGCCGGGGTGCTGCGCCGGATCCACGAGCTGCCGGTCCCCACGATCTCGCGTGTCCAGAGGGCCGCGATCGGCGGGGGCTGCGGGCTGATGGTGGTGACGGACTTCGCCGTCACCCACGCCGACGCGCGGATCGGCTACCCGGAGGTGAGCCTGGGACTGTCCCCGGCCGTCGTCGCGCCGTGGCTCATCCGGAGGATCGGGGCCGGGCGGGCCCGGTCGATGCTGCTGCAGGGGCAGACGGTCACGGGGCAGGTTGCACTGGACCTCGGGCTGGCCACCCATCTCGCCGAGCCGGACGCCGTGGACGCCGAGACACAACGGCTGGCGCGAACGTTTGCCGACGGCAGCCCGATCGCGCTGGCGACGACCAAGGGGTGGCTCAACGACCTCCAGGGGCTGCCCGACGACTCGACGCTGACCAGGGGCGCCGACCTCTCGGCCGAGGTGCTTGCCGGGCCGGACGCCCAGGCCAGGCTCAAGGCCCGTTTCGGGAGCAGTTGACCCGTCGACCCCCGAGCCCCCCGGCACATCCGGGAAAACCGCCCCGACACGGTCTGCTGGTACGAATCCGCAACCCGTCTACAATGGTGGGTCCGAGGGGGCCAGGGGGATTCGAAGGTGGTCCGGGGTCGATTCGGCCTGAACGACAGGGTTCTCATCGTCCAAGGTTGTCCAAGGGAGCAGCTCGTGTCCAAGCCCGACCTCGCCAGCGACCTCAAGAACCTCTCGGAGCAGGACCGCCGGCAGATCGAGAAGGCCACCGAGATGCTCGGGCCCGACCCGGAGCGGATGGGCTTCGTCAAGAACGTCTTCTGGGGCAATCTCCGCGAGGAGCTCGTCCTGCCCTACCCGCAAGCCAGTGCCGACGAAACCGCCCGGTGCGACCAGTTGCTCGCGGCGGTGGACGACTACCTGCGCAACGAGCACCCGACCATCCAGATCGACAACGACCAGGAGATCCCGGCCTCGACGATCAGGCGTCTCTTCGAGATCGGCGTGCTGGGCATGGTCATTCCGACCGAGTACGGCGGGGGCGGCTTCACCATCACCAGTTACAACCGCGTCCTGGAACGCATCGGGTACACGTGCGGTTCCACGGCGGTCCTGGTGTCGGCGCACCTGTCCATCGGGTGCGGAGCGCTGTCGCTGTTCGGCACGACGAAGCAGAAGGAACTCTACCTCCCCCGCATGGCCACGGAGATGCTCAGCGCGTTCTGCCTGTCGGAGCCCAACGTCGGCTGCGACGCCGGCGGGCAGGAGACGCACTGCGAGCTCTCCGACGACGGCGAGTACTACATTCTCAACGGTGAGAAGAAGTGGGCGACGTCGGCCGCGATGGCCGGGCTGTTCACGGTCATGGCCATGCAGAAGCTCACCGACCCCAGGACAGGCAAGGAGAAGGAGGCGATTACCGCGCTGATCTGCATGCCGGACATGCCGGGGATCGACATATTCAGCCGCAACCGCGCCAAGGCCGGCATTCGCGGGACATGGCAGGCGCGTATCCGCTTTACGGACGTGAAGGTGCCCAGGGAGAACCTGCTGTACGAGGAGGGCAAGGGACTCAAGGTCGCCCTGACGTGCCTCAACATCGGGCGCTGCACGCTCTCGGCAGGCATGGTCGGCGCGGGCAAGGCCGCCATGGAGCAGGGCGCCAAGTGGGCGAAGTACCGCTACCAGTTCGATCGACCCATCGGCGAGTTCGAGCAGATCAAGCAGAAGCTCGCCACCATGGCCGCGTACTGCTACGCCATGGACTCGATGCTCTACATGACGACCGGATTCATCGACCGCAACGACGAGGACATCATGCTGGAGACGGCGATCTGCAAGATCTTCTGCTCCGAGATGGGCTTCCGGACGGTCGACCACGCACTCCAGATCATGGGCGGCGAAGGGTACATGACGGAGAATGAGCTGGAGCGGCTGTGGCGCGACAGCCGGATCAACACCATCGTCGAGGGCGCCAACGAGGTCATGCACAGCTTCGTCTTCGCGTACGGCTCGAAGCAGCTCGGCGAGTACATGCTCGGCATCAAGAACAACCCGCTCGGCAACCTGGGACCGGGGCTGCGGCTCGCGTTGGAACTCTTCCTGGGCGTGCGCCGGTCCGCACCGACGATCACGCAACTCGATCCGCGGCTTCGTCACCTGACGACCCGGCTCTCTCAGCACATCCGCGAGTTCAGCCACCAGGTCAAGATGATGCTGAAGATTCACCGCGAGGCGATGATCACCCGTCAAATGCTCCAGGCGCGGCTGAGCTGGGCGGTGATTTGGATCCACGCGGTGGTGTGCACCCTTTCCCGCGCCGACCGGTCGATCCGCAACGCAACGAACGGCGACTCGATCGCCCAGGAGATGCGCATCGTCGAGCACGTGTGTGACATGGCGGACCACGAGATCCGCGCGGCCATCCGCGAGCTGTACGTCAACACCGATCAGACCATGCTCGCCTGCGCCGAAGTCGCTGCGAGACAGATTGAAGCATTACCCGATTCGGACTACGTTATCCCCGAAAAAACGCCGGACAAATCGGGGCTGGGCCAAGGCCGAGTACCGGATCAG
>JADFOJ010000016.1 GCA_022562915.1 Planctomycetota bacterium | reverse complement strand
GTTGATGTACTGGTCGGGGATCCACGTGGTACCGGTGTCGATGAACGCTGCGCCGGCGCCCAGGTCGTCCAGGACACTGATGACGTTGTTGAGGTTTTCGAATCGCACCCGCGTGACCACGAAGCCCTCGCCCGGGCTCTGGGGAACGACCTGGTAGTTGCGGCCGAATCCGGTGATGAAAACGTCCACCGAGACGACCGCGGAGGCGTTCTGAAAGACGCCCATGTTGGGACTGAACCCGCCGATGAGGGTGTCGGCGCCGAGGACCGCCGGGTCGTGGCTGACCCGGAGGTGCTGGACGCCGCCGGTCACGGGCTCGGGGTTGGCGTCGTCGACGTGGCCTTCGACCGTGCTCGCGGCAAACCCGCCCCAGCCGACCTGGCCGCCGATGAAGCCGGGCGCAGTCGTGAAGCCCTCTCCGGGCTCGAAGCCCCAAGACTGGCTCGCTGCGGGGTCGCCGCCTGCGATACCGCCCAGGGCCATGCCGACGTCGTGCGTCCCCGATGTCGGCGGACGAGGGATGGCCAGCCGCAGATCCGGGGCGCTGTCGGGCTCCGTGGTGAACTGGCCGTACACGCCGGTCGCGGCGGCCGCCATCACGAGCGTGCACAGGCCGGTCTCGAGTGGACGCAGTGTCATGGTCCTCTCCTCCGAATGATCTCCCGGTGGCGCGCCGGGCTCAGAATAACGGAGTCCGTCCTCCACTACCACACATTTGTCCAGGGAACGGCGACAACGCGGTCCTTTTTGGTTGACCCGCACGATCATGAGGGCTGCAATAGCCCTGGACGAAGTCTCCCCGGGGAAAGAGCATGAAGGGCAGGATCCAGACGAGTCTCAAGGCCCCCGTGTCGGCGGCCGTCGCGGCCCTCGCCGTGGCGGTGACCGCGTCGGGAACCGTCCAGACGACGCAGTGCCTGCTGCCGTCGATTCCTCTCGACAAGTTCGGCGTGCAGTTCGCCTTCGACTGCGTCAGTTTCCCCGCGGGCGTCATTCTCCAGACCCGCGCCGACATCCACTACCTGAACGATCCAGGCGACGATGCCGCCGACCTGATGCTTTCGATCCAGGCGCCGCCGGAAGGGCAACCCGTCTGGAACATCACCGGCGCCGACTTCGGCTGGTCCGGCGACGGGGTCTTCACGGCGGACATCACGACCGACGCGCTCAACGGCGTCATCGACCTGGGCAACCCGCCGCCGGATTTCTCGCTGTTCGTGGTCACGATCCAGATGCAGGGCGGCCAGCCGCTGGCCGGCCGGTTCGTCATGTCGACGTTCAACATCGACATTCTCGTCAAGCCGTGCCCGTGGGACCTCGACTTCGACGGCGAGGTCGGTATCACGGACTTCCTTGCGCTGCTTGGTGCCTGGGGGGACAACCCCGGCGTGCCGCCGGACTTCGACAGCAACGGCGTCGTGGACATCGCCGACTTCCTGGAGTTGCTTGCGAACTGGGGCGCGTGTCCGTGACTTCGCAGGCCGCTACCACGGCACTGGCTGTTTCGTTCCCATGCCGGGGCCGAGCAGTATCGCGTTGGAGAGCAGCCGGGCGCTGCCCTCGAAATAGCCCCGGAAAAACGGATCGGTCGCGAACAGAATGATCTGCCCGTTGCCGTGGCGCTCGACGGTGGCGTAGGCGGTCCCGCTCCAGCGCCGCCGCGCTTCGGGCCACAGCAGGCCGCCGAGACGCAATCCGTCCGCGTCATGAAAGCGGACCGGCGTGGCGACCGGGTGCTTCGACATGTACGCGGATCGTCCCTGCAACAGGACCGGCAGCCGGTCGTCGAGGCCGAAGCAAAGCCAGTGCTCCGGGTCGAGCCGGGCCGCCGCGATCACCCCCTGCGGGCTGAAGATCCGGTCCCACTCGTCGGCGCGCTTCAGCGCATCGTCGTCGTCGGCCCGTGGACGTTTTGGCTGTTCCTCGAGTTTCTCCTGGAGTTCGTCATCGTCCGGGGCGGCCCCGCCGGTCCCCCAGACCTGCGCGGGGTCGACGGCGACCTCGCGCGCAGCACGCTCGCGGGCGAGCGCCTCGTCGTAGACATCGAGCTCGCCGAGCACGTCGCGCCTGAGCCGAACCCGCGAGAGATCACGCCGCTCGTCGCTGGCGAACGCCGCCGAGGCCCCGACGGCGATCAGCGTGCCGCCGCCGGCGACCCATGTACGGATCCTGCCGACCACGGCATCGTCCAGGACCCCGGCGAGCAACCCGGCGCTCCGCGCCCCCGGCAGCACGAGCACGTTGTAGGCGCGCAGGTCGATCGTCCGCAGGCTCTGCACGTTGATCGGGCTCGCGCGCAGACCGAGCCGCGCGTCCAGCAGGTACCAGATCGACCCGAACGACGTCGTGGAGATCGGCCACTGCGACGCGATCGCCACGCGCGGCGGGTGCAGAAGATCGAATCGTTGGCCGCCGAGGTCGGGCCCCGCGCCGGCCAGTGCGGAGAGCACCGGCCGGATCTCGACGTCGAGCGTCTCGTCGATCCCGGCAATGACCTCGTCGAGCGAGTCGGGGTTCTCGTGACGCCGCAGCAGTACCGCGCCGGGCCTGTAACTCACGCCGCCGGCCGAAAACGGCTTCGAGGCGACACGCGGCTTGCAGCCGCGATCGAGAAGAATCACCAGCGCCCGGTGCACGTCGGCGCTTCGGCCGTCGATGATGAAGCCGTAGCCATGCTCCCGGGCTCCAGCGGGTGCAGGGGCGGGATCGGGGTCGGGCCGGTCCCCGGCATCGACGGCCGCAGCCTCGACGATGTGCCCGGCCCAGGCAGCCTCGAGCCCGTAGGCGAGCGGGACGCTCCAGCCGGTGACGTCGTAGATGCGGCTGCCGCGGCGACGTTCCAGCTCCGTGCGCTCCTGCTTGAGAAACGACTCGGTCATGTGCGGATCGAACCCCAGGATCGCGTGCATGAGTCGCCGCAGCGGCTGCGCTGAGGAGACGACCAGCGTGCCCGCCGGGAACCGTACCGTGGCGGTGCGCGTGCCCCAGGCGTCCAGCACGTCCGTCGCATCGATCGGCCCGGCCGCGACGGAGAACTCGATCCCCTGGCGTTCGAGCAGATCGACGAACCGCGCGCGGCGCGACGGGTCCGGGCCCGGCGGCAGCAGGAACGTCTCGTTGAACGGGCCCACCGCCGACACCGCCCACCGGCGATCAGCGGCGAAGTCGCGCAGGATCGCCGCGCGGTTCGCCCGCAGGGATTCGAGGTTGGCAAGACTGCTGACGACGTGGTGAGCGACCGCCTGGCGATACGTCAGGATTTCGCCGCTGGGCTGGGTGATCGCCGCCCCGTTGACGCCCGCCTGTTCGTAGAGGATCCCCACCGCCCCGTGCAGGTTGCCCCAGGCGTTCGTGTAGCCGGGGTACCATTCCTCGTACCACTCGCGCGTGTAGTAGCTCCAGCCGTGGCGATCAAACGCGGCCGCCTGGTCGGCGGAGAAGACGAGCCGCCACGACATGTTCTCGCTGGACAGGTGAACGTTGAACGGCTCGCGCGGCGGATCGAACAGGTACGTGTCGAGGCTCCCCATCTCGTGGCTGTCAACGAGCAGGTGGGGATTCCACGAGCGGATCACCGCCGCCCGGCCCCGCGTCTCCGGGTGTACCTGCCCCAGCCAGTCGCGGTTGAGGTCGAACAGGTAATGGTTGCCGCGCCCCGCCGACCAGAGGCCCGCGTGCTGCATCGCCTGGTAGTCGGGGTTGGGGACCTTCCCCTGCAGCGTCTGCAACTGCGCGAGATAGCGCTCGCGGCCGTCGGGGTTCTGGAGAGGATCGATGTGGATGACCAGCTCGTCGCGCAGCCGGCGGGTCGCGGCATCGCTGCCGGCGGCGAGTTGATAGGCGACCTGGATGGCGGCGTCCGTGCTGGAGAGCTCGTCTCCGTGAATGGCGTACGCCATCCACGCCACACCCGGGCCGTCGGCGATGATCGCGTCGGCCTGCCCTGCATCGTCCAGCATCCGGGGATCGGCGAGCATGGCGTTGTCGGCGCGGATCGCCTCCAGCCGGGCATGGTTCGCGCGGCTGGTGATCGTGAGGTAATACAGCTCGCGCCCCTCGTGCGTCCGGGCGTAGGACCTCAGCGTGACACGGTCCGAGGCGTCGTCGAGCGCGTGCAGGTAGCGGACCAGCGCCTCGTAACGGACGGCGGCCGCGCCGATCTCGTGACCGATAACTTCCCCGGGTGCGGGGATGTCCGGATCGAGATCATTCTCGGGAAACGCCGCCGGCTGCGCCGCCGCCACGGAGACCATCACGGCTCGAACCAGGTGCATGTACATGTGTCGTAACCCTCCGACCCGACTATACAGGTGGGTCACCCCTGTTCGAGCGCAAAAAGACGGTGGTTCAGGACCCGATTCCCGCCCACGCCCGGTATCGCTTCGCCGGCTCGCCCATGCACACGGAGTCCGCGGGCAGATCACTGAAGGCGCTGGAGCGAGCGGCCAGCAGGCAGCGGTCGCCGATCGAGACGCCCGGCCCGACGAAGGCGTCCACGGCGATCCACGCGCCCCGGCCGATCGTGATCGCGCGGCGAACGATCTTCATGTCGCGGCGCTCGTAGGCGTGCGTGCCGGCGCAGAGGTGGGCGTACCGGCTGATCCGCGTGCCGGCGCCGATCTCGATTCTTCCCATGCAGTTGAGAATGACGTTGTTGGCCACGACCACGTCGCGCTCGACCACGAGGTTCCACGGGTACTCGATGCGCACCGACGGTGCGATGTACGCGCTGCGGTGCACCGCGGCGCCGAAGAGTCGCAGCAACAGGAGACGCCAGCGGTTCAGCGGCGGCGGGCTCCAGCGGAACAACACCGTTCTCACGATCGACCACCCGGATCCCATGGCTCGTTCGGCGAACGTCTGGGGAAATACCGGTCGCTGTTTCGGCTGCGGGACCTCGGTCGTGATCGCTTCGCTCGGGCCGGTCATCGGAGCACGCGGTCCTTGATGGGCCTGGCGGGATTCCCGACGTACACCTTCCGGGCAGGCAGATCCTTGTACGTGCTCGATCGCGCTCCCACGACGCTCAACGGGCCCACGGTGACGCCGGGGCCGATGAACGCGTCCGCTCCGATCCAGACATCGTCGCCGATCGTGACCGGCGTCCGGATCAACCGGAAGGTGTGATCGGTGTGGTCATGGGTGCCGGCGCACAGGTGCGCGAACTGGCTGATGATCGCGCGCCGTCCGATGTGGATCGTGCCCAGGCTATAGAGGATGGCGTGATCGCCGACGGAGGCGTCGTCCTCGATGTCGAGCATCCACGGCACCTCGATGTTCGCCGTGGGCCGGATCGCCACGCCGGTGCCGATCCGGGCCCCGAACAGCCGCAGCAGCGCCGCCCGGAACCGATACCAGTTGTGGAAGCTCATGCGGAATACCGTCTTGCCGAAGACCATCCAGATCGCGCGGCCGACCTTCTCCTTGAAGGTCCAGGGGCTCGGCTCCGGCTGCATCTGGGCGTGCCCGTCCGGCGCGCCCCCGGACGAGGCCTCGGTGGTGTGACGCCGGTCGGGCAGGACCTGCTCGCCACCCTCCGCGACGGCGAGCGCGCTCACCGCCGGCTCGTCCGCGTCTTGGACGGCACCCGGCGTCGCCTGGGCCCTGGCCTGGCGGCGCAGCTCGCGCAGCTTCAGGGCGACCATCGCGTCATAGGACGCGATGAACCGGCAGAACTCCAGGCCGACCCATCCGTCCAGCACGCCCAGGCGCCCGACGTACATGTACAGGAAACGCCATAGCGACGGCACCGGCACGTGCGGCATGATGTGATGCTTGAGCCACCGGCGCCGGCGGGCATCACCCGGCAGGTTGGCCATCCGTCCCGCGGAGGTGCCCTGGGTCAACTCGCGATGGATCGACCGCGCTTCCAGCGTCGAGTAGCGATTGTGCTTGGCGTAGTAATGCTCCAGGCCGCGCTGATCGTCATGGATCATCGGCTCCCTGATGTAGCCGATCGGAGGCTCCATCATCACGTGCTCGTGGACCTCGCGGTCCTCGTAGCGCCCGTGGCCCCGTTTGAGAAAACGAAGGTTCCAGTTCGGGAAGAAACCGCAGTGGCGGATCGGATGGTCGAGGAAGTACGTCAGCCGGTTGATGAAGTAGCCGTTGTCGGACACGTCCCGGACGGGCCTCGCGGCGATCTCGAACAGGCGCTGCCGGAGTCCCTCGGTGAGGACCTCGTCGGCATCCAGGATCAGGATCCAGTCCGACTCGAAGGGCAGGTTGTCAAGGGCCCAGTTCTTCTGCCGGGCGTACCCCTCCCACTCGTGGCTGACGACCTCGGCTCCGGCCGAACGCGCGATTTCGGCAGTCCCGTCGGTGGACCCGCTGTCCACCACGAAGACCCTGTTCGCCCAGCCGTGCAGCGCCCGCAGTGTGCGCGGCAGGTTCAGCGCCTCGTTGTAGGCGATGATCATGACGTCGATCTGGGCGCGGGTCGTGCCGATCCTTCCGGTACGCCCTCCGGCGGTCAATCGTTCGAGGCCGTCCCCTTTGCCGCCCCTTACCGCAAGCTGTGGCCGATCTGCACGGTGAAACGCCGGTCCCCGACGGCAAACTCGGCGGTCTCCCCGGCCGCCGACACCAGCGTGAGCGTCTCGAGCGTCTGGCCGATGGCGAGCCGCCGTGAATCACCCGTGTTCGTGTCGAGCAGCCATACCTCGACGCCGCCCGGCCCGGTCACCACGCCGGTCAGCACCCAGGTGCCCAGCGGGTCCTTCGCCGGCTGCGGCGCGGCGGGTTCCGGTGTCGGCGTCTCGGCGGTCTTCGGCGGCAGGTGGAAGGGGTTGCGATCGACCAGGGGGTCATAGCGATCGAACGCGCCCGGGTTCGCGATCGCCTGGAGCGTTCCGGCGGGTGATCGCCCGGGCAGGAAGATCGTGACCAGCCTCAGCGTGACCGTGAAACGCTCACCGTTGTCCCGGGCGTTGAGCCGGAGCTGGTTCACGCGCTTCAGCCACGGCTCGGCCTCGATCCGGTGCACGAGCCGCAGCACCTCGTCCAGCGAGCCCTCTCCGGTGATCGACGCCTCGACCTCCACGAAATCGATCTCCTCGCGCAGCTCCCGGTGGCCCCGAAACGCGGGAAGGCTTCGTGCCGGCGACTCCAGCCACCGGACGCTGCCCGTGGAGACGCTCAGCTTCCGGAGGCCGATCTCTTCACCGAGCCGGTTGAGCCGGGTGCGCAGCTCGTGGTCCACGGTTTCGAGGTCGCCGCCGAGCGTTCGATCGACGAAGGCACGGATCGCCGTGGACACAGTGCCGTGGTCGTCGCGGCCGGACCGGTACCGATCCACGAGGTCGACGGCCTTCACGATGTTCCGTTGGAGCTCGGCGCGATCGTCGAGGTACATGCTGCGCACCGGCATCCAGCCCAGCCATCCCAGCCCGGCAACGGCGACGACCAGCCCGGCGATTCTCCCGGCGCCATTCATGGGGACGAGTGCTCCGGGCCGGCCGGGGCATCGCCGGATACCGGTACCGCATCCGTGCTGCGCAGGTTGTACTGAAACGACCACGCCAGGCGCCGGCCGCTGCGGGCATCGGCCCCGGTCGTGCTGATGTCGTAGCTCGCGGTGTCGACCAGCAGTCCCCGGAACGCATCGGCCGTCATGCGGTCGGCGGCCTCGCCGTCGACGACGATGCGGATCTCCTTCGACGACGAGAACACCCTGGTTTTCCTGTCGAACTTCACGCCGCCGAAGGCCAGCGTCCCCGTCCACGAATCCAGGACGACGCGGTCCGCCGGCGGCGTCATCGAGACGATGTAGTCGAGGTGCTCGAGCCAGTCCGCATCGACGGACTCCCAATGCTCGAGGTGCGCGAGCTTGTAGCGATCGCGGCCGTATCGCAGGTACGCCGGCAGGAGCATGTTCTTTTGAGCCTGGAGGTTGTCCATGCGGTCGCGGCGATCGGCAAGGTCGAACCGCGCCCACGTGACGCCGCCGAGCACGACAACGACCAGTGCCCCCACGATGCCGCAGGCGATCTTCCGTCTGCGGCCGGCGATGTCCGGCGTCTTGCGCGGGTGCAGGAAGTCGATCACCTCCCTGTCGAGCATCGGCGCCAACAGCAGGCCGGCCAGCGGCCACACCGGCCCCATGTCCCCGTCCGCGCGGGAGGTGTCCACGCGCACGTGCCGGCCGAAGGTTTCCGTCTCGATGTTGAGCGCGTCGCGGAGGGAGACCGTCACGAGGTCGCACACGCGCTGGTCGCCGAAGACAACGGCCCGCGTGACGTCGTCGGAGTCGTCGATGACCCTGTAGCTCATCCAGGTGCGGCGCGCCTCGGTCAGGACCGCGTCGGCGATTGCCTGCGGGTCATCGCCGGCGGGAAGCTCCCCGGCCCGCGAGAACCTGATGGCACCCCCCACGATCACGGTGAACTCGACGCGATCACCGGAGATGTCCACCGCCAGCACACCCGTCGGCGGGCCCTCGGTCACGTTCGTCGCAATGAGGGCTGCCGTGCCCATGGTGCGGAGGGACATCCGCTCGACGTTGATGCCGGCGGCGCGGGCCGCGTCGCGCACGGAGGCGAGGACCGTCTCCGGCGCCGCGACGGCGATGACCGTCGTGGAGGTCGCGGTGCGATCCACGCAGGCGAAGTCGATCACGGCGCCGGCGGGATCGAACGGCAACTGCCGCTGAAGGGCGAGCCTGGTCATCTCCGGAAGTTCGTGGTGCTCGGTGGAGGGCAGCGTCAGACGCTTGAGGACGACGTGCTCGCGCGAGATGGCGACCGTGGCGCGGACCTTGCCAAGGCCGGCGGTGCGCAGCGTCCGGCCGACCCAGGCGCCGATGCCCTGGGGGTCGTCCGGGTCGAGGTCGTCCGGCAACGGCTCCACGAGGACGCGCCGTACCGTCATGCGCCCGCGATCGACGTCCGCCTCGATGGCGCGGAGCCGGCGTCGGCCCATGTCGATTGCAATCGCGCGTTGAGACGCCATGACACGCCGAGGATCGTCACCCGGCTGTCCACCGGCCGATCCTTCTCCCGGCGGGCTTCCCCGACGGCGCCGTCGTGCGCTGCGATGGCGCGGCCATCGGGTCGGCTCCAGCCTCGAAAGGGGATACAGCCTCGTCGGGCCGGGGTTGCTCCCCAAACGCAGGATCGTCCGAAAACGGTGTGTCCGCGGGGTCCGCGGGGTCCGCGGCGACGTCCTGTGGCTCGGCGCGCTCGACACCGGCGTCCTCGACAGCCGCGTGTGCCGCGATCAGGGCGGTGCTTCGCAGCCAGGTGATCTCGCGAAGGTACGCCAGGCGCGGCCGCGGTGCCGAGAGATCCACCACGATCTCGTAGACGACCGCGCCGGTCAGCGGCGAGTCGGCGTCGTCGGCGCTGATCTCGCCTGCCGCGAGGCGCAGGCGGTAGGTCCATGACCGGGTGGTGATGAGCCCGCCGATCTGCTCGTACGCCCGGGCCTCGAGGATTCCGTGGATGGCGGGCCAGGCGATCGTCGCGCGGTCGCCGTCCGTGAGGTCGTCGCGCATCTGCACGATCTCGGAGGCCTGCGCCGGCTCGATACCCGGGAGTCCCAGCAGCGCTTCGTACGAAGCCGTATTGATGTCGAGACGACCGTAGTGCATCTCGCTGTCGTCGGCGGTGAAGGTGTCGATGATCTCCGGCCACTCCGACGGCTGCATCTGGAAGAAGTTGAGCACCTCGAAGATCTTCGCGTCCGAGTCGAAGGTCGTGCCGCTGGCCATGATCCCCTGCAGCGTCTCGCTGGCGCCGGACCCGAACCGCTCGACGACGCGTTCGGCCAGCTCGTCGGACCACGGAATGTTGAGGTTGATTCGCAATGTGCCGTTCTGCTGGAGCGCCGGCTCGAAACCGTACACGGTGACCACGTCGCTGAGGCCGCGGACAGTGCCATCGGTGTCCGGGGTGTCCGCGACGTCGCCAAGCTCGTCGATGGGACCGTACAGCGTCTCGGCCTCCATGCCGGGGACGTTCAGGAGCTCGCCGACGGACTGGTACGGCCGGTTCAGCGTCTCGCGGCGATAGTCGACGATCGCCCGGGCCAGCGTGTCGTCGATCATGCCGGTCGCGGCGAGCGCGTCGGCATCGGCGTACTGCAGATCGCGCTTACCCGCCTCGGGCACGAGCACTTCACCGCCGGGGCCGACGGCAAGCAGCCGGACCACGCCGATCCGACCTGCGGTCTCGTAGATGACGAACTCCTCGTCGATCCGCGGCGTCCGCCCGTCAAGGATCTCCTGCCGCTGTTCGTTGAGTCGCGCGATCACGGCCACGACACCGGAGCGAGCCAGCGCGTGTGCCTGGGCGCGGTCCGCGGCCACGGCGCCGCCGGCGATCTCGGCCTGGGCGACGAACAGGAGGCTCGTGGCGACGAGCAACGCTCCACCCATGACGACCAGGACGGCCACGAGGGCGAAGCCGTGCGGGGGTTGCCGCGTGCGATCGATCCTCATGGTTCCGGAGACTCCCGTATGTCGAGATCCGTGGCGAACGGGTCGTCCGACGACGCGTCGGAGGTCACGATGACGCGGAACCGATCCGGCCGCGGCTCCTGGAACTGCTCCATGTCGCTCTGCCGCGCATAGGCGGCATCGTCGAAGCCGCCGGTGGTATCAAAGGTGAGGCGCTCGGAGGCGGCTTCCGGCTCCCCGGCGATGGCCGACGGCTCCTCGGCGCCGGGCCACGGTTCATACCACACGGCGATCTCGACCGCGGCGGGCAGCGCATTGGACGCCAGGCTGTCGAACGAGTCGGACCAGCCGGTCCCGTCGTGATAGCGGAACCGAAGACGGAAGACGTGCCCGATGGACACGAACTCCGCGGCGGGCGCGCCGGCGGGCGACCCCGGTTTCAGCCGGCGAATCTCGATGACGCCGGAACGGTCGTCGAAGCGGTACTCGGACTTCTGCAAGTCACCGAGGACGCCGGAATCGATGCCGCGTTCGGCCAGGTGCGTCGCCACGCCGCGGCTCAGGATCGAGATCCTGCTCGCGTCGCCCGCGACGCCGGCGCCGTTGACTGCATCACCGACCAGGCACGCGGCGAGGTCGCTCTCGACACGCTCGATGAGTGTCGCGGCCGCACGTTGCCTGCCCGTGTAGTCCAGGGCCCTCGACCTCGACTGGAGAAGTTCATGAAGAAACGTGAACATCGAACCCAGCAGCGCTGCCACCAGGGCGATCGAGAGGAGCACTTCCAGCAAAGTAAACCCGCGCCTGTTCACGGCCCCACCCCTTCGAGATCTTCGAGGCCTTCGAGACCTTCGATGAGTTCGTCGGTCTCGTACGCCTCCGGGTCCTGCTCGCGCAGGGCGATGAGCCGCCGGAGCGTGAAGCTGACGGCGTCGTCGCGATCGGCACCGGTGTCCAGGTAGAACTCGCGGACCGTCAGCTCGATCAGGCTCAGGCCCCCCCCGTACTCGCTGAGTGAGGTCGTGACGTCGATCTTCCAGACCGATCCCGGCGCCATGGTCTCGAGGTCGTCCCGGGAACGGGAGCCGACCGCGCCTGACCACTCGCCGCGAAGTTCCTGCACGGTGACGAGACCCGCCTCCAGCTCCGCAAGCTTGGATCGGGCAAGATCCACCGCGAGGTGGCGCCGGTCGGCGCGTTGGAGCGAGTCGAACAGCGACCGGGTCACCCCCAGGCAGAACGCCGCGGAGCCGACGAAGAGTCCCACCGCGAGCATCACCTCAAGGAGCATCGCCCCCCGGTGACGACGCGGCGTCACGGCTCGTCCTCCGGCGGCTGCAGGAACCCGAAAGGTGGTTCATCGAGGGTCTCGTCCCGGGTGTCGTCCGGGGAGTCCTCCGGGGGCTCGTCCGGGGTCTCGGTTTCGCCACCGAAGATCCGCTCGAAGCTCGGCAGACCCGTCCACGGGTTGACCTGGATTTTCCCGCGGCGACCGTGGTCGTCGCTGATCCACACGGGCCGGCTCATCAGGGCCGAGCCGTCGGGCATGTAGACGGCCAACCGGAACGATCGCGGCTCGTCTTGCTCGGTTGCGGACCGGTCGGTGATCCCGAGCCCGTCGGCGAGCGCGCGGTCGGCCCAGCCCTCGACGATGAGTTGGTCGGGGAGAATGTCCTGTTCCTGCTCCTGGTCGACCAGGAAGTACTGCGCCCACACCCGCGCCGAGCGTGGCGGACGGTCGTCGTACATGACCTCGACGGGGCGGCGTGTGATCTGGGCGTGGGCACGGGCGAGGAGGAACTGGTTGCGGACCACCTCGACGGTCGATTCGAACGCGCGCTCGCGCAGACCCGTGAAGACGGCCGGCAGCACGATACCGCTGAGTACCAGCGCCAGGCCGATTGCCAGCAGCAGCTCGATAAGGGTTATCCCGAGCCGTTTCGTCATGACCGCGTGACCGGGCGGTTCAGGGGCCGCCGGGGGCATTGCTGTCCAGGGCGCCGAAGTCCGCGTCCTCGGCAATCTCACCGTCGGCGTCTCGAAGACGATCATGGTTGGTGATGTCGTCGTCCGAACCTTCTTCGCCGTCGGGGCCCACCGAGATCAGGTCGTAGTAGCTCTCACCGCGGATCTCACCGGGGAAGTGGTAGACCAGTTCGTTGCCCCATCGGTCCTCGGTGACCGGTTCGGTGAGGTAGGGGCCGCGCCAGCGCTCGTACTCGTTCTCGTCCTCCATCTGCTCGCGGTCCCAGAGCACCACGATGCCTTCCTCCTCGGAGGGCCAGCGGTCGAGATCGAGACGGAACTGCTGGAAGGCACTGGCGATCTGGTCGAACTGGACGCGCTGAAGGTCACTCTTGGCCTGCTCGCCGCGCGGAATGAGGTTCACGACGACCAGCCCGCCGATCGCCAGCAGAATGGCGATCACGATCAGCAGCTCGATGAGCGTGAAGCCGGACCGGATCGTTCGCACGGTGTTCTTGTCGATTGTTTCAGGGCTCACGGCACATGTCCTTCTCAGGGGTCCCGGTTGGTTCGCAGAGCGTCGGGGGACACCTTCCATGGTAACCCAGGCAGCCGGCTCCTTCTCGATCCTACCGGCCGGCGGCGGCCGGGATGCCCTGGTTTTCACATGGTGGCGGGCTCATGTCCCGATCGCCGCGCTGAGCTTGAGCATCGGCACGATCAGCGCGATGAAGATGAACAGGACCACTCCCGCCAGCGCCAGCAGCATCAAGGGTTCCATGAGACGCACGAACAGTTGCAGCATCCGGTCGATCCGCTTCTCGAGGGTCTCGGCGATCGCCACGAGCACCTGGGCGAGATTGTTGGCCGACTCGCCCACCGCGATCATCTCCGTCACGTCTTCGGGGAACATCCCGCTGTCGCCGAGCGGGCCGGCCAGGGGCTCACCGGCACGAACCGCGTCCACCGCCTCGTCGATCGCCCCGGCCAGCAGCGGGTGGCCGATGGCTTCCCGGCTGATCTGCATCGCCGAGATCATCGGAACGCCGTTGACCAGCAGCGTCCCCAGGATCCGCGTGAACCGCGCGATCGCCAGATTCGCGATCAGCGGCCCGATCACGGGGATGCGAAGCTGCCAGCGGGCGACCGCCCGGCGGACATCGGGCCGGCGCAGAATCCACGATCCGGCAAGGAACGCGACCACACCGCCGATGACGAGCCCCAGCCAGTAGCGTGTCAGCACCGCCGAGGCCCCCATCAGGATCTTCGTCGGCAGCGGAAGCTCGATGCGCGCGTAGAACGTCTGAAACTTCGGCACGAAGAACACCAGCGCCGCGACCACGATTGCCGCGCCCACCGCGAGCAGCATGACCGGGTAGATCATGTTCCCCACGACGCGTGCCCGCATCTCGGCCTGGTTCTCGAGGAACACCCCGAGCCGCTCGAACACCTGTTCGAGGAACCCGCCGCGCTCACCCGCGCGAATCATGGCGACCTGGATCGGTGGAAACATCTCCGGGTGGGTGCCCATGCTGTCGGCGAGCCGCGCGCCCTCGGAGACCTCCTCGGCGATCTCGGCCATGACGGCGGCGAGACGGGGGTTGCTCTTGCCGCGACTGAGCAGTTGAAGTGACTTGAGCAAGGGCATCCCGACCTTGAGCAGGTCCGCCAGTTGCCCGTAGGCCGTCGCCAGTTGGCGTGTCGATACCGCGCGCCGGAACGTGTGCGTTTCACGCACGGCGTCGACGCGAACCGGTGCGAGATCGCGGCCGAACAGTTCGGTCAGGGCCGCCTGCTCGCTGGCCGCGGCGATCGTCCCGCTCTGCCTGTTGCCGGACGAATCACGGGCGATGTAGGCGTACGTTCCCATCGATGCTCGATAATACGGTACCCCTCCGACCCGGTCCGGTTGCCGAAATCTCGCCCAGGCACGCGGCCGGTGCCACGGGTATCGTCCCCGCATGACCGTCCGGATCGCCATGTGGTCGGGGCCGCGGAACATCTCGACGGCGCTGATGCGGTCGTGGGGCAACCGGCCCGATACGGCCGTGTGCGACGAGCCGTTCTACGCGCATTACCTGGCCGAAACGGGGCGCGACCACCCCGGTGCGGCAGAGATTGTCGACCATCACGAGACCGACCCCCGGACCGTGATCGCCGGACTGACCGGGGCCGTTCCCGGCGCCCGGACGATCTTCTACCAGAAGCACATGGCGCAGCACCTGCTGGAGGACGTTGACCGGGGCTGGCTCGACGAGGTGACGAGTTGTTTCCTGGTTCGGGATCCGCGCGAGATGCTGACCTCCCTGGAGAAGAACGTCCCAGAGCCGACCCTCCAGGACACGGGGCTGCCCCGGCAGGTGGAGCTGTTCGAGCACGTTCGTCGGCGCACGGGCGTGACACCCGCGGTGCTCGACGCGCGCGACGTCCTGGAGGATCCGCGCCGGCTCTTGGGTCTTCTCTGCGACACGATCGGCGTCGAGTTCACCGAGGCGATGCTCTCCTGGCCACCCGGGCGCCGGACAACCGACGGGATCTGGGCGAAGCACTGGTACGACGCCGTGGAGAGGTCGACGTCGTTCAAGCGGTACCGCCCCAGCCACGACCCGTTTCCGCGGCGGCTCACGGGACTGTACGAACAGTGCGCGGCGCACTACCGGGCGCTGTACGAGCACCGCCTCGGTCAGTAGCGCACGCGCAGCGCAGCTCACACGCCCTGGACGAGGACGGTCCGGCCGTAGTAACCGCTGTCCAGCCGGCGCGTCCGGATGGAGGGATCGTCGATGCTCAACTGGATGCGGTACCGGCCTGGCGCCGGCGGCCGCCAGAGGTGCGACCACAGCGACCACGTGCTCGTCGTGGCGTGTACATAGGACTCGACCGGCACGTACGGCTGGTCGGCGTTGAACCGGATGACCAGGTCGTCGGTCGTCCGGCGGCCGCCCCAGATGATGCCGACGACCCGGTGCACGACACGCGTACCGACCCGCCACCGCTCGACACGGATCGGCATGGCGGCAAGATCGATGACCGCCGGCTGGAAGTCGCGGGCGTATTTCGGAACACCGTGCTGGTGCGTGCGGCCGGCGTAGCCGCGCATCTGTCGCGTCGAGTGCACGGAGTCCTCGACCAGGCGGATCGAGTCGACCCACTTGATGCACGTGCAGCCGTACCAGCCCGGAACGACCAGGCGAACGGGGAAACCGTGGTCCACAGGCAGCGCGACGCCGTTCATGGTCGTGGCGAGAAACGCCCCGGCCTCCTGGAGTTCGGCTCGTGTGAAGATCCAGCTCGCGCCGCGCTCGTCGGACTTCTCGTCGTACCTGGAGTGCCCGTCGAAACCGCTCACGAGCACGCGCGCGTCGCCGGGCAGCGGTCCGAGCCGGCCGAGAACCTCGCTGATCGGAACGCCGGACCATTCGGCCGCGCTGACCAGGCCCCCGCGGGCGCTGGCGGCGCACTCCATCAGGTGAACGCCCATCGCCCGTGAGAGCTTCGCAAGAACGTCCGCGGCGATCTCAATGGACTGCCCGGTACGCCCCCGCAGGCGAATCGTCCACGGTTTGCCGTAGTCGATGGTGTCCGGGCACCGGGTGCGGATGTAGAACCGCTCGTTGGGCGTGACCAACGTGTCGGTGGTCAACGTGGAGAGGTCCTGGCGGAACCGGCCGTCCAGGCCCGCGCCGTAGACCTCTTCCATGCGATCGGGCTCGTCGCGGAATCGCAGCAGCCCCACGCGCACGCCGCCCGCCAGCGGACCGTCCGGCGGCGGATCGAACGCCGCGGCGAGACGCCGGCCGACCGGCCACGGCCCCAGGATCGCCGCGACGCCGACACCGAGTGATCCCGTCAGAAACAGCCTGCGTGTGCTGAGGCCCATGTGGCGAATTGTATCGGGGGACCCCGTGGCACAGCCGTGTTATCGTGACTGCACGTCAATGCTCCAGCAGTTCGACCAGCGCAACCGCGGGATCCTCGTCAACATCAACGGCGAACTGTTTCCGCGCGACCGCGCGGGCGTCAGCCCGTTCGACTCGGTCGTCCAGGGCGGCGATGCCGTGTGGGAGGGGCTGCGTCTCTACGACGGCAGGATCTTCAGGCTCACCGAGCACCTCGATCGGCTGCGCGGCTCGGCGAAGGCACTGGCGTTCGAGTCGATCCCGACCCACGAGACGTTGACCGAAGAACTCCGCAAGACGCTCGCGGCCAACGACATGACCGACGGCGTGCACATCCGGCTCACGCTCACTCGCGGCGTCAAGGTCACCTCCGGCATGGATCCGAGACTGAACCGGTCCGGTCCGACGCTGATCATCCTCGCGGAGCACAAGCCGCCGGTCTATGACAGGGGAGGCCTGTCGCTGGTCACGAGTTCCGTGCGACGATTCCCGCCCGATTGCCTGGACCCCAGGATCCACCACGCCAACCTGCTCCAGTCGATTCTCGCCAAGATCGAGGCCAACGTCGCCGGCGCCGACGACGCGCTCATGCTCGACACGCGCGGCTTCGTCGCCGAGACCAACGCCACGCACGTCTTCATCGTGACCGCCGGTGTGGTCAGGACCCCCCGTTGCGTCGCGTGCCCGGAAGGAATCACCCGCGCCGCCGTGCTGGAACTCTGTTCGGCCAACGACGTTTCGCACGAGGTCAGGGACCTCTCTCTCTCCGAGGTCTACCGCGCCGAGGAGATGTTCTGCACCGGCACGATGGGCGAGCTTGCCGCGGTGACCCGCGTGGACGGCCGCACGATCGGCGACGGCGAGGTCGGTCCGATGACCGTGCAGCTCAGCGGTCTCTATGCCGAGCTCACTGCGCGGGAAGGGACTGCCATGAACACCGAGCTCGAATGACTACCAGTTCGCCAGGAACAGCAATACGGCCAGCATCATGAGCGGGACGATGAGCACCAGCACCGCCATCACGATGCTGCCGAGTGACCTCCAACCTGAGAACCGATGCGCTTCAGCGACGGCGAGGACCAGTGTGACCAGTCCCCACACCACCAGCCCCTTCTCGAGGACCGCCAGGTTCAGTAGCACCAGCAGCAGCCAGGGCCTGGCCTGGACCGACGGCATCTCGCTCATGAAGATCTCGTTACCGAAGAACCCGAGGTACGGCAACCACAGCACGGCGGCAAAGTAGACCGGCAGGTGGCCCCACGCCAGCGCGGCGCGGACCTCGCCGGCCGACGCCTGCCCGCCGAGCCAGCTTCCCGTCCACCGGATCAGCGCGGCGCCGAGATACAGCGCGATGACCCCGGCAACCATGCCCACGGGAATCGCCAGGGCGAAGATCATCGGCACCGACAGTTCCTCACCGAGACTCGCGACGGAAGCGTGGTCCAGCGCGTTGAGCACTCCGCCGAACATGGCCAGCGCGATCACGAGCCGGGCCGGGTCGGTGTCGAGGATCTCACGAGTCGTCGCGCGCGGGTGGAGCCACATCGTGAACCACGGGTTCAGCGACCGTGTCTGCACCGGCACCGGCTGCATCGTCTGTTCGAACGTGGTCAAGAGTCACCCCTCGGTTGATCCTCGGTCGCCCTTGGCACGAACTTGACAGGCCCGGCCGGGTACGGCGCCTCGGAAGTGGCGTACTGTCCGATATCTCCTGTTCAGGATCGGGACTGGTCCTGCCGGGGAATCCCTCGTTACGATGAACGGTCGAGACACGTTGCGCCCCCGAAGCCTGGAGAAGATGCATGCCCACCGCCGCACGGCCCCACCGGAAGACGTTGACTCTCGTCGCCTGCCTGCTCTGTCTCGGCAGCTGCTCCACCGCGCCGGAGCATGAAGCGACCGCCCAGCTGATTACCCCGAGCGCTGCGCTGACCGGGCCGTCCAGACCGTCACCACGGGACCACTACGTCAAGACGGAACACATGGTGCCCATGCGGGACGGCGTGGAGTTGTTCACGGCCGTGTACGCGCCGCGCGACACGACGCAGACGTACCCGATCCTGATGGTCCGCACGCCGTACAGCAGCCGGCCCTACGGGCCCGACGAGTACCGCCGGCGCCTGGGCCCGAGCGCCGCGTTCGACGAAGACGGCTACATCTTCGTGTACCAGGACGTGCGGGGCTGCTACATGAGCG
Organism: Planctomycetota bacterium; assembly: GCA_022562915.1. Lineage (GTDB taxonomy): Bacteria > Planctomycetota > Phycisphaerae > Phycisphaerales > SM1A02 > JADFOJ01. The sequence continues at coordinate 30,160 of JADFOJ010000016.1, read as the reverse complement.
AGGGATCGTTCGTGAACATGAGACCGCACGTGCCGGCGAAGGAGTCGCCTGCGGACATCGACGAGAGCAGCGACACCTACGACACGATCGAGTGGCTGCTGGCGAACGTGCCCGGCAACAACGGCCGCGTCGGCCTGTGGGGGATCTCCTATCCCGGTTTCTACGCCTCGGCAGGAATGGCCGATGCGCATCCGGCGCTGGTCGCGGTCTCCCCGCAGGCGCCGATCGCCGACTGGTGGTTCGACGACTTCCACCATCACGGCGCGTTCTTCCTGCCGCATGTGTTCAATTTCATATCCTCGTTCGGGCAACCGCGCCCGGAACCCACCACCGAGCGTCACCCGCGTTTCAAACACGGCACGCCGGACGGGTACCGGTTTTTCATGGACATGGGGCCGCTTCGCAACGCCAACGAGCGGTATCTCCACGGCGAGGTCGAGTTCTGGAACGACATCGTCGCGCACCCGAACTACGACGAGTTCTGGCAGGCGCGCAACATTCTTCCCCACCTGAACAACGTCGCCCCCGCCGTCATGACCGTCGGCGGCTGGTTCGACGCCGAGGACCTTTACGGGGCGCTGAATACCTACCGCACCGTGGAAGAAAGGAACCCCGGCATCTTCAACGTGCTCGTCATGGGGCCCTGGCGGCACGGCGGCTGGGGCCGCTCGCGGGGCACGCGGGTCGGCAACATAGATTTCGGCGCCGAGACCTCGCTCGAATACCGGCGTGACATGCTGCGGCCGTTCTTTCTGCACTTTCTCAAGGGCGAGGGAGACCTCGATCTCGCCGAGGCGACCGTGTTCGAGACCGGCGCCGACCAGTGGCGCAGCTTCGACCAGTGGCCACCGGCCGATGCGGTCGCCCAGGACCTGTACCTGCACACCGGTGGGGGCATGTCCTTCGACACGCCGGATTCACCGGAGGGCTACGACCAGTACGTGTCGGACCCGGCCCGCCCGGTCCCGTTCACGACCGACATCTCCAAGGGCATGACCTCCAATTACATGACCGACGACCAGCGCTTCGCCGCCCGCCGCCCGGACGTGCTGGTCTACCAGACACCTGTTTTGGAATCGGACGTCACGCTCGCCGGACCCATCATGGCCGACCTGTGGGTCTCCACGAGCGGGACCGCCTCGGACTGGATCGTCAAGCTCATCGACGTGCTGCCGCCGGAGACGCCGGACCACGACGACGTCCGCGACGGAGTCCATCTCGGCGGCTACCAGATGATGGTGCGCAGCGAGGTCATGCGCGGCCGCTTCCGGAATAGTTACGAGCACCCCGAGCCGTTCGTCCCGGACGAACCGACCCAGGTGCGCGTCCCGTTGCAGGACGTACTGCACACGTTTCGCGCCGGCCACCGGATCATGGTGCAGATCCAGAGCACGTGGTTCCCGCTGGTGGACCGCAACCCGCAGACGTACGTCGACAACATCTATCTCGCCGACGAGGCTGACTTCGTCACGGCCACCCAGCGGGTCTACAGCTCCGCGACCTATCCGTCGCGGCTGCGCGTGCTGCGGCTGGGGGCACCGGGGGGCTGAAACCCACCTGTGCCCTGGATGTAGCGCCTATTCCCTGGATGCAGCACCTGTTCCCTGAGCTCTGGGTGACACGGCCGAACTCGCATAGCCGAACCTCCGGAAGCCAATATATAGATACCGCGCAAGGGATCACCGCGCGCGTTCCGTCGATGAGATGCGCCCCATGGTCCCCCGTTGCATCGGAACTGCCAACTCAAGTCGTGGGCGGATCGTCCACAGAGTCGGAGAGCGTCTCCGGCATGACCTGCAGGCCGGCTCCCAACCTGAAGGCGGTGACCACCGCAAGGCCCACCCAGAGGATGTCGTAGATGGTGAAGCTCTGCAGGAACCACCAGTTGAGCATCTCCTGCTCGCCGAGGGCCATGTCCTCCTCAAGCTGCGCCTTGTAGACCGCGCGATCGGGCTCGCTCATGGCGTCCCATTGCGTCTGGGCCTCGGCCCACACGTCAGCCGGGTAGTGGGCTTCGCGCCACGCGGATTCGAAATTCATCCCGGGCGGCCAATCGACATCACGGCCCTCGCTCTCGAACTCCGCAACGACCTCGTCCGCCAGCGAGACAAGCCAGATTTGTGGGTTGGCCAAGGGGGGCAACGCCCGCATGGCATCCTGCTGCTGGGGGTCGATCGCCTTCCACCGCTGCACCGCCTCGCTCCACACGTCGGGCGGGTACATCTCGCGGAGACTCTCGGCGTACTCTTCGGGCGGCATAGGCACGCGGGTGCCCGCCTCTTCGCGCTCGGCCACGATGGTGTCGGCGATCACGCCAAGGGGCGCGTCGTCGCCGGCCATGAACGCGGAGAGCTCCAAACGCACCGCCGCCCACTTTCCGCCGAGTACCGCCACCAGCGCGATGATCACCGCCGTCCCGCCGTGGCTGATCCCGCCGCTGCCGCTGGTGCCGAGGCGGACGCCGACGCCGACAAGGCCGCCGATTCCCCAGGCGATCCAGCCGATCTCCCAGCCGCTGGAGTAGGTGACGACGGCCCAGATCACGGCGCCGATCAGTCCGCCGATCGATCCCCCCAGGATCGCGCCGAGCGGTTTCATGTGAAACCCCCTATTCCAGAGGGATGCGATCGTACCGGCAATTCAGATTGCGCGCTCGACAACGGGCAACTGATAGGCGCTTTGATTCTGGGCGATCGGTGCTGCGTGGTCCGCGAGAGCCATCCAAGCGGCCAGTGACGTGGAGGAATTAGCCCACGGTGGGGAGGGACTCCGCCACGAGATGGAGTCGCTGCACGAGATCGTCGGCGACCGTGAGGCCGGATGATGCAGCGTTGCCTTGTCGACGTACAAGTCCCAATGACCCATCTCGTGGCCCTTGGTCGAACGCTCGAGGCCGGGGTGCTGCTCCATGTAGTCGCGTCGGAGCTCGTTGAGGATGATGAGTTTCCTGGCGGGCATGATGGCGCCCAGGATCAGCTCCCCGGGGAGCTCCTGCACCTCATCCCAGAGAAGGTCAAGGCCGAGGACTTGTTCGGCGAGGTAGTCGATAGGGACCGGGAGGGTCAACGGCTTGCCCATCGCGCGCTCCATTTCCAGCAACCGCGAGTCCGCGATGTCTTCGATGTCCGCGTTGCGATAGAAACGCTTCATTCGCCCGTGATCTTCCTGAGCTTCGCGATCAGCTCGTCCCATTGTTCGGAGCTGAGTTCCCGGTCAACCACCGACCGGTAGAACAGCCTGGCGTTCTTGTCGTGAGTCTGCTTCTGGAGTTTCTCGCCCAAGTCGGTTGGGACTTTGCCGGCGAGGTAGATGAGTTCGTCGCTGTCGGCGGAGAGGATCTCGGCGAGCACGCGAATCGCCGCCTCCGAGGGCACCATCCATGCGTTCTCGATCTTGCTGAGATAGGTGAAGTCAAAGCCACGGCCATCCTGCTCCTTCAGCCTCGCGGCGACCCGCTTGGCGAGTTCTCGCTGGGACAGGTGCTGCTGTAGGCGCAGTGCCTTGAGACGTGTCCCGAATATCTGTTCCTGGCTCATCCACTCTCCATTCTACGAAAGTTGAGTTGAGAGTCAACATCAATCTTGCCTGATTTTCAGCTCCGTGGCTGGACTTTGTCGCAGAGATCACTAAATGTATCGAGTTGACGGGTACGTCAAGTCGAATGATTTAGTCAACATGCTGCGTGAGCAAGACATCCTGGACGAGCTACCGGAGCTCCTCCGCCAGGTCTCGGGGCTGGAGCCGGACGCTTTCGATCTGCGCTCTGAGTCAGGGGCGGACGCAGTGGTCCATCTGGGCGGCCGGATCCTCGTGGTCGAGGCGAAGACGAACGCTCGTGCGGGGGTGCTCACAGAAGCCGCTCGAGAGATCTCGTCATTTGCCCGCCGATACGGGCCGGAAGCCGTTCCAGTCCTTGCTGTTCCATTCATGGGGGATGTTGGACGTCGCATCTGCCAGGACGCGGGCGTGTCGTATATCGACCTGTCGGGCAACGCGCACATCAAGGCGCCTCCGTTGGTCGTATTCATCCAAGGCAGGCCGAATCGATTCGTTGAACGGGGCCGGCCGTCGTCGGTCTTCGCGCCAAAAAGCTCGCGTGTCGCTCGACTGTTGCTGCTGGATCCGAAGCGCTGGTGGATACAGCAGGAGTTGGCTGAGGCGGGCGTTCTCGGGGCGGGTTACGTGAGCCGCATATGCAAGCGCCTCGACGCCGAGCGGCTCATCGATCGGAACGACGAGCGGGCAGTACGCCCTCGTGATCCGCAGTTGCTCCTGGACGCGTGGCAGGCGCGATACGACTTCGAGAAACACGACGTCATGCGTGGTCACGTATCCGCGAGGTCGGGTGAGGAACTCGCTGATCGGGTTGCGAGTGTGTGTGACGACCGCGGCGTTCCCTATGCCATGACCGGACTGGCAGCGGCTTGGCGGCTGGCTCCCTTTGCAGGATACCGTCTCGTGTCTGTCTACATCAAGAAGCGATTGGACGACTCGGTGCTCTCGTCGCTGAAGTGGCGAGGTGACGAGAGAGGGGCCAATCTCTGGCTGGTTCGGCCCAATGATGATGGCGTTTTTTGCGGCCAGTCCGAGATCGACGGAGTCAACTGCGTGAGCGCCGTGCAGGCGTATCTCGACCTGAGAGCGATGCCCGAACGGGCCGACGAAGCCGCGGGGCACCTGCAGGAGGCGTTGTTGCGATGGGAGTGAACCGCGATCCCGTCGTCGCCGCCGATTATGTGCCAGGCGTGAGCCGGCTGGTGCGCCAGACGTGCCTCGAAGTCGCGACTCGGCTCGGTGACTTCCAGGATCAACTCTGCGTCGTGGGAGGGCTTGTGCCCTCCCTGATCATCCCGCAGTCGGAGCTGCGCGAAGGTGAGGAGGTTCACGTCGGAACGATCGACCTGGATCTGGGATTCTCGGTTGTCGTGCTTGACGAGCACCTGTACGAGGAGATTGCCAAGCGCCTTCGCGAGGCGGGGTTCGCTCCCGATCAGAACGACGAGGGGAACACGACGGCGCAGCGCTGGAAGTCAGCACAGGGCGTGACCGTCGACTTCTTGATTCCGCCGACACTGCCTGACGACAAAGGGGGCCGGCTTCGGAATCTGGACGAGAACTTCGCGGCGCTCATCATCCCGGGACTCGACTTGGCCTTCGAGGATTCAGAGCTCGTGACTATCGACGACGAGCTCCCGACCGGAGGTAGGGCGACGCGGGAGATCCGAGTGTGCGGCCCAGCCTCTTTCATTGTGCTGAAGGCGCTCGCCTTCGGCAATCGCGGCAAGCCGAAGGACGCGTACGACCTTTACTACGTGCTTCGTCACCATCGCCTTGGTGCAAGTGCAATCGGGTCACGAATCGCAGAGTTCGGGACGCATCCGCAGATCGACGAGGCGTGCGAGATTCTCCGGCGTGACTTTCTCGATCCGGACCTGGTCGGGCCGGTTCGGGTGACCGAATTCCTCGGCGGGCCCAGCGAAGTGATTCAGGCTGACGCGGCGGGCTTTGTGCGAGAACTCATTGCCGGCGTGGGGCAACCACCGGCCGTGTAGAGCCAGGCCCGGCTGTCTCCTTGGATGCAATGGCTGTTCCAGCTATCCGTCGTCGGCCTCGCGGAGCCGGGCCATCACCGAGAAATCCTCCAGGGTCGTGGTGTCCTGGTCGCTGTCCGTGCCTGCCGCGATGTCGCGGAGCAGGCGGCGCATGATCTTGCCCGATCTGGTCTTGGGCAGCGCGTCTGTGAATCGGATCATGTCGGGCCGCGCGATGGCGCCGATCTCGGTGGTGACGTGCTTCAGGAGGTCCTTGCGCAGCTCGTCGCCGGGGTCGTGGCCCTTCTCCAGCGTCACGAAGGCGGCGATGCCGGTGCCCTTGATCTCGTGGGGCATGCCGACCACGGCGGCCTCGACGACCGCCGGGTGGCTCACCAGAGCGGACTCGACCTCCATGGTGCCCAGCCGGTGGCCGGCGACGTTGATCACGTCGTCGATGCGGCCCATGATCCAGAAGTAGCCGCGCTCGTCCCGGCGCGCGCCGTCGCCGGTGAGATACATGCCCGGCACGCGCGCAAAATACGTCTCGATGAACCGCTGCCGGTCGCCGTGGATCCCGCGCAGCATCGCCGGCCACGGTTTGCGTATGACCAGCAGCCCTCCGACGTTGACAGGCAGCTGCTCGCCGTGATCGTTGACGACGGCGGCGTCCACGCCGAAGAACGGTAAGGTGCAACTGCCGGGGACCGTCACCGTCACGCCCGGCAGCGGCATGATGAGCTGGCCGCCGGTCTCGGTCTGCCACCAGGTGTCGACGATCGGGCAGCGCTCGGAACCGATCTCGCGGTGGTACCACATCCACGCTTCCGGATTGATCGGCTCGCCCACCGTGCCCAGCAGTTTCAGGCTCGACAGGTCGTGTTTGCGGGGATGCTCGTTGCCCCATTTCATGAACGCGCGGATGGCCGTCGGCGCCGTGTAGAACTGCGTGACCTTGTGCCGCTCGACGATGTCCCAGAAGCGGTCGTCGGCGGGGAAGTTCGGCGCGCCCTCGTACATGAGCGTCGGCACGCGATTCGGCAGTATGCCGTAGATGATGTAGCTGTGGCCGGTGACCCAGCCGATGTCCGCCGTGCACCAGTACACCTGGCCGCGATCCGGGACGAGGTTAAAGACGTACTTGCTGGTCAGGTACGTGTAGACCATGTACCCGCCGGTGGTGTGCAGGATCCCCTTGGGCTTGCCGGTGGAGCCGGAGGTGTACAGCAGGAAGAGCATGTCCTCGCTGTCCATGGCCTCGCAGGGACAGTCGTCCGAGACGCCCCCGACGAGGTCGTGCCACCAGTGGTCCCGATCGAGAGTCCAGGCGACCTCGTTGCCGCAGCGCTTCAGCACGACGACCGTCTTCACGCGGTCGGTCATCGCCGCAGCGGCGTCGACGTTGTCCTTCAACGGCACGACGGCGCCACGGCGCCAGCCGCCGTCGCAGGTGACCACGATCCGGCTGTCGGCATCCTGCACGCGGTCGGCGATCGCCCTGGCGGAGAAGCCTCCGAAGATCACCGAGTGCACGGCGCCGATCCGCGCGCAGGCGAGCATGGCGATCGCGAGTTCCGGCACCATGCCCATGTACAGCGTGACGATGTCGCCCTTGCGGACGCCGAGGCTCTTCAGGACGTTGCCGAAGCGCGCGGTCTCGCGGGCCAGGTCCGCATAGGTCAGCCTGCGAACCTCGGGCGAGCCACCCTCGACCGGCTCGCCTTCCCAGATGATCGCAACCTGGTCGCCGTAGCCGTTGGCGACCTGCCTGTCGACGCAGTTGTGACACAGGTTGGTCGTGCCCCCGACGAACCATTTCGCGTCCGGCGACTCCCACTGGAGCACCGTGCTCCACGGCTCGAACCAGTCGAGCTCCCCGGCGATCTCGCCCCAGAACCCGTCGGGGTCCCGGATGGACCGGTCGTACATTTCGCGGTATTGCTCTATCGAGCTGATGTGCGCCCCGCCGATCGCGTCGGAGAACCCCGCCGGCGGCGGGAACTCGCGCCGTTCGTTCAGGACCGACTCGATGGCGACGTCGTCGGGCATGGTTTCGGACATGGCTGGTCTGTGCCTCGTCAAATGTTGAGTCGCGGACCACTGTAACCGGGATAAAAACAGACCGGGTCTCTTTTTCGCGGCGAAAAAGAGACCCGGTCTATCAGCCGCCCTTGCGGCCCCGGCGGCCTTTCTTGTAGCCCTTGCGCTTGCCGCGGCCGCGATCGGCGGGCATCGCCTTGATCCTGATCGGCTTCAGCTTCTCGTCGCGTTTCGGCATGGTCGTGATGGTCAGGTCGAGGTGCCGCGACGCGAGGTCGACGCGTTCGATCACGACGGTCACGATGTCGCCGATACCAAGAGATGCCCCGCTGCGCCCGGCCGTGAGCCGCCCCGTCCGCTCGTCGGTGCGCCAGTGATCGGACCGGCTCTTCGACTGCGGCAGATCCTCCATGCGGATCATTCCCTCGACGAGGAAACGTTCGATCGAGACGTACACCCCGCCGCCGGTGATCCCCGTGACCACGCCGCTGAACTCGTCGCCGAGGTGCTTCTCCTTGAGCAGTTGCATCACCAGGAAGTTGCGCAGCTCCCGTTCGGCGCGTTCGGCTTCGACCTCCGTGTCGCTGCAGTGCCGCCCAAGCTGCACGAGGTCGTCTTCATCGGGCACCCGGCTGTCTTGGAGCAACCTGCGTCCGAGGCCTTGCCGCTTCTTGCCGCCGGGGACGTTCCGCCCGTTGTCGGTCGCGTCGAGGTACGCCTCGATGACGCGATGAACGGCCAGGTCGGGATAGCGGCGGATCGGGCTCGTAAAATGCGCATAGTGTTCCGACGCCAGCGCGAAGTGCCCGATCAGGGCCGGGCTGTACGTCGCGGCGGTCAGGGTTCGCAAGACCGCGAAGTGAATCGCGCGGGCCGCCGGCGTGCCGCGGGTGGCGTCCAGCAACCTCTGAAGGTCGTGCCGCGAAGGCTCGTCGGGCAGGCCCAGGCCGACGCCGCGGGCGTACATGCGCAGCTCCTCGATGTCGCCCGGTACGGGATCGGGGTGGATTCGCCGTAGAAGCGGCACCTCCAGCGAGACGAAGGTTCGGGCGACGGCTTCATTGGCCTCCACCATGAACATCTCGATGATGGTGTGGGTGAACGCGTTGTCCTCCGGGGCCGCGTCGATGACGTGGCCTTCATCGTCGAAGATCAACTCGACCTGGGGCAGCTCCAGGACGATCATCCCGTCGCGGTGGCGGCGCTTCCGGAGGATGCCGGCGAGGCGCTCGCACAGGCCCAGCGTCTCGACCAGCTCGTCGGTATACCGGGTCTTGGTCCTGGCGTGCTTGCGCGCGGTGGTCCTGTCGCCGTCGATGAGCGCCTGCGCTTCGATATACGTCAAACGCTTGTTCGAGGTGATCAGCGTCGAGGCCAGCCGCTGGAAGAGCACCTTGCCGCGGTGATCGAACGTGATGAAGACCGACTTGGCGAACCGCGGCACGCCCTCCTGCAGCGAGCACACGCCGTTGGACAACGCCTCGGGCAGCATCGGAATAACCAGCCGCGGCAGGTAGACGCTGTTGCCGCGCTCCCGTGCCTCGCCGTCGAGTGCATTGCCCGGCCGGACGAAGTGAGAGACGTCGGCGATGTGCACGCCGAGGGTCCACTGGTCCGCACCGGCATCGTGTTCGATCGTGATCGCGTCGTCGAAGTCCTTTGCGTCCGGCGGATCGATGGTCACGGTGAAGGTCTTCGTGATGTCCTCGCGCGAGTCGCCCGACGCCGCCCTGGCGAAGGCCTGGGCCGCACCGGTCGCCTCGCGAACGGCCTCCGGCGGAAACTCCGTGCGCAGGCCGTGGGCGACGATGACAGCCTCGGTCTCGACGTCGGGTCGGCCGGCCTCACCCAGCACGCGGGTAATGACCCCCTCGGGCACGTGGCGATCGTCGGGATAGTGCAGCATCTCGATGACGACCTGGTCGCCCGCGGCGGCGTTCCTGGCGTGCGGATCCCGGATGAGTACGGGCTCGTAGAACGTCCGCCCGCCGGGCTCGACGAACCATGATCCCCCACGTTCGAAGAGCACGCCGACGAAATGGTCGTGGCCGCGTTCCAGAACCTCCTCGACCTGGCCTGTGTACGGGCTTCGTCCCGGTTTCGCCTTGCCGCGGCCCTTCTGGTAGATCACCCTGGCACGGACGCGATCGCCGGAGAGCGCATCACCCGTTCGGCCGCGGGGAATGAAGAGATCACCTTCGCGTACCGGGTTGTCCGGGATCACGAATCCGAAGCCGCGGGCATTGAGCCGGAAGCCGCCGACGACCTCATCACCCAGCGACGGCAGGCGAACTATTCCGTGGGAATCGATCTCGATTCGCTGCTCGCTCTCGAGGCGCTCGATCGCCTCATCGAACACCGCGCGGTCGTCGGCGTCGACGCGCAGCTCGCGAGCCGTCTCACCGACGGCCGAGGGCCGATAACCCCGGTGCGCCAGGTGGTCGAGGATGCGGCGGGTGAAGCGTATGGGCATGGTTCAATGGGCCGAGGCCCACTCGACGGTAATGGCACCCGGCAAGCAAGGCAAACTTGGGGGGTTGCGCAGGCGCACAATCGGGACGAACGGCATCACGCGCGTGCGTGTGCGCCAAAGCGTGTCATACTTCTCAAGAAGCCTCAAAGACATCACGGCTTCCGGGGTCCTCCTGGGACATGGCCGAGCACAGGGCAAGGTCGTGGCGAGACCTCTTTTTCCCCACTACGTGAAGGCAAGACAACAATGAAGAACAGTACCTCCCGACTTCGCACGTGGTCCCTGCTGTCGATCGGCGTCGTGTTTCTCGGCGTGGCGGTGGGCGCCGGCAGCGTGACCTTCGCCCGCCAGTACTTCGTGCAGGGCCCCTCGGCCACGGACATCTTCCTGCTGCCGGGCGGCAACGCCAAGTTCGACAGCGACATCGCCCGGCTCGACACGCGCACCGGCGCCGTGTATCGCTTCCGCGGCGACATTGACAACGCGGGCGTCCGGAACACCTGGGAACTGCGCGTCGATCCCGTCAAGGGCAAGACGTCGGGCATCCTGGAGATCCAGCGGATCGTGCTGCCGGCACGGGACAGGCTCAGTTCCGACGTCAGGCCGGCGACCTTCCTCGTGGACGTCGCCAACGGCCGGACGTGGATTCTCCGCCATCGGGCCAGCACGAACGCCACGTGGGATCCCGTCGACATCTTTCGCTCTGCACAGTTCCACTGATCAACCGACGATTGATTTCGGGGAGGGGGAAGGGTCGCCGGTACTGCCGGCGACCCTATTTCTTGCCCTTGTCATGCGTGTCATGCCTGGTGGGGGACTTCGACGACTCCGTGGCGGTGGTGTCAGTCTTCTTATCCGCCTTCTTGTCCGGTTTCTTCTCGGTCCTGGCCTCCGTCTTCTTGTCGGCCTCGGCGGCCTTCTTGTAGGAGTCGCTGCGGTAGTCCGTCTGGAAGAAGCCGCTGCCCTTGAAGATCACCGCGCCGCCGGTGCCGATGAGCCGCTTGAGCAACAGGGCCCCGCACTCGGGGCACTTGCGCTTGAGGGGGGCGCTCATGGACTGAAAGAGCTCGAACTCATGCCCGCAGCCGCGGCATCGATAGTCGTAGGTCGGCATGGTTACTCGCCTTCTTCGTCCGGTGGTGCCGGCGGCGCGATGGAGACCTTCGCGGGCCGGAGCACGATGGTTCGCATCGTGTACCCCGCCTGGAGAACGGCCACGATGTGGTCAGGTGCAATGTCTTCGGCTTCCTGGTGCAGGACGGCCTGGTGCAGGTTCGGGTCGAACTCGTCACCCGGGGCCGGCTGGACCGGCTGGACGTCGTACCGCTGCAGCGCCTTGAGAAGCTCGTCGCGCACGATCCGGACTCCATCGAGCAACTGCTCGACGGTGAGCTGCCCGGGGTCCTGGTCAAGCGCCATGTCGAAGTGATCCAGCACGTCCAGTATCGATCGGACGACACCCGCCTCACCGCCGAGGACTGCCTGGCGCTGGTTCTGTTCGGCACGGTTCTGAAAGTTGACGAAGTCCGCCTGGGCGCGTTTGCGAGCCTCGATCGCCTCGTCGAGCTGCCCCTGGAGGTCGGCGATCAGTGCCGCCGCCTCGTCGGACACCTCGATCGGCTCGGTCGTTGACGGGTCGGGCATGTCGGACTCTTCGGGTTGCGGGGTGCGTGTGCTCATTGATCAGGATCCGACCATTGCATCCTTGATCTTGTTCCACAGCGATGGATCGGTCGCTACGACCTCCAGGCTCTCCGTCCTGGCGTAGTCGCGCAGCAGTTTCTTCTGGGAGTCGGTCAGCTTGCGAGGCACGACGACCTGGGTGACGACGACCAGGTCGCCCCGCCTGCCGGACCGCAGACCCGGCACTCCCTTGTTCTGGATACGGAAGAGCGCCCCGTGCTGAGTCCCCGGCGGTATGGTCAGCGTCACTGTACCGTCCAGAGTCGGGATCTCGATCTCGGCACCGAGCGCCGCCTGTGTGAACGCCACGGGCACGGCCATGAGCAGGTGGTCGCCGTCTCGTTCGAAACGGTCATGGTCGCGCACGCGCACGAGCACGTGCAGGTCACCGCGGATCCCCTGCCCGCCGGAACTCAGTTCCGGCAACGGGGGTTCGCCCTCCCCCACGACCCGCACGGCCTGGCCATCGTGAATCCCGGCGGGGATCTTCACGTCCAGCTTCCGCTGGATCGAGACGCGCCCGTGGCCCCGGCAGTCGGGACACTTCTCGGCGATCACCGTGCCGCGCCCGCCACAGGGCCGGCACGCCGTCACCATCCGGAACATGCCTCCGAACCCGGTCTGGGCAACCTGGCCGCTGCCGCCGCAGCCGGAGCACGCGACCCGGCTGGTGCCGGGCTTGGCGCCCTCGCCGCTGCACGTCCGGCAGACATCGAGCCGCTTGAACTCCACGAGGCGCGACGTGCCGCCGAGCACCTCTTCCAGCGTCACTTCGACCTCCGTCTCCAGGTCATACCCGCGCGGGACGCCGCCGCGCCGTCGCCGCGAGCGGCCTCCGAGGGCGCCGCCGAAGATGTCCTCGAACATCGAGAAGATGTCCTCGGCGTGCATTGAACTGAAGTCATGGCCGGGGGTCGAGCGCAATCCCGCGTGACCGTAGCGGTCGTAGATCGCGCGCCGTTCCGAATCCGAGAGAACCTCGTACGCTTCGGCGCACTCCTTGAACCGCGTCTCGGCCTCCACGTCACCGGGGTTGCGATCCGGGTGATTCTTCATCGCCAGCCGGCGATACGCGCGCTTGATCTCGTCGACCGACGCGCCGTTCGGGACGTTGAGGATATCGTAGTAGTCGCGCGTCGTGGGCATGAGGGGACACTGGGGCCCGCGGCCCATTTTCTCAGGAGGCCCGAGGCCGGTGCTCTTCCCCTCCATAACCGTGTGCGATGACGCACGGCCAGAGCAGTAGAACAGTAGAACAGTAGACCGCATGCGAGCAGGGAGCCTGCTCGCATGCTCCAAATGACCGTGCACATTCGTGCACGGTCATTTAGCTCACGGTCTCGTCGACCGGTTCATCATCGTCCTTGAGCTCGGAGACAAGCACATCGGTGGTGAGCAACAGACCGGCCACGGATGCGGCCTGCTGAAGCGCCGTTCGCGCGACCAGCGCCGGATCAATGATGCCCGCGGCCACGAGATCCTCGTACGTCCCGGTGGCCGCGTTGAACCCGAAACCGTTCTCGCCGTCGATCGTCTTTTCCACGACGATGTCGCCGTCGACGCCGGCGTTGGTCGCGATCTGCCACGTCGGTATCTCGAGGACCTTGGCGATGATGTCGTACCCGATCTTCTCGTCGCCCTTGCCGCGCCGGCGACTCTCCTTGACCGCCTGGATACAGCGGAGGAACGCCACGCCGCCGCCCGGAACGAACCCGTCCTTGCTCGCGGCCCGGGTGGCGTTCAGCGCGTCGTCGACCCGGTCCTTGCGCTCCTTCATCTCGGTCTCGGTGGCGGCGCCAACGCTGATCACGGCGACGCCGCTGGTGAGCTTGGCCAGCCGCTCCTGGAGCTTCTCCCGGTCGTAGTCGCTCGTGGACGTTTCCATCTGGGCGCGAATCTGGTTGGCGCGGATGTCGATATCCTTCTTCTTCCCGCCGCCTTCGATCAGGGTCGTGTCATCCTTGGTCACGATGATTTTCTTCGCCCGGCCAAGTTCGTTCAGCGAGATCTCCTCCAGGCTGCGACCGATGTCCTCGGAGAAGAACGTTCCACCGGTGAGCGCGGCGATATCGCCGAGCATCGCCTTGCGGCGGTCGCCGAATCCGGGAGCCTTCACGGCGCACACCTGGATGACGCCGCGCAGCCGGTTCACGACCAGCGCAGCCAGCGCCTCGCTCTCGACGTCCTCGGCGATGATCAGCAGGGGATCACCGGAGCTCGCCACCTTGTTGAGCAACGGGAGGAGATCGGCGAGGTTCGAGATCTTCTTTTCCTGGATGAGGATGTTGGCGTTCTCGAGCACGCACTCGGCCTTCTTCGGATCCGTCATGAAGTAGGGGCTCAGGTAGCCCTTGTCGAACGCCATGCCCTCGACGTAGTCCAGCGTGATCTCGGTGGTCTTGCCCTCCTCGACCTCGACGACGCCCTCGGACCCCACCTTGTCGATCGCCCGGGCGATGATCTCACCGATCTCGTGATCCTGGTTGGCGGAGACGAAGGCCACCTTGCGCAGATCGTCCCGGCCGCTGCACTGGACGGCCATGGCGTCGATGGCGTCACCGGCGACCTTCGCGGCATCGTTGATGCCGCGCTGCACGGCCACGGGGTTGGAGCCGGCGATGACGTGCCGCAGGCCCTCCCGGAAGATCGCATGCGTGAGGATCGTGGCGGCGGTCGTTCCGTCACCGGCCTCCTCCGAGACCTTCTTCGCGACCTGGATGATCATCTTGGCGCCGATGTTCTCGAACGGCTGCGGCAACTCTATTTCCTTGGCCACGTTGACGCCGTCCTTCGTCACGGCGGGGCCGCCGAAGGACTTCTGCACGACCACGTGACGGCCGGTGGGCCCCATCGTGATCGACACCGCTTTCGCGACCTGGGCCATGCCGTCGGCGAGATCGTTGCGGCCGGCGGTGTCGAACTTCATCTGCTTGGTGGACATGTGTATGGCTCTCGGGGTTCGGGGCTCTGCTCAACCTTCGATGAGGCCGAGCAACTCGCTCTCGCGAATGATCATGTGCTTGACGTTCTTGATCTCGACCTCGGTGCCGGCGTACTTGCCGAACACGACGGTGTCGCCCTTCCTGACGGAAGGCGTGACGCGCTCGCCGCTGTCAAGGAGCTTGCCGGGCCCGATCGCCACGACCTTGCCCTGCATCGGCTTCTCCTTGGCGGACTCCGGCAGGTAAATGCCGGACGCCGTCTTCTTCTCCGGGTCGATCGGCTTGACCAGGATGCGGTCTTCAAGAGGCTTGACGGACATTGGTGTTCTCTCCGGTGTCAGTAAGGAATGTGTGATGTCGTCTCGGTACGCCTAGAAACCCATGCCACCCATGCCGCCCATGCCGCCCATGCCACCGCCCATGCCGCCCATCGAGTCCATGTCGGGGGGCGGCGGGCCGCCTGACGGGGCATCGTCCTCGTCCACGGGTGCTTCGGTCACGATGCAGTCGGCGGTCAGCAGCAGGCCGGCGACCGATGCGGCGTTCTGAAGGGCGGTGCGGTCGACTTTTGCGGGCGTGATGACGCCGTCCTCCATCATGTCGCCGTACTGCCCGGTCAGGGCGTTGAACCCGTAATTGCCTTGCATCTCACTGATCTTCGCCACCACGACGCCGCCCTTTTCGCCGGCGTTTTCGGCGATCGTGCGGGCCGGAATGACCAGTGCCTCGGCGACGATGTCCACGCCGAACTTCTCATCGCCGCGCGCCGTCCTGCGCGCTCGATCGAGGGCGGGAATGGCCCGAATGAAGCTCACGCCGCCGCCGGGCACGATGCCCTCTTCGACCGCGGCCCGCGTGGCGTGCAGCGCGTCCTCGACGCGTGCCTTCTTCTCCTTGAGCTCCGCCTCGCTGACCGCCCCGACGTTGATCTGGGCGACACCGCCGGCGAGGCGGGCCAGCCGCTCCTGGAGCTTCTCGCGGTCGTAGTCCGAGTCGGTCGTGTCGATCTCGCGGCGAATCTGGGTGATGCGGTCACGGATCCCCTTGGTGGAACCGGCGCCCTCGATGATGGTGCAGTTGTCCGCGGTAATCTCGATTGTCTTGGCCTGCCCGAGCTTGGCGAGGGCGACCTTGTCCAGTTCGACGCCGAGGTCCTTCATGATCGGGTCCGCACCGGTGAGCACGGCGATGTCCTCGAGCATCGCCTTGCGGCGATCGCCGTATCCGGGTGCCTTGACCGCCACGACCTGCAACACTCCGCGAAGCTTGTTGATCACGAGGGTGCTCAGCGCCTCACCGCTGACGTCCTCGGCGATGATCAGCAGGGGCTTCTTGGCGGCCATGACCTTCTCGAGGAAAGGCACGAGCTTCGTGACCGAGTCGATCTTCTCCTCGTAGATCAGGATCAGCGGCTTGTCGAGCTTGACGCTCATGTCGTCGGGGTTGGTGACGAAGTTCGGGCTCAGGTAGCCGCGATCGAACTGCATGCCCTCGACGACTTCGACGAAGGTGTCGAGGCCCTTGCCCTCCTCGACCGTGATCACGCCGTCCTTGCCGACCTTGCCGAACGCCTCGGCCATGATCTTGCCGACGGACGGATCGTTGTTCGCGGAGATGGTGGCCACCGCGGCGATGTTGTCCTCGACGGACTGCGACATCGATTTGATCTCGGCCACCACCACCTCGATGCCCTTCTGCATGCCGCGCACCAGCGCGTTCGCCTCCACGCCCGCGGCCACCTGCCGGAGCCCGGCGCTGAACAGCGCCTCGGCGAGAATGGTCGCCGTGGTCGTGCCGTCGCCGGCGTCCTCGGAGGTCTTGGAGGCGGCTTCCTTGACGAGCTGCGCACCCATGTTCTCGGCCTTGTTGCGGAACTCGAGCTCCTCGGCGACGGTCACGCCGTCCTTGGTGACGGTCGGGCCGCCCCACGATTTGTCGAGCACGGCATTTCGGCCGCGGGGTCCGAGTGTGGACTTCACGGCGGCCGAGAGCTTCTTGACGCCCGACAGCAGGGCCGTTCGAGCGTCAGCGTCGAAGGCCAGTTCCTTCACTGCCATAAGAGCTTGTCTCCTGAGAGTGGTCGATTTCGGGGGGCTCGGGTGGTTCCAGCGCCTGGGACCGAGTGCGGAATTCACTGTTCAAAGATCGCGCCATCAGTGCGTCACGGACGAAACCAGCCTGAGGCATGTCCCAGCAACGTTTTTGCAACCTCGGCGACGGGGCGCGCCACCTCCGGGCCTGTCAGAACTCACGACCGCGGTCAATCAGGTCTGCCAAGGTGGCAGGACACATGCACCATGACGGGTTAGCCGGGAGGGCCGAGGATCTCCTCCAGTCGCGGCGGCGGAGAGCGCAGTGAGCGGCGGATCCACCACGCATTCACCACCAGGTAGCCCAGCCCGATCACCACCATCAGCGTGCAGATCGACGTCGCGACGACGCCGAGCGTGGACAGCCATTCGAGCTCCATCGCCTCGGCCACCAGTCGGAGCACCTGCCCTGCCGCCAGTCCGATGGTCGCGGCGATCATGGCACGGATGCCCTGCCGCCCGCCCCGGGCAGTACGGTAGTCACGACTCCGCAGTCCGATCGTCCCGAGCACGCCGCGCAGACCAACCAACCCGGCCACCGCCGCCGCCGCGATCCCCGGCCACAGTGCCAGGATCGCCCACCGCGGCGCGCCGGCAAACTCGAGTATCCACGCCGCCAGGATGAGTATCGACCAGCCGGCGAGCCCGGCGCCGAGCCGTCGGACGTCACGCCACACGGAACTGCCGGGCTCCTCGCCCGCCGGCGGTGCGAGTCGTTTCACGCACACCAGTCCCGCCAGACCGATCAGGCCCGCAACGAGCCCCAGCCATGACGGTATCGAGCCGGCGAGGCTGCCCACACCGGCCGGGTCCATCGCGTCCACCCAGTGCGCCAATGGCCGTACCACCAGCAGCAGCGACGCGGTCGCGAGAAAGACCATCAACCACAGCAGGCAATCGCCGACGACACCCGGGTTGCGAACGCGCGGCAGCCCGCTCGTCGCCGGGTCGACGGTGTAGACGATCGAGTCCCACACGTCGAGGCCGCATTCGGGGCAGGGCCCGTCGGCCGGGAGACCATAGAGGTTGTAGCCACACCGCCGGCAGTCGATCGGCGTCAGCACGACGCCGCTGGCACGAATGGCGGCCCCACGATTGTCCATGGCAGCGTACTCTATGACGAAATTCGCCATGTGCGCTATACTCCCGGACGGTTCCCGAACGTGAGTACTCCGCCCACTAGTCCTGACGCGGTCATGACCACCAAGTCCACGAAGCCCACGGTCGGCACCGAGGCGATCGACCGCCTCCGGCCCAACATCACGTCGGTGTACATGGGCAACGCCGCCGCCGTCGATCGGGTCATCGTCTGCCTGCTGGCCCGCGGGCACCTCCTGATCGAGGACGTCCCCGGGGTCGGCAAGACCGTCCTCGCCAACGCCCTGGCCAGGTCGGTGCGGTGCTCCTTCACCCGCATCCAGTGCACACCGGATCTCCTGCCCTCGGACATCATCGGCGTGAGTATCTACGACCGCGACAAGGGCGTCTTCGAGTTCAAGAAGGGGCCGATCTTCCACAACATCGTCCTCGCCGACGAGATCAACCGGACGACGCCGCGCACCCAGTCGGCACTGCTCGAAGCGATGAACGAGGCCACGGTCTCGGTGGATGGCAAGATCATGACGCTGCAGCAGCCGTTCATGGTCGTGGCCACCCAGAACCCCTACGAGTTCGAGGGGACGTATTTTCTGCCTGAGAACCAGCTCGACCGGTTCCTGATGCGAATAAGCCTCGGCTACCCGGCCCCCGACGACGAGTCGCGCATCATCGAACAGCAGCCGGCCAGAACGACGCTCGCCGGGCTCCAGCCGGTCCTCACCGGCGAGGAGCTGGTTGAACTTCAGGAGCAGGTGGACCGGATCAACATGGACCGGGCCCTGATCGATTACATCATCGCGCTGGCCGAAGCGACGCGGCAGAACGACGACTTGCAGATCGGGATCAGCCCCCGCGGGAGCCTTGCCCTCGCCCAGGCAGCCCGGGCCACGGCCTTGATGCACGGCCGCGACTACTGCGTGCCGGAGGACATCGTCTCCAACGTCCTGCCCGTCTGCGCCCACCGGGTGATCAGCAAGACCTACATGCAATCCGGTGACACCGCCACGACCCGGCGCATCATCCAGCAGGTCATGGAGACAGTGCCGAGCCCGGCGTAGGAGACACAGGACCTCCGGAAAAAGAGACCCGGTCTCTTTTTCGACCGAGCCGCGATCGGAGGGGGACCCGCCATCTGCCGCACCATGCAACCCCTCGCCCGCACCAAACCCAAGCCGAGCCCCGCCAGGACCAGGATCCTGCTGGTTCGTCCCGCCGGCGGCATCAAGTCCGTCCGCAAGTCGGACGAGCCCGACCGCGCTGCCTACACCCTGGCGCTCGGGGTGATCATCGCCGTCGGGATCGTGGCCTGCGTATGGCTCATGGGCTACATCGGCTTTCGCATGGGCTTCGCGCCGCTGATCGACGTGCCGCAACTCATGGTGGATCCGGGCGCCGGCCTTGTCACCGGAACGATGATGCTCATCTCGATCCCCCGGGTGATTATCCTCGCGGGCGTCGCACAGCCGCTCTGGCTGATGCTGGGGTTCCTGCTCATCGCGATTCCCGCCGCGGGCCTCAGCGCCGCCAAGCCGCGCACCCCCGGCGGCCCGCGCCCGACGTCGGCCGCACTGGTCTTCTCCTACACGGGGGCGATCGCGGCCGCGGTCAATACGCTTGTCGTGGTCTGGTGGATCGTGTCGCCGATCCGCGAGAGCCGGATCGACCGGTTTCGGGTGGACCCGCGCGACACCGCGCAATGGATGGCCGACCTGACGTCGGTCGCGGGCATGGATGTGCTGGCGGTCATCGCAAGCGCCACGTGGGTCGTCCTCGTCATGCGCCTGGCCATCCCGCTGTGGCTGCGCGCGCTGGCCGCGACGGCGAGCTTCTTCACGCTGATCGTGATCACGGTGGCGATGTCGATGAGCAACGCCTCCGTCGCGGAGCTCCAGAAGGCTCGCTCGGAGGTCTTCTTCGACGACGGCTCCGTCACGACCCGCCTCGTGCTGGGGTCCACCCCGGGCCGGCTCGCCACGATGAGGATCGCCGCGCCCGCGGACGTCGCGATCGTCGAACTGCACGAGCACGTCGGCTCGATGACCGTCATCGGCCGCCGGTCGATCATCGGGTTGCTCGAGCAGCAGGCCCAGCGAGAGGATTAGGCAAAACACACCGACCCGGGGCGTTTCGCCGAAGCGGCTCGCAGACGAGCCCTGCCAATGGTACGGGGCCGTGTTTCACGTGAAACAAGAGCAGGTTCTCGCGCAGGATCCACGGCAGGTGCGCATAGTACATAGAGGAAGGCCAGTGCCAGTTGAAGGAGCAAAGCCAGTGCGATCTTCTGAACTCGGTCACGCGGAATCCGGCTTGGGCAGAGCGGCCCTTGGGTTGATCCCGGTCGCGGTGCTGACCGCGTTGACCGCGGATCCCAGCGCTCTTGCGCAATGCCAGTACGACGTAACGGTTATCGCCGGTCCGGAATGCCCACCATTCGGGATCCCGCCAACGCGCGGCAAGGCGATCAATGAGCAGGGCGACGTCGCCGGCTTCTATTCCTTGTGCACACTTGGGCCCGACCGGGCGTATGTGTGGACGGCGGACTCGGGGCTCGTCACGCTGAGTATCCCCGGCGCGAGCGAAGCTGTAGCCACTGGCATGAGCGGTGACCGGGTCGTCGGGCACTTCATTGATCCTGGCAAACTGTTCGGAGCGATCGCGTTTCTGCGAGACGGCGCGGATCTCACCATAATCTCTCCCCTGCCTGGCGACACGTTCAGCCAGGCCTTTGCGGTGAACGAGCTCGGGCAGGTGGTTGGCCAAATGGCATCGGGAGGCTTCGTCTGGGACGATGGTGACCTGACGTTCCTGGGGCTGGTCGGTCCGGGCGGAGCGCTACCGAGGGATATGAATAATGCTGGCCAGGTTGTCGGATGGGCGGGCGATACTGCACCGAGCAATCCCACGTCGCGCGGATTCATCTGGCAAGACGGCGAGTTCACGTTGCTCGACGCAATTCCGGGAGGTGTAACCAGTGTCGCCCTGGCGATCAACAATACAGGAATTGTTGTCGGCAGGGGTCTGATATTGCACCCAGAAGGCTTCTCTACTCGTGCCATTGTTTGGACGGAGGGAACGATGCTCGATATCGGCACGCTCCCAGGATTCGACCTCTGTGGTGCGGTCGACATCAATGATCACGGCGCTGTGATCGGAAACTGCGCCCAGAGCTCCGGGCCGAGCAACGATATTGCCTTCCTCTGGCAGAACGGCTCGATGTGGAGTCTGATCGATCTTGTGCACTCCGACATCGTGGCAAGCGTCCGGCGCGTTGGCGCGATCAACAACCAGGGCCAGATCACCGGCTGGGGGCTGGTCTCTCCCGCCATCGTGGCCTTGCTGCTCACACCGATCGACCCGCCGCCGGGCGACCTCGACATCGATTGCCGCGTGGGGATCGTCGATCTGCTGATGCTGCTGGGCAACTGGGGGCCGTGTCCGTCAGAGGATTGCCGCGCCGACCTGAACGGAGACGACCAGGTCGATGTACTGGATTTCTGGATGCTGATTTTGAACTGGGGACCCGGCGGCTGACGCAGTGCGTTACGACGCGGGCTCCGATCACCGACTGGTCCGGGTGATTCCGACGAGGCACACCCGGCGTCTGCAAGTCCTTCCCGACACCGGTGGTCGAGGTCGCCAAATGTTGTACAAACTCCGTAAAAATGGCTTCAGAGCTTGCATTATTGTTTGCTATCTGTTAGGCTGCTCCGAAAGGAGACTGACATGGTCGCAACCGGTGCTTCGTTGCCTGACAAGACGCGCAAGACCTTCGAACTTCCGCTCAAACTGGTCGGCGGGCTCGCCGCGGAGGAAGCCGACCGCCGGGTTGCGATGGCGGTCCGCGCAGGCGATGTCGGGGCGAGGTCCCTGGCGTTCTACCTCGCCGACTTCGCCGATCGCGGGGTCTACCAGCAACTCGGCTTTCACTCGGTCGAGCTGTACGCCGAGACGCGGTACCACATCCGGCCGTCTACCACACGGCAGTACGTCGCGACCGGGCGGGCGTTGCTGGAGCTGCCCGGCATTGACCGTGCGTTCCGCCGCGGCGGTTTGTTCTGGTCGCAGGTGCGCGAGCTGATCCGGGTTGCGACACCCGAAACCGAGGACGAGTGGGTCGAGTTCGCCAAGGGGCGTACGGCGCGGCAGATCGCCGCCGAGGTCGCGCGGCGTCGCAAGGGCGAACGTCCGGCGGACCGGCGGCGCCGGCGGATCCACGAGACATGGTTCCGGCCCCAGGGCCGCATGAACGCCGCGCAGTGGGCCAAGTGGACCACGGCCCGCGAGAAACTCGAGGCCGAACTCGACCGACCGGTCACCGACGCCGAGATGCTCGAGGAAGCAGCCAACCTGCTGCTGGGCTCGCGCCCGGACGGCAGCGTCGCCGGGCGCACGCCGGTCAACGACAGCCACTACAAGACGTACGTCCTGCACGACATCAGCAACGAGATCACAACGATCAAGATCGACGGTGTCCGCCTGCCGCTGGACGTCGCGACCGCGCGGATCGTCCTGCGTAGCTCCGACCGCCCGGAACTCGCCGGGCCTGCCACCGAGAGCGACCCCGAGAACGACCCCGAGGACACCGACGACCCGCACGAGAACCATGAACAGCAAGCCCCGGAGACCCCGTTCGAATGGCGGCATGAGAAAACGCCCGAAAAGCTCCGCCGCAGGGTCCTGCGGCGCGACCGGCACCGCTGCCGATGCTGCGGCTCCCGCTCGAACCTGACGGCTCACCACAAGAAGTGGCGCCGCTACGGCGGCCGGACGGTGGCGAAGAACCTGGTAACCCTCTGCGAGCATTGCCACTCGCTGGTCCACGCGGGGCTGCTGGTGATCCGGGGCACGCTCGCCGACGGCCTGCACTTTGTCGATGCCAAGGGCCGCGAACTGGGAGCCCTCGACCCGCCCGTCCGCGAGGCTGTCGAGGCGACGGCGCTGGAGCTTGATGCACGTGCATCACACCCCGGGCCCGGGAAAAAGCATGATGCACGTGCATCAGGTCTCGACGAAGTCGTCGGGCAGCGGACGATCGTGCGGAACCTCCAGCGGGCAGTCCGGGCGGCAATGGGTCGCGGTGAGCCGTTGGGGCATGTCCTTCTCTGCGGCCCGCCCGGATTGGGCAAGACGAGGTTCGCGACGGCAGTAGCCGCCGATCTGGGCCGGCCCTGCCGTGTTCTTCATGCACCGTTCGTAACGGAGCCCGCGGAACTCGCACGGGAGGCCGCCGAGGTCCCCGCGGGCGGGGTCCTGTTCATCGACGAGGTGCACCGGCTGCCGCTGCGGGTCGCCGAGAGCCTGTACCTGGTGATGGACTCCCGCCGGATCACCGTCATCGGTGCGACGACCGACTCCGGGATGCTCCCCGGGGCCTATCTCAGTCGCTTCGCTCTCCGGGAGGACCTGCGGTACTACTCGGCCGATGAGCTCGTGGAGATACTGAACCGGTCGGCCGCCGGTCTTGGGGTGACACTCGACGACGACGCTGCCGTGGTCATCGCCGGCGCGTCACGCGACACGCCGCGCGAAGCACTGGCGCTGCTGGAGGCCGTTCGCGACGAGGTGCAGCTCCGCGGCACGGCGGCAATCGACGCCGCGACCGTCCTGGAGGTCCTGCGAAGCCGCGACATCGATGAACGGGGGACGACCCGGATCGATCGGGAGATCCTGGAGGCTTTGAACCAGGCGCGCGGCCCGCTGGGCCTCACGACGCTTGCCGACCGCATCGGTGTGTCGCGCCGGGACCTGCTGCGGGTGCACGAGCCGTTCCTGGTTCGTCGAGGGCTGATCACGAGGACGCGACGTGGACGGGTGCTGAACTCGTAGCCCCGCGGATGGCCCTTCGCCATCGGGTGTTTCCTACAGACCGTAGTGACGCTTTGTAAGAAGCCTCGACGGAACGCTCGCCCGGTTCCACTTTTTGCCGGTCTATATGACTGTGCGCGATGATGCGCGGTCAGAGCAGTAGAGCAGTAGACCGCAGGGGGGCGAGAAGCCTGCTCCCCTGCTCCAAATGACCATGCACATTCGTGCACGGTCATTTAGTTCCCCCGCCCCCCGTACCGCCGCATCGTCTCCACGACGACCTTGTGCACGGCAAGTGGCCGGCGGATCATCACCCAGAACGCATCAAAGACGTCGCTGCCGGCCGTCGCGAAGCCTATCGAGCCGAGGCCGAACACGCGCTCGCGGAACGGCTGGAAAATGCTGGTGTGCTGGATGTTGCGCAGCGGCGCCTCGAAGATCGACACCTGCAGCACGCCCGCCCGGCGAACGATGCGCCGGTCGGTGAGCACGTAGACAAACCCCCACCACTCCAGGCACTGCCACAGCAACCGTGCCGCCGCCACGGCCGCACCCATCGCATACGCCGCCAGCTCGGACCACGGCAGCCAGGTGAGCCGGATCGCCAGCAGCGCCAGCGACAGCGTCACCACGGCGATGATCGTGAGGCTCGCCAGCGACGAGAGCCCCACGAACAGCAGGCTCGGCCGCAGCAAAAGGATCACGATCTCGTCGTCGGCGAGCAACCCTGCCGGCAGGGCCGAGTGGAGTTGACCGACCGCGAGTTCCGGCGCGCCGGTCGCCCCCGCCCCCGCCCCCGGAGTCGCGGCGGCCCACCTCGCAATCGGGCGGGTCACATCGCCTCCGGGCGAAGCGTACCGATGTCCGGCAGGTTCCTGTAGTAGTTGTTGTAGTCAAGCCCGTACCCGACGACGAAGACGTCGGGGATATCGAAGCCGACGTACTCGCACGGCGTCTCCATCGCCGACGGCCGCTGCTTGCGAAGAAGCACGCACGCACGCACCGACCTGGCGTTTCGCTCATGGAGCTCCTTCCTGATGAGCGTGAGCGTCCCGCCGGAGTCGAGGATGTCGTCCACGATCAGCACGTGCTTGCCCGCGACGTCGATCGCCGGAGGGCCGATGAGGCTGGCACCCTGGCTGCGCGTGGCCTTGTCCGGGAAGCTGTTGACGTTCACCATCTCGATGCGGAGCTTCTGCGGAAGCTGCCGGATGAGGTCCGCCACGAAGATGATGCTGCCGGTGAGAATCGAGACCAGGACGATCTCGCCTTCGGCCGGAAGCTCGTCGAGGTCCCGACTTATCCGGGACGCAAGTTCCGCAACGCGGGCGGCGATACGCTCGCGATCGATGAGGATCTTGTCCAGATCGGCCTGCACCTGTTGACCCAATAGCGCTCTCAAGGCACCGGTAGTCTACCCGACCTTTCTCAGCCCGCCATCGGTATCGTCCCCAGCAGCAGCCACGACAGGCTCAACAGCGTCGTGAACGAGAGCGCATCGGTGATCATGATCAGGAAGATCGCCGACGACTGCGCCGGATCGAAGCCCAGGCTGCGCATGACCAGCGGCACGCCCGCCCCCGTCAGCGTTCCCACGACCATCGCGAACATGATCGAGACGCCCGCCACGAGGCCGATCTGCCACGACGCCCCCGGCACGACCGGCAGGTTGAGAATGGCAAACGTCACGACCCCCAGCGCCGCCCCGTTGAGAAGCCCCACTATTCCTTCCCGGACGAACAGCGGCCCCACCCGCTCGCGACGGATCTCGCCCAGGACGATCCCGCGCAGCGTCACCGCCAGTGCCTGGTGGCCGGCGTTGCCCACTACGGCCGCAATGACCGGCATGAGAAAGGCCAGGATCGGGCGCTCGGCAATGAGCCGGCCGAACAGGATAATCGCCGTCGCCGCGAACCCCGTGAACACGAGGCTCGCCGCGAGCCACGGGAACCGGCCGCGGAACTTCTCACCGACATGGGAATAGACCGCTTCCACGGCACCCGCGCCGACGATCTTCTGCACGTCCTCGGTCTGCTCGTCCCGGATAATGTCGATGACGTCATCGACGGTCACGATGCCGAGCAGCCGGTCGTCGAGATCGACCACCGGCAGCATGGCGTAGTCGTATCGAGCGAAGGTGCGGGCGACGGCCTCCCGGTCGACACCGGTGCGAACGGCCTTGACCGTCTCCTGCATGAGCTCGCCGATTCGCTGGCCGGGGCCGCCCAGCAGCAGGTCGCGCACGCCGATCACGCCCTCGACGCGGCCATCGTCGGAGATCACCACCAGGTGCTGGAGCCCCTCGGGGATCGACCGGGCCCGGATGGTGTCAACGGCCTCGGCGACGGTCATGTCGCTGCGCAGCGCGAGGTAATCGGTGGTCATCAGGCCGCCGGCCGACTCGCGGTCGTACCCGATCAGGTCTCGCAGCGCCGCCGCCGCGGCCAGCGGCATCGCGGCGAGCAGGTGTTCCCGGAACGACTCCGCCATCTCCTGGAGCAGGTCCACCGCGTCGTCCGGCGCCATGGCGGCCATGAGCCGTGCCGCGTAGCCGAGATCCTCCTCGATGAGGTCCTGCACGACCCCCACGGCCAGGGGCGTCTGCATCTCGGCGAGGGCCTCGGCCGCGGCGTGGTCGTCCATCCGCTCCAGGACGTCCGCCGCTTCGTCCTCGGCGAGCGCTTCGAGCGTGTCGGCGGCGTCCGCCGCCTGCTGCTGCTCGACGGCCTCGGCGAGAACCGGGAGGTCGATCGTGTGCTCGATCAGCTCCGCGACGCGCTCGTCGTGCAGCGATGCCTCACCGGCGTCCTCGATGTGCGAGGTGTCGCCGTGGTCGTCCACGTTCTGGGGAGTGCCGTCGGACATCGCCCGGAGTGTACCTCGCGCGGCGCCGGGTGGCACGGTCGAGCTTGCTCGCCCGTGTCTTCGAACGTCACTCCACGCCGGACGTCGCTCCACGGGCGACGTCGCTTCGCTCCGTCAACCGTGCCACCCGTCACGGCCGAAAGTCAAGCTCGTCGACCTTCCCCAGCACTGCGGTCGCGACGTTGGCCAGGTGCGACGAGACCCGCTTGTAATGTCGCGCGAGCAGCGAGTACGCGACGGCCTCGTGCGTGCTGATGCTCTGCTCGTCACCCAGCAACTGCTCGATCACGCGGTCGCAGTCGTCACCGATCTTGTCGGCGGTCTTCAGCGCGGCCTTGGCCAGCCCGGTGTCGGACTCCCGGAAACCCCGGCGCACCGTGTCGAAGAGCCCCACCACCCGCGTGCACGCGTCCTCGAGTGGATCGTGATAGCGGGAGACGTGATAGTCATCCTTGTAGCACTGCCCGACCTCGAAGACATTCTTGCAGTAGTCGCCGATCCGCTCGGCGTCCTTGGCCACGCTCATGAGAACCAGGCTCGCCGCCACCTCCGAGCCGGGGTTGACGGTGAGGTGCCGCACGATCTTCCGGCGGATCGATCGCAGCAGTTCGTTGATCGACTTGTCGCGGGAGTACAGCGACTCCTTGACCTCCTCGGCGGCGGTCTTGCGGTGCAGCACCTCGTTGGCCCGGATGAACATCCACTGGGCGTGGTCGAGCATCTCGTCGAGCTGCGAGAACGCCCGATCGAGCACCTCCCCGGACTTGAATGCAGAGAAAAGCTGCTTGAACATCATCGTTCGTCCTTACGGCGCCGGCAGCGCCAACCTCAAGAGTTCGGTGATCAGCAGTCCGAGACCGGGAATCACGAAGAACACCATCACCAGGAACAGTATGGCGTATCGCTTCGACCTCGCCGCGAGCCGGCCGTACCAGGTCGCCAGGGTCAAGGGCACCACTTTCAGCGGGTACCAGATCAGGATCCCGCAGACGTTGAACAGCACGTGAGAGGCGGCAATGGTCACCGCGATGTCCTGTCGATCGGCGACCGCGGCGGCAGCGAGGACACCCGTGACGGTCGTACCGATGTTGGCCCCCAGCATGAACGAGAACACGCGACGCAGCGTGACGGCGCCGGCGCCGGCCAGCGGCACGATCAGGCTCGTCGTGATGGAGCTGGATTGCACGAGCACCGTCGTGAGGGTTCCGACGACTCCCGCGATGAGATCGTTGCGGAAGAACACCGATCGGAACAGCGCCTCCAGCCGGCTCATCAGCGCGCCCCGGAGGTTGACCATCAGCATCACGAGGGAAAGGAACAGCATCACGAGCCCCACGATCGCGACGGCCAGCCCGATGGTCGCGGGGTTCGAGAACACGAGGTTCACCCCGGCATCGATGAGATCAACCACCGGCCTGGTGATGGCCTTGATGGGGCTGTTGGGTTTCCCGGCGGACTGTATTCCAATGCCGCCGGCGATCGCGCCGGCCATGCGGGCGAGCGGGTGGAAGAGCCACTCGATCGGAAAGAGAACCCCCACGCTCAAGAGGTTGAAGATGTCGTGCACCATCGCCGCGGTGAACGCCCGCCGGAACTGACGCCGGATGCGGATGTTCGCCAGCGACACCAGGATCCCGGTGACGGAGGTGCCGATGTTGGCGCCCATGACCGCGAAGATGGCCGCATCCACGTGCAGCGTCCCGGCCGCCGCCATCGTGATGATCATGCTCGTGGTGAACGAGGAGCTCTGGACAATGGCGGTCACCAGCACGGCTGCCATCAGGGCAACGAACGGGTTGTCCGCGAAGTCGAAGACCCGATCGATCCACACCTTGCTCGATGGGTCATTGGCCAGCATCTTCAGGCCGCCGCCCATCACGTTGATGGAGCACAGGAACAGGTACAGGAAGAGGCCGGCGTAGATGCCGCGCAGCCATCCCGGCATCGTGCGCTTGCCGTCGGGACCCGTCAGCGAGTGAGCGGTGGTGTCGGACATCCAACCCTGCGGACCTGCCGACCCCATCGGCCGGCGGGCGGAATGATATCGTCAAGCGGATACCCATGCCCGTCATCGAGATCGACACCATCGACGATCCGCGGCTCGACGACTACCGCGAGATCCGCGACCGGAACCTGCGTCGGCGCGGCCCGGCCGAGGGGCTCTTCGTGGGCGAGCAGTTGCTGGTCGTCCGGCGCATGCTCCGCCGGCCGGGGGTGACCCGATCGGTGCTCATCGCTCAAGGATGGCTCGACCGCGTCGGGCCGCTGGCTCCGCCGGAGGTTCCCGTGTACGTGACGGATACGGCATCCATGAAGAAGATCGCCGGGTTCGACATCCATCGCGGTGTGCTGGCGATGGGGTACCGCTCGGCGGTCGAACGGCCCGAACTCGCCGATGACCTTCTCGGCAGGGATCCGGTGACCCTGCTGCTGTGCGAAGGCATCACGAACATCGACAACATCGGGTTGCTGTTCCGCAACGCCGCGGCCTTCGGCGTCGACGGGGTCCTGCTGAGCCCGACCTGCCACGATCCGCTGTACCGCAAGTCGCTTCGCGTGTCGATCGGCCACGCCCTGGACGTGCCCTTCGCCCGAAGCCGCGACTGGGCCGGGGATCTCGCCCGGATGAGCGCCCGCGGCATCACGCTGATCGCCGCCGCGACCGGCGAGGGGGCCGTCGATCTCGACCTGGTGCCGCCGCCGGCGCGTGTGGGCCTGGTCGTCGGGCAGGAGTTCGACGGGGTCTCGCCCGCGACCCTGGCCGCCTGCGACCGGGTCGCCAGGATCCCCATGGCTCCGGGGGTGGACTCGCTGAACGTCGGTGTGGCCGCGGCCGTGTGCCTGCATCGGTTCAGTACGGGGCGGCGGACGTGAGCGGCGTCGCCGACGCCTTTGCCGGGCGATTCGGTCGCCGGCCGCGCTTCGCCGCGGCGGCGCCGGGGCGCGTGAACCTGATCGGCGAGCACACCGACTACAACGACGGCTACGTGCTGCCGATGGCGATCGAGCAGCATGTCGTGGTGGTCGCGGATCGCGCGGCGGGAGACCGCTCGACACTGTGGGCCGTCGATCTCGACGAATCGGTCACGGTCGATCTCTCGGCGCCCCTGTCGCCCGGCCCGCACCGGTTCGCCAACTACCTGCTGGGGGTCGCCGCCGGGATTGCCCGCACCCACGCGCTGCCCAACCTCGACGTTGCCGTGGCCGGCACCGTCCCGCGCGGGGCGGGGCTCGCCAGCAGCGCCGCCGTCGAGGTGGCCTTCGCGACCCTTCTGAGTGAACTCGTCGGGGCCGACCTCGACCCCGTGGAGCTGGCGAAGCTGTGCCGGCGTGCCGAGCACGAGTTCGTCGGGACTCCATGCGGGATCATGGACATGCTCACGGCGACGATGGCCCGGCCCGGCCACGCATTGCTCATCGACTGCCGCAGCCTCGACGTCCGGGCGATCCCGCTGCCGGCGGCCGAGCAGGTCGCCATTCTCCTGGCGGACACGACCGTGCGTCACGATCTTGCCGACGGCGCCTATGCCGAACGCCGCCGCCGCTGCGCCGACGCCGCCGCGGGGCTCGGGGTCGGCTCACTGCGTGACGCGGACCTCGACATGGTGGCCGGCTCGACGCTTGCCGAGATCG
>JADFOJ010000087.1 GCA_022562915.1 Planctomycetota bacterium | reverse complement strand
ATAACCGCCTCATCGCCATGGCAAGCCTGGAGCCGTTGTCGCGTGACCGAAACCGCCTGCGCCGGGCGATCTCGCGCTAAGGAGCCGTAACAAAATAAGTTGATGAACAGACGGCAATACGGTCGATAGAGTCGACCGCCCACGGGAAGTAAGTGTACACGGATGTACGCCGATGGTCGCAACGGTACAGGACAAGTACCATACGCTCGTGCCCGCGTTGAACGAGAAACTGAGACGACGGTGGGCAGCGTGTGAGGCGATGGCCCTCGGGCGCGGCGGAATCAGCGCGGTCGCGCGTGAGACAGGGTTGTCGTGGAACACTGTCAAGCGGGGCATTCGCGAGATTGAGCACGAGTTGCCCCACCTGGCAGAATCAATCGAACTGCAGGATCAACAGCGGATTCGGCAGCCAGGCGCTGGGCGCCCACGGCGAGCGGCCGAAGATCCGACCTTGGTGAAACATCTCGAGAAGCTTCTGGAACCGGTTACGCGTGGGGATCCAAGCTCTCAACTGCTGTGGACCTGCAAGAGCACCCGCAAGCTCGCTGCCGAACTGACGGCCAAGGGGCATACGGTCAGCCATATGACGGTCGCTCGCTTGCTGGCCGAACTGGGGTACAGCCTGCAGTCCAATCGCAAGACGCGCGAGGGTACGTCGAATCCGGATCGTGATGCTCAGTTCCACCATATCAACCGGAAGGTCCGGTCGTTCCAACGACGGGGGCAGCCGGTGATCTCCGTGGACACCAAAAAGCGGGAACTGGTGGGCGATTTCAAGAACGCCGGTCGGGAATGGCGTCCCAGGGGAAAGCCGCAGGAGGTGCGAGTTCATGACTTCCGGGACCAGGACCTGGGCGTGGCCATCCCATACGGCGTCTACGACCTGAGCCGCAACGACGGCTGGGTCAGCGTCGGTATCGATCACGACACCGCCGAGTTCGCGGTGGCGACGATTCGCAGCTGGTGGCGCAGAATGGGAAAGCGGGCGTATCCCCGAGCGAAGGAACTGCTGATCACCGCCGATTCCGGCGGCAGCAACGGGAATCGTTCACGTCTCTGGAAACTGCGCGTCCAGAAGCTGGCGGATGAGATGGGCTTGAAGATCTCAGTGTGCCACTTCCCTCCGGGGACGAGCAAGTGGAACACGATCGAACACCGTATGTTCTGCCATATCACCGACAACTGGCGCGGGCAGCCGCTCGTGAGCCGCGCGGTCATCGTGAATCTCATCGGCCACACCACGACACGCAAGGGACTTCGAATCAAGGCCGCACTCGACACTCGCAGCTACGACCATGGCGTCAAGGTACCTGCCGAGGAGTTCAACGCCATCAAGATTAGCCCGAGCGCCTTTCACGGGGACTGGAACTACACGATCCACCCCAGACTCCGGCGGCGTAATTGATCAAGTTATTTTGTTACAATCCCTAACGGTTGAGCTCAGCTGCGGGCCGGCGACGCCGGTCCGACGACACCAAACATTGTATGTCCTGGTGAAGGCGTCGGCCGCGCAGCGGGCGGCCCGTCAGCTGCAGCGATTGGTTAGGCGACACCAAGGTGCCAGCCTGCCGAAGAGGAGACTACGGCTCCAAGGGATTGTTGCTGGCAAGAACAGACAACGTTGTTTCTCGAAGTTGCCCTGTATTCGCGCCGAATCCTTCAATGGCGTCGGCAACGAGGGGACCTTCCTTGTTCAGAAGCGCCAGAAGTAGGTGGCCTGTTCCGATGTACTCGTGGTTCAGGGAGTCGGCCTGAGCTTGGGAGTCGTGGAGCAGTTCCTTGGACGCGGCCCTTGCAGCCAACCCGCTGAATGTGCCGACCGCCAACGCTTCGACTTTGGGCTGGAGTTCGTTGAGCTTCAGCTCCAGTGCGCCGAAGGCTTGGGCAGCCGTACCGCCACTGTCCTCTATGAGGCCGAGGAGAATGTGGGCGGGAGAAATGGCGTCATGAGTCAAACGCATCGCTTCGCGATTTGCAGAGGCCATGACAATACGAAGACGGTCAGTCAAACGAGCAAGCATCGGTTTCCCCCACCGAACTCAAGAGACGGTGGATTGGTGTCGCCTAACGGGGATTAGACAGAACTATAGGTGGGTGTTGGGCTGCGAGGCGGGGGCTGGGATCAGCGGTGGTATTAGAGGCTGTTGTCGCTGTAAGTGTTGCAATGGCAAGATGCTGCAGGGGGTGAGGTGTCAGGCTTCGACGAGTTAGACTGCAAGGAGCGGTCGTCTAATGCGCGCGGTTGGTGTCGACGGGTCGGGTGGCGGTCTCACACTGGTGAGGCCGGTGGAACACAGTTGGACGCGCCCGGCTGGTTGGCTGGCTGGCTGGCTGAAGAGTCACGTGTCGAACACTCGGTCGGCCGGGCTGCGAACGCCCGCCCAGCGGCTGCTGAGTACGTGGGTGTAGATCATCGTGGTACTCACGTTCTTGTGGCCGAGCAGTTTCTGGACCGTGCGGATGTCGTAGCCGTCCTCGAGCAGGTGGGTGGCGAATGAGTGTCGGAGCGTGTGACAGGACGCAGCTTTGCCGATCTCTGCGCGGATCACGGCCTGCTTGACGGCTCGTTGGACCGCCGATTCGTGAAGATGGTGCCTTCGGCGCTGGCCGGTCTCCTTGTCCACGTAAAACCGGGTCGCCGGGAAGCACCACTGCCAGTGCCACTCCCGGCCCGCCGCGGGGTATTTCCGTGCCAGGGCATCGGGCAGCTCGACCCAGCCGGCGTTCTGCTTGAGGTCCCGGGCGTGCTGCCGCCGCACGACCTCCAACTGGCAGGCGAGGTCAGATCTCGCCACCTGCGGCAACAGGGCCACGCGATCCAGGCTGCCTTTGCCACAGCGCACGGTGATCTGGTTTGTCGCGAAGTCGATGTCCTTCACGCGAAGCCGGCAACATTCGAGCAATCGCAGGCCGGCTCCGTACATCAGCAGTGCCATGAGTCGCTGCATGCCGACGAGGCCGTCGAGCATCAGCCTGACCTCCTGGCGGGTGAGAACCACCGGGATCCTGGGTGGTCTCCGCGCACGAACAATGTCGCGCATCCACGGGAGATTCTGCTCCAGGACCCGGCGGTACAGGAACAACAGCGCGGCGAGGGCCTGGTTCTGAGTAGACGCACTGACCCGTCCTCGTACCGCAAGGCTCGTGAGGAACTCGGCCACCTCCCGCCCGCCCATCTGCGCGGGATGCTGCATTCCGTGATGTACGATGAATCGCTTGATCCAACCGAGGTACGCCTCCTCGGTGCGCCGGCTGCACCGGCGCAGACGCATGACCGCTCGCACCTGGTCGAGGAGTTTCGGACGGCGCGAAGCCTGCAATGGCTGATTCTCTCCGGACGTCATGTGGACTCCTGCCGCATCGGGCGGAGTGTAAACGGCGAACGAGCCTCTCCATGGCCGCGCTGCGGTTTCGCGCAGCGCCCGCCGCCCGTACAATCCCGCCATGGCGCTGACCCGTGTCCTGCTGCTCGCCGACCGCTCGCGGCCCGAGATCGTCGAGGTGCTCGATGAAATCCGCATCGGCCTCGGCAAGTGGGCCGAGGTCGTCGGTGAGTTCGATACCGATCTCGACCCGTTACCGGATGGCATCGACGCCGACCTCGCCGTCGCGGTCGGCGGCGACGGGACGCTGCTGAGCCAGGCGCGGCGGCTCGTCGACCGGCAGATGCCGCTGGTGGGCGTCAACTTCGGGCGGCTGGGGTTCCTCGCCGAGTTCGACTGGCAGACGCTCCAGCAGCACGCCGCGATCGTCTTCGGACCCGAGCCCCCGATCGTCGAGCACATGATGCTCGCGACCAGTGTCTACGACGCCGGCGGTTCGTCGGTACACAGCGGCGTGGCGATCAACGACTGTGTGATCACCGCCGGCGAACCGTTCCGGATGATCGAATTGCGCCTGTCGATCGACGGCGCCGAGGGCCCGTCTCTGCGCGGCGACGGTGTCATCGTCTGCACCGCGGTCGGCTCGACCGCCCACAACGTCTCCGCGGGCGGCCCGATCGTCGATCCGAAACTGGAGGCGATGATCATCACGCCGCTGGCCGCGCACAGCCTGGCGTTCCGCCCGTTCGTGCTGTGCCCGTCGTGCGAGCTGCGGATCGAGGTTCGACGAGCCAACCCCGGCACGGCGCTGGTGCTCGACGGACAGGTTCCGGTGCCCCTCGAGGCCGGCCAGGTCGTGCAGATCCGCCGCAACGCCCGCATGGCCCGCTACGTGGCGAACCCGTCCACGTCGTACTGGGGGACACTGCTTGACAAGATGCGCTGGGCTGCGCCGCCGAACTACCGCGACCGCGGCGCGTGATCGGGCCACCGGCTCTTCGCGGCGCGAGACGGTACCATGCCCGTCGATGATCGACCTCAAACGACTGCGCGCCGACCCTGATCACTTCAAGCGGGGTGCGCGCGACAAGGGCATCGAGGTGGACATCGACCGCCTGCTGGAGCTCGACGGGCAGCGCCGCACACTGCTGGCCGGGCAGGAGGCCGGCCGCGCCGAGCAGAAGAAGCTCGGCAAGGAGATCGGCCCGCAGATCGGCGCGCTCAAACGGCAGCTCAAGGAAGCCACCGGCAAGGATCGCACTGCCCTGCAGGACAGTCTCCGCGCCCTCGAACAGCGACCGCTCGCGCTCAAGGCCGAGATCCAGGCATACGACGAGCGGATCGCCGAAATCGAGCCGCCATGGCGGCACCTGTGGCTCGAGGTCCCCCAGCCCGCCGACCCCGACGTGCCCATCGGCGGCTCGCCCGCGGAGAACGTCGAGGTTCGCCGCTGGCACCCCGACTGGTTCGATCCGGCCAGGGGGTTCCGGTCCAACAAGGGATTTGACCCGCGCACCCATCTGGAACTGGTCAAGGACCTCAAGCTCGTGGACTTCGAGCGCGGCGTCAAGATGGCGGGCACGCGCCAGTACGTACTCACCGGCGACGGCATGCGGTTGCAGCAGGCGGTGTTGCGTATGGCGCTGGACCTCGTCGCGGGCGAGCACGGGTTCACCCCCATGAGCGTCCCCGTCCTGGTCCGCGAGGAGTGCATGGTCGGGACGGGGTTCTTTCCCGCGGGACGCGACCAGGCGTACCACGTCGCGGAGTCGCAGCGCGGCGCCGGGCACGATCTCTTTCTCGTCGGTACCGGTGAAGTGGGCCTGATGGCGCTGCACGCCGACGAGATCCTCGACGAAGCGCAGCTTCCCTTGAAATACGCCACGGTTTCGACGTGCTTCCGGCGTGAAGCAGGCGCCGCGGGCAGGGACACCGCCGGGCTGTTCCGCGTTCACCAGTTCGAGAAGGTCGAGCAGGTCCTCATCTGCCGCGCCGACGAGGCCGAGAGCCGCCGGTGGCACGAGACGATGCTCGGCATCGTCGAGTCGCTCTTGAAACGCCTGGAGCTTCCCTACCGGTTCGTCCAGTGCTGCACCGGGGACCTGGGCCCGAAGAACGCCGACATGATCGACGTCGAGTGCTGGATGCCGGGGCGCGGCGACGACGACGCCGATGGCCGGCCGACCGGCGCCTGGGGCGAGACGCACTCCGCGTCACGACTCTACGACTACCAGTGCCGCCGGCTCAATCTCCGCTACCGGGATGCCGGCGGCAAGACCGTCTTCTGCCACTCGCTGAACAACACCGTTGCGGCGTGCCCGCGCATCCTGATCCCGATCCTGGAGCTCTACCAGAATGCCGACGGCTCCATCACCGTGCCGGAGGCGCTGCGTCCTTATATGGATGGCCGGGAGAGGATCGGCTAGAGCGGGTTCACTCTAGGTGTAGCGTTCTGAGTGCGATGCTCTTCGCTGTGGTGGCGCCGCCGGATCGACGGCATATTCCTGATATTCCGAGATTCGGCGACGCCACCACAGCGGAGATGATCGTGCTCAGAACGCTACAGATGGAGTGAACCTGCTCTAGCTCCCACTGGACGGCACGGTCGCTTCAGCCGCGCCGCTGAGCAGGCCCGCGACGGCGCTGTCGCCAAGCTGCGACTTGCCGAAGCCGGGCAACGCCCCGGCCGCTTCTGCCTCGGCCTGGGCGTCCGCGTAGTTGGAGATGAGGATCATTGCCGGAGTGACCCCATCGCGGGCAAGATCCTGGATCAGTTCGACGCCATTGCCGGTCCGGAAGCCGCCGCCGAGCACGCGATTGACCAGGAACACGGCCCCCCCGTCCAGGTGCTTCTGCAGTGCTGCCATGGTGTCGGCCCTTTCGACCCGGGCCCCGCGAACCGCCCGCTTCACGGCCGACTTCAGACCGATCCGGTCCGCCCAGCAATGCCCGACGAGAACAAAAGTTGGTCTGTGACTCATGTCGTCGGCTCCGTTGGTTCATGCGGCCCGCACTCGAGACGGACCTCGCGTGCGGTCACCACTGCCCGCAGGCCGCCCGGCCAGTCGAAGCTCCGCGGCCGGCGCTGCGTGTCGGCGATCGCGTCGGCGGCGGCACCGAGCACCTTCTGCCCGAGATCATCGGCGATTTCCGGGGCTGCGTTCATGGCGGCCCGGCGGAGACCGGCGGC
Organism: Planctomycetota bacterium; assembly: GCA_022562915.1. GTDB lineage: Bacteria > Planctomycetota > Phycisphaerae > Phycisphaerales > SM1A02 > JADFOJ01. The sequence goes on along the minus strand of JADFOJ010000087.1, from coordinate 8,289 downwards.
GACGACCGCGCCCGGCAACGATCCCAGGGCGGCCCGATCCCATTGGCGGGCCGACGGGTCGCCGAAGACGCACGCCAGTTCGCGCTCAAGCGCGGCCCTCGCCGCCGCGACGACGTCCGCTGTTCCGCAGGCCCGCGCGGCCGCGTCCGGCCAGAGCGTCTCGAAGACCCCGAGCACGTCGCGCCGAAGCCTTCCCCGCACCGTCGCCGGGTCGGCGTTGGTCGGATCGTCGCACCACGCGACCTCGGCGGCGCGGCAGAAGTCCTCGCACTCTTTCTTGCGGACGGCCAGCAGCGGCCGCACCAGCGCGATCCCGTCGGCGAGCGGCCGCGACCAGCGCATCCCGGCCAGGCCGTCGAGCCCCGTACCACGGCCCAGCGCCATGAGCATCGTTTCGAGCTGATCCTCGGCGTGATGCGCGACCGCGACACACTCCGCGGCGACCGACCGCGCCGAGGCCGCGAGGGCCTCGTAGCGGGACTCGCGCGCGTTGGCCGGGAGATTGCCGCTGCGGCGCAGCGGATAGACGTGCCGGACCTGCAGGTCGAGGCCGTACCGGTCACAGACCCTCACCACCAACGCTTCGTCGGCCCCGGCAGCGTCGCGCACATGGTGGTTGACGTGGACGGCCACAGGCTTGAAGGCGACGGCCGCGGCCCCGCCGCGGCGGCGAGACGCTGCGGCAACGGCCAGCAGCAGGGCGAGCGAGTCCGGCCCGCCGCTGACGCCGATCACCACGGTCGCCCCCGCCGGCACATCGCAGCAACCCCCAAACCGCCGGGCCACCTCGGCCACGAGCCGGTGACGGCGCGCGGCCACGGGCAGTTCGCGGGGCCCGCCCCTGTCGCGGTGAGTTGTCCGTGCCGGGTCGGCCATTGCAAGATACTATGGACGCGCGGCACCCGCATGGAGGTTGGACGTGCTCCCGACGGCGATTGGCCTCACATCCGGCCTCACATCCGGCCTCACATCCGGCCTCACATCCGGCCTCACATCCGGCCTCACATCCGGCCTCACATCCGGCCTCACATCCGGCTTCACATCCGGCAGCCCGTGGGCGGCGGTCGGCATGGTGCTGCTGATCGTCGGCTTCGCGATCTTCATGACCTTCTCCATACGCGGCAAGATCGCCAGGCGCAACGCCGCGCGGCCGTCGCCGCGCGAGCTTGTCGAGCAGATGAGGGGCCACCCGCGCGTGCTCGCGTCCGACGCTCACACGTACACCGCCAAGCTGGAGGACACCGCGCGTCGGCTCAGCGGGCAACTGGACAACAAGGCCCGCCGGCTCGAGATGCTGATCGACGAGGCTGATCAACGGATTGCTGCGCTGGGCACCCCGGCCGGACCCCCGGACCGACCCGCGACCCGCCCCGCGACCCGCCCCGCGACCGAACCCGCCCCCGGCAACGGCGAGCACCAGCCCGACGAGTTGACCCGGGCCGTCTACGAGCAGGCCGATGCGGGGCGCACCGCTCTTGAGATCGCCCAGCACCTCGACGAGCAGGTCGGCAAGGTCGAGCTCATCCTCGCGCTTCGCGCTACATAGGCGCGGGAGTGGTGTCCCCTACCCGCTGATCGTAAACCTGATTCGGCCGTTGGAGGTGTCCAGGCGCGAAGGCTCGCCGCCGGCGCCGACGACGATCCGGCCCCTGTTCTTCGAGACCGTCCGGCTGGTGATGCGACCGAGATGGTCCCGGACCGTCACGGAGCCGTTGGAAGTGTCCAGCCTCACCACCCCGGCAAAGCCCGCGCCGACGCGGACCGTGATCGAGCCGTTGCTGGTGTCGAGGTCGAGCGGTCCGCTCTGTTCATCGTGAAGCGTCACCTCGATCGACCCGTTTGACGTGTCCGCCTGGACGGGGCCGTTGACGTTGTGGATGCGGACCGAGCCGTTGGAGGTGTCCAGCCGCAGTGAGCCGACGTGGTCGTTCACGGTGATGCTGCCGTTGGACGTGTCCAGATCCGCGTCACCGTCATGGTCGAAGACCTCGATGGATCCGTTGGAGGTGTCCACGATGAGGATGCCCGCCAGCCCGTAGACGTGGACCGAGCCGTTGGACGTCTCGATCGTCGCGCCGTTGACGCCGGGGATCTCGATCGTGATGCCGGCACCGTCACCGCTGCGGCGCGGTTCGGGAAACACCGGCTGGATGACGAGCGTGCCGTCGTCCTTGCGGCTCACCTGCAGCGTCGTCGCGGCGAGACGTTCCTCGGCCTCCTTCATGGTGTCGCCGCGGGCGTAGAGCTTCGCCTCGATCGAGACATCGGTCCGCCCGGGAGAGGCGATCACCTCGATCCGGCCGTTGCGGGTGCGGACCTCCAGTGCGGAGCCCGGGAGATGATCCGCGGTGACGTTGATCATTTTCTGCGCGCGGGCCGAGTTGTGGCTGAAGAACGAACAGGCCGTCAGCAGCAGGATGGTCAACAGCGCACAAGCCGTGGACAGCAGTGTTTTCGTGTTTCTCACGGGCGTGATCTCCGTTTTCAGGCCGGGCGAGGGTGGGCAGACCTGTCCCGGGCTTATTCGTATGTGCCGACGCGATGTTTCATTTCAGGATCCGGCATCTGCCGAGGCCCGCACGGCCGCCAGGGCAAGGATCTCCACGATGATGTGGCCGGCCAGCAGGCTCGTCACGCCCGCCGGGTCGGCATCGGGGAGCACCTCCACCACGTCCGCACCCACCAGGTTGATCCCCACGAATCGCCGCAGCAGGCCGAAGACGTCCGCCGAGGTGAACCCGCCGCAGACGGGGGTCCCTGTGCCGGGGGCGAAGGCGGGGTCGACGCAGTCGATGTCGAAGGAGAGGTAGACCTCGTCGTCGCCGAACCGTTGCCGGAAGGAGTCCAGGCGCGCCTCGGCCTCGCCGCTGCGCCACTGCTCGAAGCTGACCACCTCGATGCCCAGCTTCCGGGCCGTGTCGAAGTCGGCCAGATCGTTGCCGGGCCCGCGGATCCCGATGCTCAGCATGCGCGCCGGGTCGATGAACTTCTGCTCGGCGGCACGCAGGAACGGCGATGCGTGGCCCCATTTCTCGCCCCAGACCTCATCGAGCGTGTCCAGGTGCGCATCGAAGTGGAGCACGGCCAGACCACCTGGCGGCCGTCCTCGCCGCTGCCAGGTCGCGGCGATGTTGGCCAGGGCGATCGAGTGATCGCCGCCGACGGCCAGGAGCCTGGTGTGACCGGGGTCGCCGATCACGGCCGCGAACTCGCGGGCCGCGTCGAACGTCTCCCGGCACGAGTACGGCTTGACCGGGGCGTCGCCGGCGTCGGCGATCGACAGCGCGTCGAAGATGTTGATCCTGTGCTCCAGGTGAACCGGCCGCATGTATTGCGACGCGTCGCGGATCGCCCGCGGACCGAACCGCGCTCCGGGGCGGTAGGTGACGCCGCCGTCGAACGGCACGCCGTACAGCGCCCAGTCCACGGGCTGCCCTGCGGCCGGGACCGCCTCGATCAGCGGAACCCGGCAGAAGGTCGAGACGCCCGCGAATCGGGGCAGGACCCGGGCGTCGGGAAGCACGGTGCGCGGCGTGGACATGGCAACATACTACAGCCACCCATCATCCCAGTGCATCCCCTCGGGGATCGCGACGTCCGGGCCCTCTTCGACCATGTTCGCCACCGCGTGGGCGCAGTAGTCCACGCTGAAGGCCGCCGCCGGCCGCAGGTTGCCGCTGTGGCCGAGGCCGCCGAACGGCAGCGCGCTGCTGGCGCCGGCCGTGCCCGTGTTGCGATTGAGACAGCCCGCCCTGACGTTCCGGAAGAACTTCTCCCACGCGCCGTCGTCGTCGGTGAAGATCGAGGCGGCGAGGCCGTAGCGGCTCGTGTTGGCCTGGGTGATCGCCTGATCGATGTCATCGACTATCGTGATCTGAACCAGCGGCCCGAACACCTCGTCGTCGCGGTCCAGACTGTAGCCGTCGACTTCGATGACGGCGGGGGAGATGAAATGCCCGGGGCGGTCGATCCGCGTCGCCTCCAGCAGCACCCGGCCGCCCGCATCCGCGAGCCGCTGCTGGAATGTCAGGACGTCCTGCACCGAGTCCTCCGCAACGACGGGTCCCATGAAGATCGGTGCCTTCGAGCGGCCGGGTCCGATGAGCAGGTTGCTCGCGGCCTTGCAGAACGCGGGGATGAAGCGGTCGGCCACGCCCCGCTGCACGATGATCCGCCGGGTGCAGGTGCACCGCTGCCCGGTGGTCGCGAAGCCGGCGCGAACGCACTCCACGACAGCCTGCTTGAGCGTGCAGTCGTCCATGACGACCGCGGGGTTGTTCCCGCCCATCTCCAGGGCCATGATGCGCCCGGGCCGGTCGAGGTTGGCTTCCATGATGCGCCGGCCCACGTCCCAGGACCCCGTCAGAAGTACCCCGTCGATGTCGTCGTGGCTCACGAGGTGCGGCGCGACGCCGCGGCCGCCGTGGACCACGTTGAAGACGCCCGGGGGCAGGCCCGCCTCGTCCATGAGCTCGGCGAGAAGCTGTCCCACCGCCGGAGTGCGCTTGGACGGCTTGAACACGACGGTGTTGCCCATGAGCAGCGCGGGCACGAAATGCCCGTTCGGCAGATGCGCCGGGAAATTGAAGGGACCGAGCACCGCCATCACGCCGTAGGGCTTGAACCGGCAGTACCCTGCCCGTGAGGGCGTCACCTCCACGCGGTATTCGTGCACGCGCCGCATGCTGAACTCACCGAGGGTGATATCCACCTTGGTCGCCAGCAGCGTCGCCTCGGCCCGGCTCTCGGCGAGCGTCTTGCCCATGTCGTCGGTGATCACGCCGGCGATCAGCTCGACGTTCTCGCCGACAACCTCCTGCCACCGCCGAAGGAACTCGGCGCGCTGCTCGACGGTGCGGCTCGACCAGTCGTCCAATGCCGCTCGCGCCGCCGAAATCGCGTCGTCCACGTGCGCCGGTTGCGGTGAACCCTGCCAGATGATCCGATCCGGGTCGGCGGGATCGGTCGAGACGAGGTCATTGCCCTCGATGGGAACGAACCGGCCGTTGATGTAGCTGGACGCCGGCTGCCGGAGGGCGTCGATCACGACACCGTCTCGGACTCGCTGGCAGCGCCGCGGCGCGTGGACCTCTTCTTCCTTGATCCCTTCGATGTCTGCCCGGCACCGGACGGGCCCGGGAGCGGTGTCAGCGCGACCTCGTCGCCGACCTCGATCCTGAGGGCCTCGGCGGTCTCCTGCGGGATCGAGATGGCACCGCCCGATTCACCGTAGGCCGTGCGCGCGCCCCGGAAATCCACCTTGCGATGAACGCTGACGAAACCGACGTGGGGGAACGTGCCGGAGCCCTCGGCGACCGTGGTCATCGACGTGGTGCGTACGAGTTCGATGTCGTTCACCTGCGCCTCGAGGTACGGCCCGCCGTCGAACGGGTCGACGTGTCCGCAGTACCTGAAGCCGATGCTCTCCAGCATTCGCCTGGCCGGCTCGGTCTCGACGCCGACCTTGCCGATCAGGTTGCGGGCGACCGGCGGCAGCAGCGACACGTAGATCTCCTCCGTCGGAAACAGCGAGGTGATGAACTCCTTGGAGCGCTGACAGAAGAAATCCGCTTCGGCAAAGCTGAGATTGATGAATCGCCGCCCGACCGCCTCCCAGAAAAGATTGCGGCTGTCCTGTGTCAACGGTCCCATCATCTCGGCGATGATGCGGTCGGAGAACCACTCGCGGTGCCGGCCGATGAAGTGGAAGCGGACCAGGCTCAGCACCATGCCGAGCTTCTGCTCGTGCCCGCGATAGGACGGTCCCACCACGAGCCCACCCACCTCGCTGGGGCCGGTCTCGTCGGTCTCCAGTTGAAGTGTCAGGTGAACCTGCCCGGTCTGAAGATCCGTACTGTAGAACTCGCGTTTGCGGATCTGGAAATACGTGTGCGGGCGACCCGGCCACGAGAGGCGGGAGATCACCGAGGACGTCCCGATGATGTTGCCGGTCTCGGTGTCCTCGAGGACGAAGACGAACTCGCGCTCGCGGGGGCTGTCCGGTTCGCCGGCAAAGCTCTTGCGCGATCGCACGATCTTGTCGCGAATGAGCTCCGGGTCGGCCGGCAGGTTGATGAAGTGCACCATCTTCGCCAGCTTGAGCAGAGTCGGTGCGTCTTCGAGGTTGGCAGGACGGATCAGGAACATGAACGGGACCCCGTCAGTCGTCGGCGGCCACCCTGGCCAGGGCGGTGGACACGATTGTAAAGACATCGTCGAACTGCCGGGGCTCCATCACCCCCACCGGCGGCAGGAACCGGATATGGACCGGGTCGCGCCCGCAATAGAAGCCGATGACGCCGGCCTCGAACATTCTCCGGCAGGCGGCGATGATCCTGGACCTCGCCCCGCCGAAAGGCGTGAACCGCATCATTCCTCCGACACCGCCGTACAGCCGCGTCGACGTGCGGCCGTCCGGGTACGCAACCGGCCCGAACCATTCGGGGTGCTCGCCGACGAGCGTACCGATACGATCGCGGAACGCCGCGTGGAGCTGCGCAATGCGCCCGTGGGGCCCCCAGTACCCGCCGTCGCGCAGGCGCTCGATCATGCGCCGACCGACCTGCAGCGCGACCGTCGAGCCGACGAAGGTCGCGCTGAGCAAGCCGGGCCTGGGGCTGTACTGCTCGGTGAACAGGCACGCGCACACCTGGCTCATCTTGCCGATGGTGACGACGTCGACGAACTCGCCGAGGTCGAGCTGCTGGAAATAATACATCTCGCCGCAGCGCCCGAAGGTCTGGATCTCGTCCACCCAGACGCCGATGCCGTTCTCGCGGCACCGCTGCATCAACGCCGCGAAGAACTCGCGCGGCGCGACCTTGAATCCGCCCTCGCCCTGGACGAGCTCCATCACGAAGCACGCATGCCGTCCGGGGTAGCGCGTGACGGCCTCGTCGAGGGCCCGTAGAGCGACGGCGGTCGAGTCCTCCGGCCGGTCCTCGTCGAAGAACGGAACATAGTCGACGTTCACCGTGCTCGGCAGACCCTCGCGGCCCCCGGCCGAATCACCGATCTGGACCATCGCCGTTGACCGGCCGGCAAAGGCGCCCGCGAAGGCGAGCACGCGGTCCGCGGGAGCGTTCTTCTGGAAGCACACCTTCAGCGCGGATTCGTTGGCCAGCGCTCCGGAGTTGATCAGGAAACATCGCTTCAGTTGGGAGCCGCGCCCGGCCTGCTCCAGGAGTATCTCCGCCAGCTCGATCACCTCGGCATTGAACTGGAGGTTGCCCTGCATCACGGTGTCCGACAGCGACGCTCGCAGGGCCGTGGCGACCAGGTCGGTGTCACCGTGACCGAACATGTGCACGCCGATGCCGTTGATCATGTCCCACTTCACCGAGCCGTCCGCAAGCTGCACCAGCGGGCCGTTGCCGAGACCCGAACCGACGTAGGGGTACAGCGGCGGCCGCCCCTTCGCCTCTGCCTGGCGGGCGAGGAACGACTCGTACCTCTCGGCGAGTTCCGGAGACGCCGGCCGTGCGGCCGTGATCGATGACTGCGCCCCGGCAAGCTCCCGAACGATGACATCGATCGCCTCGGCCACCACGGGGCTGCGGGCCAGGGATTCCGTCGTCGCCACGAGGTTGGTACGGGTGGGCATGCGTTGGCATCCTATACCACGGGCGAGTGGGGCGGGTTTCGGTGCGCCCCTGGTCACTGCCCTTGCCCGGTGCTGATTCGCAACAGCAGCACCGCCAGCAGGCTGCATCGCTGCACGAGGCTCGCAACCTCCACGAACTCGTCGGTGCGGTGAAGGTTGCCGCCGCGAACACCCAGCGTGTCCAGCGTGGGCAGGCCATTCGCCTGGAGGATGTTGCCGTCGCAGACGCCGCCGGTCGACGAGAACGGCAGCGTGTCGCCGAGATCCTCGGCGGTCGCCCGCGCGGCGCCGGCGAGGCGACGCACCGGATCGGTCGCCGGCTTGGCGGGGCGGTTCCAGTGCCGGTGAACCTCGATGCGCGGCAGCGCGTCGCCATCACCGGTCGCCAGCGCATCGATCGCCGCGTCGCTTTCGCAATAACTCGACGACAGCCGCTGCTCTACGCCGCCCACCGCGCTGCGCTCGACTTCAAGGGGGATGCGGTGAGCGATGGCCTTGGAGAGAGGCTGTATGAAGATCCAGACTAGCGTGCTGAGCGCGGCAATTCCGGCGATACACCCGGCCGCCAACGCCAGCCTGTTTCGGGAACCTCTCGGAAGGCCCGATGTCGCGATGCCCAATTGCGTGAGTTCGGCGATCGTCGCAGAGCCTTGTAACGTCAGCAGTGCGTCGGGATCGGCTGTCGT
>JADFOJ010000015.1 GCA_022562915.1 Planctomycetota bacterium | reverse complement strand
AGCCGAGCGTGACGAATCGATCCAGGGCGGCCTGCCTCACCTTCTCCAGTTCGGCTGTCGCCAGCGGACCCACGCCCCCTCCGCCGGCCGAGGCCGCCTCGCTGGTCCTGCGGAACTGCTCGACATAGGTGCCGTTGGGGTGCACCAGGCTGGTCACGAGAGCACCGTCCGGCGGCGCGAGCCGACGACCGACTCCGGTACGGGAGTGTCCTTCTCGATGTCGGTGTAGCCGCGCTCCTCCAGTTCCATCGCCAGTTCCTTGCCGCCGGACCGGACGATGCGGCCGTCGATCAGGACGTGGACGAAATCCGGAACGACGTGGTCGAGCAGACGCTGGTAGTGGGTGACGATGATGAACGCGCGGTCGGTGCTGCGCAGGGCATTGACGCCCTTGGCGACGGCCTTGAGTGCGTCGATGTCGAGACCGGAGTCCGTCTCGTCCATGATGCACAGCGACGGCGCCAGCACGGCCATCTGGAAGACCTCGCTACGCTTCTTCTCACCGCCGGAGAAACCCTCGTTGACGGCGCGGTTCAGAAGGCCTTCGTCCATTTCGATCAGCTTCATCTTTTCCTTGATGAAGTCGAGGAAGTCCACCGCATCGAGTTCGTCCTGCCCCCGATGCTTGCGGATGGCGTTCACCGCGGCTTTCAGGAAGTACGCCGTGTTCACGCCGGGGATCTCGACCGGGTACTGGAACGCCAGGAACACGCCCTCGCGGGCCCGCTCGTCCGGCGCCATGTCCAGCAGGTCGCGACCGCGATACAGCACCTCGCCCTCGGTCACCTCGTACGTCTCGCGACCGGCGAGCACCTGGGCGAGCGTACTTTTGCCCGATCCGTTGGGGCCCATGATCGAATGGACCTCGCCGGCGTTCACCGTGAGGTTGATGCCCTTGAGGATTTCGTGGCCGTCGACGCTGGCATGTAAGTTTCGAATCTCGAGCATGGTTGTCCTGTTCTTCGTGGCTGGTGGTTCGTTGCCTGGGACCGTCCGGTCAGCCGACACTGCCTTCGAGGCTCACCTCGAGGAGTTTCTGCGCCTCGACCGCGAACTCCATGGGCAGTTCGCGGAAGACTTCCTTGCAGAAGCCGTTGACGATCATGGAGATCGCGTCCTCCATGGAGAGGCCGCGCGAGTTGCAATAGAACATCTGGTCCTCGCCGATCTTGGAGGTCGAGGCCTCGTGCTCCATGTGGGCGGTGGAGTTCTTGATCTCGATGTACGGGAACGTGTGCGCGCCGCACTTGTCGCCGATGAGCAGCGAATCGCACTGGGTGTAGTTCCGGGCGTACTTCGCCCCCTTGTTGATCTTGACCATGCCGCGGTATGTGTTCTGCCCGAAGCCGGCGGAGATGCCCTTGGCGACGATCGTGCTGCGGGTGTTGCGGCCGACGTGGATCATCTTGGTCCCGGTGTCCGCCTGCTGGTGGTGGTTGGTCATCGCCACCGAGTAGAACTCGCCGACGGAGTTGTCGCCCAGCAGCAGGCAGCTGGGGTACTTCCACGTGATCGCCGAGCCCGTCTCGACCTGTGTCCAGGAGATATGGGAGTTGCGGCCGAGGCACTTGCCGCGCTTGGTGACGAAGTTGTAGATTCCCCCTACGCCCTCGGCGTTGCCGGGATACCAGTTCTGGATCGTCGAGTACTTGATGGTCGCGTCGTCGAGGGCGATCAGCTCGACCACGGCGGCGTGAAGCTGGTTCTCGTCGCGCATCGGCGCGGTGCAGCCCTCCAGGTAATTGACGGAGCTGCCGTCCTCGGCGATGATCAGCGTCCGCTCGAACTGTCCCGTCGAGGCGGCATTGATCCGGAAGTATGTCGAGAGGTCCATCGGGCACTTGACGCCCTTGGGGATGTACACGAAGGATCCGTCGGTGAAGACCGCCGAGTTGAGGGTGGCAAAGAAGTTGTCCGAGTACGGCACGACGCTGCCGAGGTACTTCCTGACCAGGTCGGGGTGCTCCCTGACCGCCTCGGAGAAGGGGCAGAAGATGATGCCCAGCTCCGCCAGCTTGTCCTTGAAGGTCGTCGCCACCGAGACACTGTCGAACACGGCATCGACGGCGACGCCGGCGAGCACCGCCCGCTCGTGCAGCGGGATGCCGAGCTTCTCATACGTCTCCAGCAGCTTGGGATCCACGTCGTCGAGGCTCTTGGGGCCGTCGCCCGCCTGCTTGGGCGCGGAATAATAGATGATCGCCTGGTAGTCGATCGGCGGGTAGTGGATGTTCGGCCAGGTCGGCTCGGTCATCGTCAGCCAGTGCTGGTACGACTTCAGCCGCCAGTCGAGCATCCATTGCGGCTCGTCCTTCTTCGCCGAGATGTGCCGGATGATCTCCTCGTTGAGCCCGGGCGGAACGCTGTCGGTCTCGATATCGGTGACGAAACCGTACTTGTACTGCCGGCTCTGCCATTGTTCGAGGGTGGCATCGGTTGCTGTCGTCATCGGACGTTGCTCCATCCGTGGTCAACGGGTTGCGGGTTCGGTTCGTAGCACCGCGACGGTGCCGGTCGCGACGGCGGCGTCGGGTGCAATCTGGTCGAGGGTCACTTCGTGGAGGAATCCCATGAGGCGATCGTGCACGCGGCCGACGTTGAGCTTGATCAGGCACGAGTCCTCGAGCTGGCACGCGTGATCCACCCCGTCGCTTCCGCTCGACACGTCGCCTCCAGGCGGGCAGCACGTCACCAGTTGCATCGGTCCCTCGATCGCCTCGACGATCTCGGCGAGCGAGATCTCCCGAGGCAGCCTGGCCAGCCGGTATCCGCCGCTGGGGCCGCGGCTCGAGGTGAGCAGTCCCCCGGACGCCAGCACCTTGAGGATGTTCCGCAGCACCGGCAACGGAAGGTGGAACTGCTCCGCAAGGTCGCGGGCGCTGGCCGCACCGCCGCTGCGGCGGGCGAGGCCTGCCAGGGCAACCAGGGCGTAGTCGGTCTTTCGGGTCAGCAGCATGGTGTCCTACGGCGGTCCGGTCACGGAGTGCGGTCAAGCGAGCCGAACGCCGCCATGACCTTATAGCACTGATCTCGTGCTATTTCAAGTCCAGCACGAAACCAGCCGGCTTGACGCCGGCTGGTCGTGGATCACACGTGAGATGGGGCCAGCTTAGCCCCTGCGGCGTCGTCTGCGGCCACTGACAAGGCCCGCGGCAGCGAGCAGCGCCAGCACGCCCGGCGAGGGAATGGCCGCACCATAGGCACTGTCGTCACCCGGACCGCCGACGAACTTTGCAGCGACGATCATGGGGGTCATACCCGGCAGAACCGTGCTGAAGTTATCCACGAAGTCCGACATCGACGGCGTGCCGGTGAGAATCGTGAACGAGAAGCTCACCGTCTCGCCGGCAGTGATCTGGTTCGGGTTGCCACCCTGGCCGTCGATCAGGGCGAAGTCGAAGATTCCAAACCCATTCGCTCCGGCACCGGTTGAGAAGGTCCAACCCGGCAGCGATGAGAACGCTAGTGTGACGCCGTCAGGGGCGTTGAAGTACAACTCGTTCATCTTGTACGAGTCGAGGCCGGACGTGTTGTTCGTTACCGTCAGCGTCAGTGTGGTCCCGGCGATGGTGAACTCCATGGTGGCGCTCAGAAGGCCCGCATCGGTCTCATCGCTCGAGAAGTCGCTCAGTTCAATAATCGACGCAGGTGCCGCCGTGACCAATGCCAGTGCGCCGACTCCAGCGATCAGGTATTTCTTACATTCCATCAGTCGTGCCTTCTTTCCGTCGGCTCCCTGGCCCTCCCGAGCCGTTCTTTCTGCCTCACCGACTCGACCGGAATCCATAGAAAAAGAGACGCACTCTGTGCGTCTCTCTCTTCCCGATCAAGTTGTCCGGAACAGCTATCATTTCCGGATAGACCTGTTCCACCGCCCAGAGTACCGCAGAGCCGGGCTTCGTCAAGGAAAAAACGGGGCAATACGGAAACTGGGGATGGTTTTCCTGGTGCCGCGTCCAGGCCGTCTCGGTGGCGGCCGGGTGCCCGGAGCGCGTCGCCCCCTGTGCCCGCAGCGGCAAAAAGACCCCCAGACAACACAAACCCGCCATCTTCACGGGCCGAGGCAGCTTCTCTGTCTTGACAGCTTCGGTCCGGCCGACACTGATCGTACTTTCATGTCTGTGAGGCGCTGGAGGCAGTAGGGAACCAGCCAGTGACGATGACCCCCCACCACACCCCCCGGACCGCACGGATCTGCCGCCCAACCGACCGTTTCCTTGGCTGTGTGAGCGTCGCCCTTGTCCTGGCGGTGCCTTCGGTAGCCCAGGAAGGCGTGGAAGACTCCCCGGAGACGATCCAGGTCACCGGCATCGTGCGTGACTTCAAGCCCGTCGGCGCTGCCGGCGGCCACCCGGACTTCGAGAACAACCCCGAAAACGGCATGTCCCGCTATGCAGGGATCATCGCCCGCTTGATCGGCGACGACGGCAAGCCCCTGTTCGACCCCTCCGGCTCCGGCAAAAAGATCACCAACCAGTGGCGGGACGCCCAGAACCGCCAGATCAGCCACACCTTGTACGATTCCGACTACGGCGACGTGTTGGGATCCTGGGGCCAGCCAGGCACCGGCGGGATCACCTCCGCGGACACGTTCAGCCAGTGGTTCCGTGACGTGCCGGTGTACAACCTCTCGGCCCCGTTGAGCCTGACGCTGGTCCGCCAGGCCGACGGCATGTACGTCTTCGACGACCTGATCGACCCATACTACGCCGCCAAGGGCGGGTTCTTCCCGATCGACGACCAGCTCTTCGGCAACGGCGGCGGCAACGGGAATGGCAACGGTAACGGCAACTCCAACGACCACAACTTCCACTTCACGTTCGAGCTGCACACCGAGTTCCAGTATGACGCCTCCATGGGGCAGAGCTTCCAGTTCGAGGGCACCGACAGCGTGTGGCTGTTCATCGACGGCCGGCTCGTGAACGACCTCGTCGGCGTCCACGCGAGCCACGACCAGTTCGTGGACCTGAACCGGCCGAACCTCTTCCTGGTGGACGGCGAGTGGTACCGGCTCGATTTCTTCTTCGCCCAGCGATACCAGCCCCAGGCGCACTTCCGGATCACGACCAACGTCATCCTCGACAGCCTGCCGATCTCGACGGTCTCGGCCGTGTACGACTGATCTGTCGAGCCCTCTCCTGGAGCCTCGAGCGGCCCGGGTTGACTCCCCGGGCCGCTGTCTTTGTGGCTGGACGTCGCTCCACGGGCGAGCTCGCCCGCCGCAGGCGGGCTCGCTCGACCGTGCCACCCGCGGGAGATGCGCATAGAAAAGGAGCCGGGACTTGTGTCCCGGCTCCGAGAGATGACTCTTCAACGAGCGATTTACTCGCTGTTGTTCGGGATCCCGAATCCACCCATTGGCGGGTCCCAACGCGTGCTGATCGCGGCTCCGCCGCAATCAGTCGAGTCGACGTTCGGACCCTGGTCAACGCAGTCGCTGCCCTGGCCCTGAGAGTGCGGAACACACACGGTCACGGATCCCTCGCACTCACCACCCAGACCGTCTTCCGCAAGGAAGAAGATCGTATAGACGCGACCATCCAGCAGGCCGCTGCGCTCGGCTCGCACCTGGGCGGTGCTGGTGCCGACGCCTTGGCCGTCCGGGCAGGTGTTGCCGTCGCCCAGACCGTTCACGGACTCATCCTGGAAGATGCCCGTGATCGTGATGGTCACCGGATCACCGTCCGGATCGGTCACGCCGTTGATGGACACGTTTCGGAACGTGTGGTTCGGTGGCCACAGTTGGTCAACCGAAGCCGTCGCGCCGCTGCAATCCGGCGGCAGGTTCGTCACGCACTGATCCGGGAACGCATCTTCACACGGCGACTCACCGGCAGCCGGCGACGTGAAGTGGAGTGACCAGCTGTTCAACGTACCGGTGTCGCCACCGGCGTTGTCGTCAACGGTGAGCGTCCACGCACCAGCCGTGTCGCCACCGATGAACCCTGCCAGCGAGTTCTGCGGGATAAATGTCCCGGTGAGGTTCGTCTGGCATTGAGCACCGATCGCCGAGGCAGCTTCATCGTCCAACGTGACGTTGAAGTTGTTCAGCGAACAGGCGCAGCACCCGCCATCGCAGCCGAGGGACGGATCGTCCATCCGCTGGATGATGGTCACCGGAGGTCCGCCGTCCTTCGACAGCGTCACACAGAGGTCACCGACCCACGTGTGGGTGACATTCACCGAGACCTCGAGGTCGAGGATGGTGGCCGAAGAATCAACGACGATGGTGTCGCTGACGGACCCCGGGGAATCCGGGATGGCCACGTTGGGGTTGGACGTAAACGTCTGCACACCGCCACCGGCCTCGCAGGCCGCGTCATCGCCGAGGTATGCGCCACCCAGGGCAGCACAGTCATCCTCGGTCTCGACGGTGCAGAACTGATCACCGCCATCGCACTGGCAGCATCCGCCAGTCGGGGGCGGCGGGGGACCGCACGGGTCATCGTCGCACGTGAGGCCCTCGAAGAACTCGCCACCGAGGCCGCCGGGGCCACTGCCGCAGTCGCAGTTCAGCTCTGCCGAATCGGCGCAGATCTGGTCCCAGCCGACGTCGCAGCAGAACGAGTCGAGACCGCACACGATGGCTTCGCAAGCCGCGTCGCTGCAGCCAAGCCCGTCGTGCGGCACGTTGCAGTTGCCGCAATCGGCACTGCTGGGCTCATCCTCGCACTCGGCCTGTCCGATCCCGTCGACACAACTGCCGTCCGGCAGACAGCACGCACCGACCACGGCCGCGTCACAGGTGATCGTGACGACGTAGTCGTTGCTGGTGCCGCACGGGTAGCCGTCGAAGATGCCGCCGCCGGCGCAGTCGCCGGGGGCCACGAAGACGACGTACTCGCCCGCAGGCAGATCAGCACTGGCGTCGGCGATCGGGCTGCAGGCATCGCCGCAACCGATGGCACCGACGACTACTGGGGCGCAGGTCCCGATACCGTCCACGATGAAGAGCGTGGTCGGGCCCGCCGAGGTCACGCTCGCACTGAGCGTTCCGCCCGAGATAGTGATGAGATACCAGTCGGTATCACGCGTTCCTCCGTCGGCCCACGTGGTGCCGCAGAAGGTGTCACCGCACTGGGCATCGGTGAAGGCCGTCGGGACCGAGTTGCAGCCGCCGTTGGTGTCATCACCGCAGGGTTCGCCCTCTTCGAGGGCGCCGGCCGGGCACTCAATCTCGCAACCCGGGGGGGGCGGGGGACCACCGCAGTCGCAGAGCAACTCTGCCGAGGCGGCGCAGATGCTGTCCCAGCCAACGTCGCAGCAGAACGGATCGGCAGCGCAGACGAGGGCTTCGCAAGCCGGGTCGCTGCAGCCGAGACCGTCGTGCGGCTCGTTGCAGTTGCCGCAGCCGCCGCCGCCGCCGCCTTCGCAGCTCACCTCGAGGGTGAAGGTCCCGGAGGCATTGTTGAACCCGGAGACTCGGATGTAGTACGTCACGCCGGCGCTGACGGCCCAGGCGATCGTGCTCTGAAGACCGCAGGCGTCGTCGTTGCACGCCAGCTGGGAGCCGCCACAGGCGTCCCACGCGGACAGTGCGGTGTCGAAGCCGCTGCCGCAGGTGCTCGCCGTGGCCGTACCGTCACACGACGCGGTGTAGCAGTACCACGCCGTCATGGTGTCGTTGAAGGTGCACGTCGTGATATCGCCTTCAAAGTCGGAGTTGTTTCCGACGAAGGTGCCCTCACCGATCGGCTCGCACCCGGCACAGCCGACGCCTTCCGCGACGGCCTGCTGCGCCGACAGGTCCGGGACCACGTCGAACACAACGGCAAAGGCCTGGTTCCGGCCGGTGAACTGAACCTCGATGAAAATGGGGTCTCCCACCGCAGGCAGTACCGCCTCGAGGCTGGCCGACCCGTATACCGAGTGGGTCGCGTCGATCGTGACCTTCTGGCCGACGTTCTTGACGGCGAACACGATGCCGTTCGCGGCAGCCGGGGTCATCTGGCCGTCCATCGTCAGGATGGCGATGGATGCGTCGGGTGTCGCGACGCCGTCGGGGCCGAGGACGTTGACCGCCACCGTTCGTGCGCCCTGGGCCATCGTCGTCGCCGCGCAGACGGCGACCATACAGAGACAAGTGAGTTTCGATCTTGTGAACACTCGTGACATGGTTTCGTTTCTCCGTACCTTGGTTTCTGTGAACACGTTTGTCAGTTGAACGAGAATGGACCGTCTTCTTCCTCTTCCGCAATCATTCCTTCGGTTCCTGTTTTTCGACTCGGTGGAGAGGCGCTCCTTTCGCGATGCGTGCGCGCAGCAGCGCGGCTCAGAGGGTCGGATGTATGGTGATTGGGTAGAGAATCAGTTTCTTCCTTGACCGTGTCCTGCATCCTAATCGATCCGCGCGGGGTCCTGCAAGCAAAATATCGCTATCAAATACGTATTGAGGTTCCTTGATGCACGGCCCGGAAACAACGACCGCCGCCGACAGACTTCCATGCTCGCACGTGTGCGCGCACGGACTCCATCGACGGCGGTCGTTGGAACGTTGAGGTGCGTGTGATCCTCGAACGAGTACCTCACACGCAACGAAGGAGACCCGCCGCGTCGCCGGTCCGGGTCGGTCGGCGATGGCACTACCTGCCGTGGGACATGTGTCAATCGACCCGCTGCAAATACAGAAAAGCGGTGCAGGGACCACTTTTTGCATCGATTACCCCGGACGACCCGGTTCCACGGCCCGCAGGAACCGGTCAGGGCCTCTGGTGCTCGCCGAGCAGAATCCAGAGATCCGCATGGATCCGGGCGGTACGGTCCCACACTCCCGGCAACGAGTCCGGCCCCCCCGGCAGCCCGGGAAGAGCCGGCGGCGTGACGTCCTCGCCGATCTCGCCGATCATTTCGACGATCCCGGGCCCGGCGATGTCAGGATTCGGGGCGGGAGCTCCGGCGTGCGACAGTGCCGCCGCCACGTCGAGCCGACCCGCGCCGAGCAGACCGCTGTACTCGGGGTTCTGGGCGTCCAGGTTCTGCCCGGAGGCCAGCAGATGGGCGGCGATCTCGGCCGGTGTGGCCAGGGGGACGAGAGACCGCAGCAACGCTGCGGTCCCCGCGACAAAGGCCGTCGAGATGCTCGTGCCGCTTGCCATGGCGTACTGGCCGCCGGGCATCGCGCTGACGACGTCGTTCCCCGGCGCGCTGAGCGAGACGTAGTCGCCGTAGTTGCTGAAGCTGCTCTTGACGTCCTGGGCATCGACTGACGAGATGCCCAGCGTGGTCTCCTCCAGGGCGGGCATCTGGCCGGGGTGCTCGCGGTCGTCGTTGCCCGAAGCCGCGACGACCACGATGCCGGCGGCGACGGCATCGTCGACCGCATTCCGAAGGATGTGGTTGTGGCTGCGGGTGCCGAGGCTGAGATTGATGACGTCAACCCCCCGGTCGATCGCGTAGTAGATGCCCTGGACGACGCGGAACACGTCGCTGAACCCCTCGCTGTCAAGCACCCTGACCGGCATGATCGACGCGTCCGGAGCGACCATGGCGATGACGCCGGCCACGAACGTCCCGTGACCGAACATCTCGTCGAACAGGCCGTCTCCGTCGCGGTCGAGGCCGGTCGGGATATCAGCGATATCCGTGTTGTCGTCGACGAAGTTGTAGCCGCCGGGGTCGATCCGTCCGGCCAGCAGTTCGTGGTCCGCGTCGGCACCGGTATCAAGAATCGCAACGACCACGCCGTGACCGGTCGCGTACTGATGTGCCGGGCCGAGCTGGATCAGGCCCGGCGCGTACTGCTGCCCGTAGGCACTCGGTGGCACGTAGAAGAAAATCGGCTGGGTATCGCCGCCGGCGGCTTCCGGGGCGAGGGTGTCGTCGTCCGTCTCCACCTCTTCTATGCGCGGGTCGCTCCTCAGCGCGTCGAGGTCCGCCTCGGAGAAGCCCGGCGGCACCAGCAGGAGATAAAGGTCCCGGCCGTCGACGGCATCGACCGTCGTCGTGCCGTAGTCGTCGTTGATGTCGGCGATGTCCGTGCCGGGCACCGGTTCAACGATCACCAGGCTGATCGGGTCCGGGGGGATACCGCCGGCGCCGATATTCGACCGCGGTACGAGACCGAAGCCGACCGCGGTGATGATCCCGATGGAACCGTAGAGCATGATCATGGTTTTCCTGCCATTGTTACAGTCTTTCGACCGGCGCTACGGTCTGCCGACCAGCACGAACGGCGCCCAGAATATCGGGTGCGGATTCTCCTCCATGAGCTGGCACTGGGCAGCCCGCAGGGCCGCCGCCAGCCTCGGCTTCTTTTCCGATGGCCCATTCTGCCACAACTCGTAGATGGAAGCCACCAAAATCCCGGCAGTCTCGTCATGCAAAGGCCAGAGTGTCATCATCAGGGCCGACGCCCCGGCGGCGAAGAAGCCCCTGACCAGGCCGACCTGGTCGTCACCGCCCGCCACGGCCGCCCGCCCCGTCTCGCATCCGCTCAGGACGACGACGGCCCCGTTGAGCTCAAGCCCGTAGACGTCGCGGACCGTTATCCGGCGGTCCCCCAGCTTAACACCGGATGCCAGCGGGCGTCGCGGGCTGAACCAGCCGTGGCAGGCCAGGTGGACCAGTTCGGCGCGCGGTCCCTCGTCCATCAGCCGCTGCCAGGTGGCGTGCTCGCCCGTCCATGCCCTCGCGCCCGGCAGGGCGGCCGCCGCGGCCCGGACTTCCTGGTCGATGTGCGGCGCCGCCAGGTCCGCCACTCCCAGGACGACACTGCGGCCGTCTCCCGGCGGCGCCGGTATCGACGGCAGGTGGCTCAGCAGGCTCGCGCTGGGTGAGTACAGCACTTCGTAGTCCTGGATCACGTAACGCTGCCCGTCGTGAAGCGCGTGGAACGGAACGCCGTGCAGCAGACCGTGCGGGACGACGACGAGTCGATGCGCCCCGGCGAGACGGTCCGTCAACGGCTCCAGGAGAAGCTCGTGGAGGTCCCGCAGTGCGCTTCGTGCATCCGGGGCGAGCGAGGTGTTCGCCTCCTGCCGCGGGTACGTCAGGGCGCGTTCGATCTGAAACCGTGCCAGCTCGACGTGCTCCTGGAGGTCCTCGCGGCTCGCCAGACCTCGTACGCACTGCACGTCGTTCGAACGCAGAACGAACGCCATGACCTCATCGCCTGCGATGAAGTACTCGATCAGCGCCGTGTCGGGCTCCAGCAGAGACCGGGCGTGGGCCGCGTCAATGGGTGCCGCAAACAGCCCGGTCATGCCCTGCGTTGCCGAGAGCCTGTTCTCCAGCGACTGCAACGCCTGCTCGCGGGACTCGACCTCCTGTCGCCAACGCCGGGCGGAATCGGGCCGGGTGTCGTTCTCCGCCAGTTGGCTGTACAGGGCATTGAGTTCCCCGCGGATGCGCAGCACCTGCTCCAGCAGCGGCCCGGAGGTGTCGTCGGGTGCGACCGGCCGTGACACCCTGACCGGCTCGACCGCGCCGGCGACGAGGTCCAGCAATGCCCGGCTCCTGGCCTGTTCGACGACCCCGAACGCCTCCGCGACCCGCTGGGCACTTGGCTGGACCAGCAGGCCGATGACAAGGTCCTCGTAGACCGCGGTACGATTCTCGACATAGGCCGCCCGGAAACGGTCTGCCTGCAGTGTCCCGCGTACGCGATCGATTTCCCTGACCGCCGAACGCAGGTCCGCCAGCGCCTCTTCGGTCCGTCCCTGCCGCCGGCGCAGCGCAGCCCGCAGATGCAGCACGTCCGCCAGCAGCGGCGCCAGGTTGTACTCCGTCGCGGCCGCCAGGGCCCGCGCGACCCTGCGTTCGGTCTCGTCGAGGTCGTTGCCCGCCAGCGCGGCGAACGCGAGGTGCCGATGTGCGACGGCGCTCTCGGCGGGCCTCTCCTGGAGCAGGCCCAGCGCCGTCTCCAGCAGCGTCTCGGCGCGGCTGTGCTCACCGCACGCCAGGGCGAGTTCGCCCTCCAGCAGGGCGACGCGGCCGATCCCCGCCGAGTTCCCCAGCGCCGTGAAGCCGTCGCCGGCGCCGGCGAGCATTGCGGCGGCCTCCTCGAAGCGTCCCAGGGCCGTCAGCGTCCGGCCGAGCCCGGTCCGCGCTCGCGCGGCTTCCAGGGCAAGCCCGTGCCCGTCGAGGGCCGGCAGGGCCGCGGCATATGCCTCGGCGGCCTCCGCCAGCAGTCCCGCGCCGGCCAGCGCATCGGCCTGCTCGGCCTCGATTCTCGCCAGGTCGCCGGCGGCCCGGTCCGTCTCGAGGTGGCGCCGCGCCCGCTCGAAGTGGTACAGCGCTGCCTGCAACCGGCCCTGCCGGCTGAGCACGTCGGCGAGGTTGCCTTCCACGATGGCCGCGGCACGCATCGCGCCGCCGCGCTCGAAGGCGTCCCGTGCCGAGACGAAGGCAGCCTCGGCGTCGGCAAACCGGTTGAGTTCCAGCAGCGCGTCGGCGCGATTGCTGTCCAGGTGCGCCAGGTTCACCGGATCGTCGGCGAGCGCCGCGCGGGCTCGCTCGAAGTGTTCCATCGCTGCCGCCGGATCGTTGCGCATGCGCAACGTGACGCCCAGGTTCACCTCGGCCTTGGCCGCCCACAGCTCGTCGCCGTGCCGGCGGAATCCCGCCCGAGCAGACTCCCCGGCCGCGATCGCCTCGTCGTACCGGCCCAGGCGCGCCAGGGCGTGCACCATCGTCAGCCGGGCACGTGCCGCGGTCGGCTCGTCGCCGGCCTGGTTCGCCAGTTCAACGGCCTGCTCCAGGGCCGTCAGTGCCTCGTCGAAACGATTCGCGTAGGCCAGCGCCTGGGCCCGGGCCCTGTGCGCCCTTGCCCGTGGGCCGGGTCCGGCCACGACGCCGGCGACATCCAGGAGCGCCGCCGTGGCCTCCAGGGCCTGCTGGAGATTGTCCATGACACGCTGTTCCGCTTCGTCGGCGAGCGCGGTGACAACGGTGTCCGCGTCGCCGTATGGTACCAGCAGCCCCGCGCGATCCTTCGATGCGGCGCGGGTCAACTCCGTCAGCAGCTGCGCAAGGTCACCGGCTGGTGAGCCCATCGAGAGGTGCCGCCGTAGGGTTACTCCGGCCCGACGTGCAGGCGTGGGGCGACAATGCTCCGCGTTCCCTCATCGAGCTCGATCCGGAGATCGTACACGCCCGACACGGAGTCGATCTTGAAGCGTCCGAGGCAGTCAGGCTCGATGGCGGCCACGACCGTCCCGCCGGGCTCCTGCATCAGGGACACCGCCCCGAGTATCGCCTCGTCGTGAAGGGTGACCTGGCCTCGGATCCGCCACGCGTCGACGTCGTCGCCGTCCCGCGGAAGGATCTGCAGATCCAGCCGGGCGTCATCGGTCTCAAAGGCGAGTTGGTACCCGTCGGCACTGCCGCGGTACCCGGCCAGGGCCAAGGTGTTGCGGCTGTCGAAGACCAGGCGGGCGAGCACGCGGACGGGAGCCAGCCAGTCCGCAGCCGGTTCCGGTTCCGGGCGCTGCAGCAGTGCGAGCGTGTGCCGTACGGCCTCGGCAGTCGGCGTCACGCGTTCGTCGGCCCGGAGCATCCGGATGACGTCCTGCAGGCGCCGGACGTCACGGGCGGCCTCCGGCAGGACGGCCAGGTACGCTTCCACCATCGAGGCGGCGCGGCCGGTCAGTTCGCCCGACGCGTAGGCGACCAGGTGCTCGAATGTAATCTCCTGCTGTTTCATCGACGGACTCCGACCCACCACAGCAGATGTGCCGTCCGGTGACCGCCTGATACATGAATGCCGTCGCGAGATCGGCTGTCGGCCGTCATTCGGCCGCCTTCATCGGCTCCATGATCTCCAGCAGCTTGCGGAGACAGCGGGCCCGGGCCGGACCGATGCTGCCTTCGGGCATGTCGAGCTTGGCGGCGACCTCTTCGTAACTGGCCACGCCCTGCTCCGTGTACAGCGCGAGCAGAAGTTGCTCGCAATGTCCGCCGAGCCGTCTGAGGGCCTGGCGGACCATCTGCTGTCGCTCCCAGTGAACCAGCAGATCCGGTGGCGGCTCCCGGCCGCTGAGAAGCTCCGACCCGTCGCCCGCGGCATGCTTGAGCTGCTTGAACCACTGGCGGCAGACCCGGTGAGTGGTCGTGATGAACCACTTCGGCAGACCTGTCCGCCGGCGTATGCCCGGAAGCTGCCGGACCAGGATGGCGAAGACCTCCTGGAAGATGTCCTCGCACGCCTCGCGGCCGAGGCCGTAGCGTCGCGGGACGGAGACGACCAGCCGGCCGTAACGGGCAACGAGTTCGGCCCATGCCGCATCGTCGCCGGCGACGCTCGCCGTGAGCACGTCGGCATCGTCCGCCCGTGTCCACCCATCGGCCGGCGGCGCTGCGCCGGGTGCCGCGGCCGGATCCGGGGCCGGCAATCGGGTCCGTAAGGCGGCGGCGGGATTGGGGCCGTGGCGTGAAATGT
This sequence comes from Planctomycetota bacterium, assembly GCA_022562915.1. Classification (GTDB taxonomy): domain Bacteria; phylum Planctomycetota; class Phycisphaerae; order Phycisphaerales; family SM1A02; genus JADFOJ01. The sequence goes on along the minus strand of JADFOJ010000015.1, from coordinate 34,617 downwards.
CTGACGTCCCCTCCGTTGGGCGTTGGTGGCGAGCCGCAACGTGCCGGCCCCCAAGTCTATCTCGCATACGGGCGCGTGCCACGGCCGGTCTGCGGCAACCGGCACATTGTCACAACAGGCAAGCTCTATCCCCACATCGACAGCAGCAGCAGGAAGTCGGTGATTCCCACGACGCCGTCGTCGTCGAGGTCGGCGGGGCATGACCCGGGGTCTGGGCACACGCCCCATGCCGACAGGAGCAGCAGGAAATCAGTGATCCCGGTCTGCCCGTCCCCGTCCAGGTCGCCGGCCGCCTCGCAGGTGTCCGGCACGCCCGTGCCGTCCTGGTCGACGGCGGGGTCCAGGAGCATGTCGAGCAGGTCGATCTGCCCGTTGCCGTCGCAGTCGTGCAGGGGGTCCGCGTAGACTGCGACGAACCCGTCGAAGTCGTCGAGATCGATCGCGCTGTTGCCGTCGAAATCCATCATTTCGCAGCCGGGTGCGAAGCCTCCGTCGAAACAACCCGCGAAGACCATGAAGTCCGCCATGTTCACGACCCCGCCGCCGTCGGCATCGCCCAGCCGCGCCGGGGGGTACAGCGTCCATGTCGCACCGGCCGGAAGGCCGGTCAGCGTGCGCGAGGGCGTTCCGCCGGGCCACCACACATCGAGCTGGTCGACCGCCAGGGCCGTGTCCAGACCCATGTGCATGACCAGGTCGTTCTGGTTGAGGTAGCCGTTGCCGCCGGCGAGGATCTCGTGCAGTTGCACGCGTGCGCCGATGTGGGCGACGACCCTGCCCCCCACCGCCAGCACGTTGTCACCGAGCCCGACCATCCTGAACTTGATCCACTGACGACGCTCACCTTCCTGGTTGATGAACAACTGGACGTTCGCGGCAAGATTATTGACCAGCAGGTCGAGGTCGCCGTCGTTGTCCACGTCCGCCACCGCGGCATTGAACGACACGCCGGTGTTGCCCAGGACGGCCGCGGCGGCGCCGACCTCGATGCACGGAAACCCACTGGCGCTGATGTACAGTGAGTTGGGCAGGAACATGTTGTTCACGTAGAGGTCGTTGGCGCCGTCGTTGTCGAAGTCGTAGAAGATCGAGCCCCAGGAGGTGATCCAGTGGTCCACGCCTGCCATGATCGACGACTCGACGAACGGCGGGGCGCCGCCCGTGTTGAGGAACAACGGGTTGAAACCATCCTCGTAGCCTGCAATGTTCGTGCAATACAGGTCCGGGCGACCGTTGCCGTTGAAGTCGCCGCAGGCGATACCCATCGAAAAGAACCCCAGGTCCGCTCCGGAGCCGATGGAGACGTTGACCAGCTGGCCATTGTCGTTGCGCCAAAGCTGGTTCGTTCGGAACAGCGGCGGCAGGTGACCGCGATCGTTGGAGAGGTACAGGTCGACGTCGCCGTCGAGGTCGTAATCGGTCCACACCGCCATGAACCCGTACCCGAAGTCGTCCACGGTCTGGGCCACCGTCACGTCCTCGAAGAGACCGCCGCCGAGGTTCCGGTAGAGCTTGTTGTCCTTAAACTCGGTGCCCGGCACCTGGCCGTTGTAGTTGGCCACGTACAGGTCCAGCCGCGAGTCGCCGTCGAAGTCGCCGAAGCTGGCGCCCATGCCGGGGCCGTCGTCACCCACACCGGCAGCCGCGGTGATGTCGGAGAACTGGAAACCGCCGTCGTTGTGGTACAGAAGGTTGCCGAGCCTCAGCTGGGTGAAGTACAGCTCCGGCAGACCGTCACCGTCTATGTCGCCGACGGCGAAACCCGACGGGTCGCCCAGGATCGCAATCCCGCTTCCCGGCGACCGATCGGTGAAGCAGCCGTTGCCGTCGTTCTCGAAGATCCCGACGTGTCCGTCGGCCGCACCCAACAGGATAATGTCGGGGTCACCGTCGTGGTCGAGATCGGCGAACCCGACGCCGAAGCCGAACAGACCGAGCTCCTGTGGATAGGGACCCATCTCGTAGACGACGCCGCGTTCCACGGCTTCTTCGAGCGACGGAAGGATCAGGGGCGGGCCTGGCAGTGCGGCGTCACCGATCGTGGCGACCAGGACCGCCGCAAGCACTGCGCAACGGCCCGGCATCAATGCTGTTGGGTCCATTCCGACCGTCCTCCGCAAACCACTATACCGGTATTGGGTACCTGCCGGAAGGGGGAAAATCGGCCGGGGGAAAATAGACCGGGGGAAAATAGACCGGGAGTATTTTCCGGCCGATGGCCCGTCGCTGCGCGGTAACCGCAGCCCGGAAATTACTCCCGGTCTATTTTCCCCCGGTCTATTTTCCCCCGGCCGATTTTCCCCTTCACGAATACGGTACCAGCTGCTGCGGCAGACTCTTGAGTCCCCGCCGCAGGGCCTTTCGCACCGCGTAGCGAATGGCTTCGTCCATGCGTTTCTGCACGGCGGGGGTCACGTTGAGCTTCCGCACGCGCATCGCGGCCAGCGCCCATTGCCAGACGTCGTACTCTTCCAGGCAGCGCAGCCTGTGGGTATTGAAGCCGATGGCGTGATGGCCGATCTCGTGGAGGAAGATCGCACAGCTCATGGGACCACGCGGGTACGGCGCCTCGATGAGCCGGCTGATGGTGCCGTCGTGGTACTGAACGACCCACGCGCAACCGGAGGTGCTCGTTCTCCACTTGCGGACGCGGACGCCGTAGGTCCGCTTCATCTCGGCGACAAGGTCGTCGTACCGTCTGCGCATCGAGCCGGGCGGGGCGGGCGGACCGGGGCCGCCGGATGGGACGACGGCCCGCGGCGCGGCTGCGGGCGGGTCCCCGGCAATGCCCAGCAGGTGCCACAGCGTGGCTGCGAACTGCGTGAACTTCATCGCGGCTCGATCCCCGCCCCCGCCGGCACGGGATGACCGCGCAGGTACGCCTCGAAGGACATGGTCGTGCCGCCCGGCGGCTGAACGGCGAGCAGCCGGACCCGACCCTCCAGGCAGGCGACGGTGTGATCGTCCAGGATCTGCCCGGGCGCACCGGTCGCGAGGGGTTTGTCACCGTCGTCCGCGACCGCCACCCGGCTGAGCTTCAGCGTGCTGCCCGCGACTCGCACGGTGCATCCCGGCCATGGAGTGAGGCCGTGCACCCGGCGCTGCACGGCGCGAGCGGGCTGGTCGAAACGGACCGTGCCGTCGGTCTTCGCCAGCTTCGGGGCACCACATGCATCGGCGTTGTCCTGCGGCCGGGCGTCAAGCTTGCCCGCCTCGTGCAGGGCAAGCGTCTCGATCATGAGCCTTGGCCCCATCTCGGCGAGACGTTGCTCGAGTTGTCCCGCCGTCTCCATCGGATCGATCCGCGTGGCCAGCCGGCCGACGACGTCACCGGCGTCGATTCGTCGGCTCATCCTGATCACGCTCACACCGGTTTCGACGTCGCCGTTGATCATCGCCCAGTTCACCGGCGCGGCGCCGCGATACCTGGGCAACAGCGACGCATGCAGGTTCACTGCGAAGACATCATCGATGAGGTCGCCACCCAGCTTCTGGCCGAAGGCGATCACCACCAGGGCGTCGGCGCCGGCTCCCCGGATTCGCCGGAGCACCTCGGGATCGTTGACGAGGGCGGTCTTGATCGAGTCAAGACCGCTCTCGGCGGCGAAGCGGCCGACGGGCGTCGGCTCGAGCCGCTGCCGCCGCCCGGCGGGCCGATCCGGTCGTGTCACCACCAGCTTCACGCGGTGCTCGGCGACCAGGCGAACGAGCGTGGGCAGTCCAAATGACCCGGAGCCGAAGTAGACGAGGTTCATGGTCCGCGTCCGGCGGCCACCTCGAGTTCCTTGAGCAATCTGCGATTGGCGATGCGGTCCATGGGCGTCATCTTGTCGATGATCAGGACCCCGTTGATGTGGTCCAGCTCGTGCTGCCAGACACGGGCCTCCAGGTCGGTGGCGGTCAGCGTGATCGAGCGCCCGTCGAGATCCAGGCAGGTCAGGACGGCGTTGGTGGGCCTGCGGATGTCCAGGGTGATCCCAGGCAGGCTCAGGCACCCTTCGGGACGAACATCCATGTCGCCGCCGAGGTCGACCAGGTCGGGGTTGACGTGGACGCGGTCGGTGTGGTCTTCGCTTGCCCGGGTGACGAACATCCGCCAGGAGAGTCCGACCTGCGGTGCCGCCAGCCCCGCTCCATCGGCGTCGTGCATGAGCTCGATCATGCGGGCGGCGACGGCCCTGACGGCGTCGTCGATCACGTCGACCGGTCTGGCGACCGTGCGGAGTACGGGGTCGGGGTACTGCACGATTTCGCGGCGGGAAACGTCGAGCGCCATCCTTCTATGCTACGCTTGGGCGACAGGGCCAGCCAGCGCACATATCCTTTGGCCGACGTGTGAGTACGGGAGCGATACGTGGCGCTTCGATTCGGGAAGAAAAAACCCGGGGACTCCGATGGCTCCGGCAACGGCCCGCAGGCCGACGAGTCCTTCCAGGCTCAACCTGACAAGGCGCGCGGCTGGTTCGAGCACGGGCACAAGGCCGCGGATCCGGACTACGCGCTGACGTGCTTTGCAAACGGCATCAAGCTCGACCCATCGCCCATGTCCGCGCACGAGGCGATGTTCGAGGCGGCCAGGAAGTATTGCGGCAAGCCCGCCGCCGGCAAGGAACTTCGCCGGATCGACGGTCCGCACCCGGTGGAAAAGTTCGCCGCCGCCGAGTTCGCGTGGATGAAGGATCTGAACAACCCGGCACTCGCGCTGAAGTTCCTCGACGCGTCGATCAAGGCGATGCAGTGGGCCGCCGAGGTCGGGCGATGGCACTGCCCGCACGTGCTGAACGTGCTTCGTCTCCAGAAGAAGCCGTCGAAGTCGAACCTGCTGTCGGCCAGGGATCTCTTCCCCGAGCTGGGCGCGTGGGACGAGGCCCTCGCCGCGGGCGAGGATGCCCTGCGGCTGGACCCCGATGATGCCTCGCTCGAGATCGAGCTGAAAGACATCAGTGCCCAGCGAGCCATGGACCAGGGCCGGTACGAGGAGGCCGCCGGCGAAGAGGGCGGCTTCCGCAAGTTCGTCAAGAATCCCGAAGCGCAGCGAGAGCTGGCGGAGGCCGCGTCCATCTCCGGCGGCCTGGATGTCGCCGGGCGCAACCTCGAGCGAGCTCGCCGGGAGTACGAGAAGTCGCCGGAGGTTCCGGACGTCCTCAACCAGTACGCCCAGTTGCTTCGGGCCGTCGACACGCCCGAATCGATGGAGCAGGCATACGCGATCTTCATGAAAGGCTTCGAGGCAACGGGGCAGTACCGCTTCCGGGCGTTCGCCGGCGATATTCGTATCGCCCAGGCCCGTACGCGGCTCAAGCCGTTGCAGGCAACCGTCAACCAGGGCACTGCCAACAATGACGCTGCAACCGCGTACGAAGAAGCCCGCGGCACTCTCCTGGAACTGCAGCACGCCGAGTTCATCGAACGCATCAAGGAGTACCCGACCGATCGCAAGCTCCGCCAGCAACTGGGCGAAGTCCAATTCGAGTTGGGCCGCTACGACGACGCGATGCCGTGCTTCCAGGAGGCCAAGGACGATCCGCAGTTGAAGGTGAGGGCCGGGCACATGCTCGGCCGCAGCTTCGCCGCCCAGTCGTGGCACGACGACGCGGTCAAGGAATTCAAGGAAGCGCTGCAGCGGGTCGAGCCGGGGGACAAGGACACGGACCTGGCGATCCGGTACGACCTGATGGTGTCGCTCATGGAGCACGCGGGCACGGAGCGGTCCGTGGAGCATGCACGGGAGGCGCTGGAGATATGCTCGTCGATCCTCCGCAAGGACGTCACCTATCGCGACATCCGGAATCGCCGTTCGGAGTCTGACCAGCTCGTCAAGGAGCTCAGTCGTCCGGCGGCCTCGGGCGACTCGCCCTGAGCACGATCGCCATCATCCCGGCCCGGTACGCGTCGCGGCGGTTTCCCGGCAAGGTTCTTGCCGACCGCACGGGCATGCCGCTCATCCAGCACGTCTACGAGCAGGTGCGCCGGGCGGAACTGATCGAACGCGTGCTCGTGGCCACCGATGACCGGCGCATCGCCGAGGCTGTCCGGGCCTTCGGCGGCGAGGCGGTCATGACCAGCGGCGACCACTCCAACGGGACGAGCCGGATCGCCGAGGTGGCCGCGACCGAGACCGCCGACCTCATCGCCAACGTCCAGGCCGACGAGCCGGAGATCGAGCCGTCGCTGATCGACGCCGCGATCCGCTGCCTCGACGGGCATCCGGAGTGCCCTGTCTCGACGCTTGCGTCACCGTTCGCTCCGGACGAGGACCCCGCCGACCCCAACATCGTCAAGGTCGTGCTGGACGCCGCCGGGCGGGCGTTGTACTTCTCTCGGGCGCCGATCCCCCACGACCGCGACGAGGACGCCGGCCGGCCGCCGTTGAAGCACCTCGGCATGTACGTCTACCGCCGCACCTTCCTGCTGGAATTCGCGCGGCTCGCCCCGACACCGCTGGAGCGGATCGAGGGGTTGGAGCAACTGCGCGTCCTCGAACACGGGCATGACATCGCGGTCGCCGTCGTGGACGCTCCGTATCACGGCATCGACACACCCGAACAGTACGACGAGTTCGTTGCGAGAAGAGCGAGGCACTGACGTTCTGCTTCTCTGTGTGGCACGGTTGACGCCGCCTCGGCGTCGGCCGTGTCTTCGAACGTCGCTCCACGGCAGAACTCGCTTCGCGAGTACTACCGTGCCACTCTACCCCCGGGCGCGGTATAGTCGTTCATGCCCAACCCGTTGCCCCCAGAGTCGCCCGACGCCGAAAATGCCGCATTCCTGCGGCAATTCGGCCGATCGAACGAAACCACTGAATTCTACTCGCCGTCGCCGGAGGGGTACCAGTCCGGCCGGCACAAGTTCGTGGCGGTCATGGGCACCGTGATGTCCGGCCTCGGCAAGGGGATCTTCAGTTCCTCCCTGGCCAAGCTCCTCAAGGACAAGGGCCTGGCGGTGGCACCCATCAAGATGGAGGGCTACCTGAACATCGACTCCGGGACGTTGAACCCGTTCCGGCACGGGGAAGTCTTCGTCCTCGACGACGGCACCGAGTGCGACATGGACCTCGGCACCTACGAGCGAGTCCTGAATCAGAATCTCACACGGGCAAACTTCGTGACCTCAGGCCAGATCTACGCGGAGATCCTCGAGCAGGAGCGCCGCGGCGGCTTCCTCGGCCGGGACGTCCAGATGATCCCGCACGTGACGGGTCTCGTGAAGCTGCGTCTCCGCCATCTCGCCATGACCGGCGGTCCCGGCGGCGGCCCGGCCGACGTCGTCTTCATCGAGGTCGGTGGCACGGTCGGGGACTACGAGAACGGCTTTTACATCGAGGCCCTGCGCGAGCTTGCGTTCGAGGAAGGTCCGCAGTCGATGTGCTTCGTGGCGCTGACGTACATCATCGAGCCGGCCATTCTCGGCGAGCAGAAGTCCAAGGCCGCGCAACTGGGAATCAAGCGGCTCATGGAAACCGGTGTTCAGCCGCACATCATCGCCTGCCGCGCCAAGAACCCCGTCAATGACACGGTCATGCAGAAGATTGCGATGTACTCCAATGTGCCGATGAAGCGCGTCTTCTCCATGCACGACCGCGAGTCGATCTACACGATCCCCGAGGCCATGTGGTCCGAGGGCCTCGACCGCGAGATCCTCTCGATCCTCGGCCTGCATGACCGGGTCGATCCCGTGCACGAGGAGCGGGCACGGCGGCGATGGTCGGAGTACGCCGACAAGATCCGCGCCCCGCGCCGTCACAAAGTGACGCTCGGCATTACGGGAAAGTACACCACGGTGCGAGACGCCTATGCCTCGATCGACAAGGCGATCGAGCACGCCGCGACGCATCTTTCCGCCGACGTCCAGGTGAAGTGGATCGACACCTCGGACATCACCCAGGCCAACGTCGCCGACCGGCTCGGCGGCAACGGGATTCACGGTGTCATCGTGCCCGGCGGCTTCGGTGAGCGCGGGGTCGAGGGCAAGATCGCCTGCGTCCGCCATGCGCGCGAGCAACGGATTCCCTACCTGGGGATCTGCCTCGGCTTCCAGATGGCCGTGATCGACTACGCCCGCCACGTGCTGAAGCTCCAGGGAGCCAACTCCACGGAATTCGAGCCGGACTGCCCGCACCCGGTCATCGCCGAGTTGCCTGAGCAGAAGAAAATAGAGGGCCTCGGCGGCACCATGCGTCTCGGCGCCCAGGACGTCCTGCTGGAGCCCGACAGCCTTGCGTGGATGCTGTTCGAGCCGGGTGAGCAGGCGACGGTCCCCCAGCGGTTCCGTCACCGCTGGGAGGTCGAGCCCGCATACGTCGACCGGCTCACCGCGGCGGGCCTGCGTTTTTCGGGTCGCCATCCGGACTATCCGATCATGCAGGTGCTGGAGCTGGATCGGTCGGCGCATCCTTATTTTCTTGCCGCCCAGTTTCATCCGGAGCTCACCAGCCGCCCGTTGCGGCCCCACCCGATGTTCATGGGGCTGGTCGCGGCGGCGATCGTCCGGGCCGAGCCCGATCTGGCACAGGAGTCGATGCCGGCAACGCTCCTGCGCTGGCTGCACACTCCGTCCACGGACAAGACGGCGCCGGTCGTCGAACCCCGGCGCGCCGTGGACCCCTGACGGGGCGCGGGCTAGAATCGCCGCGATGCCGGGGTTCCACGAACAGACGGCACAACGCGATGAGGCAAGCAATATCCTGGACGGCTGCCATCGCTGCAACGTGCCTCTCCGCCGGCTGCGGCTCCGAGAGTGCCGAGAGTGCCCAGCAGCCGAGACCGGACATCCTGCTGATCACGGTTGACACGCTGCGTGCCGGTGACGTGTCGGCCCATGGTCACGAGCCGCCGACGATGCCTTTCATGGAGGAGTTGGCGCGCGGGGGCGTGCGTTTCGACCGTGCCTACAGCACCGCCCCCTGGACGACCCCGTCACTCGTGTCGATCCTGACGTCCGCGTACCCGACTCGACACGGCGTCGGACAAGGCCCGGCGATCGCCACGGATGGAACATGGGAAGTCATCCCGCCGGAGCTGCCGTGTCTCCCGCTGGCCCTCCAGCAGGCGGGATACCGCACCTTCGGACTGACGGCGAATTTCGGGCTGCCCGCCAACCGGGGTTTCGGGCGCGGTTTCGACAAGTACCGCTGCATCGGCGCGGAGGATCTCGACGTCTTTCGAGCCGAGCTGGAACCCTGGCTGACCGAACTGGCCGAAGGCGAGCCATGGTTCCTGTGGCTGCACCTGTTCGATCCCCATGGCCCGTACACCACGCGAGAGCAATGGCTCGACACCTTCTGGCCGCCCACCCGCCAGGGCTTCGCCCGGCTCGACAACGTGTCGCCCGCGGAACTGAGACGCGAGGCCCGCACCTACACCGGCGAGCAGATGGAGTACGTCCACGCGCTGTACCGCACCGAGATCCGCGACGTCGATGAATACCTGCGAGAGTTCTTCGAGACACTGCCGCGAGCAGCCGAGGCACTGGTCCTCTTCTCCGCCGACCACGGCGAGGAGTTCATGGAGCACGGAGGCGTCCTTCACGGCCATACCCTTCACGAGGAACTCATCCGGATTCCCTTCATCGTGCGCTTCCCGGACAGACGGTTCGCCGGCGAGATCGTCAACGACCCCGTAAGCCTCGTCGACGTCCTGCCCACGATCCTCTCGGCAGTCGGGATACTCCCCGATCCCGAGGCAGCGGGGGTGAACCTGTTCGGCCCCGACGGCGTGCAGGTACCCTCGTCGCGCCGGATCTTCGCCGAGTTGCTGCGAGGAGCGTCGGGCCTGCGGGCCGTGATCGATCAGCGCTTCAAGTTCGTGAAGAACCCGAACGCCCCTGACAGGTCGGTACTCACGGATCTCCAGGACGATCCGGGCGAGACGGTCAACCTCGTCCAGGTGCGGCCCGAGGTCGCCGAAGAACTCGAACGGGTGCTCGACGGCTTCGTTGACGTGGCCATGGCGCGACGCGAGCAGACGGAGGATACGGAGATCTCCGCCAAGCAGAAGGCGGCACTGCGAGCCCTCGGCTACCTGCGGTGATCTCGACCGCGGCGAGAGTGCGGGCCCGTTTTACGGGCACGCGCCCCAGTTGCCGGCCAACTGGGGGCCGTGCCCGTAATCGGCGAGCGCTGCCGGCACGCACGACCAAGGCCCGGCCGCGCGGTCGGGCCTCTTCGCTGCGCTGACCGCTGGATCGACTGCTGAAACACCGCGGTGACGAGCGGTGTGTGACGGGGTCACGTCATGGTGCGCATCAGCCGATGACAGGCGTCTTGCGGCGCGTTGGCGTTCGCGTCGATGGCCGCTTACGATGGTGTCACGGGGATTCGGCGATGTAGCTCAGCCGGTTAGAGCGAGGGATTCATAAACCCTAGGTCGCAGGTTCGAGTCCTGCCATCGCCATTGACGGGCGCCCGCGGGTCGGGAACAGCCGGCGCATCCATGGAATAGGCGGGTGTTACAGGGAACACGCGGGAGAGCCCTCTACGGGCACAATCCCCAGTTGCCCAGCAGCTCCAGAAAGTCGGTGATGCCGACGAGCCCGTCGCCATCAAAATCGGCGGGATCCCCCGGGTTCGGTCCCCATGCCGCCAGGAGCGCCAGGAAGTCCGTGATGCCGATGATGCCGTCGCCGTCGAGGTCCCACGGGCAGGGGCCGGCCGGACAACTGATGGTCAACGTCCCGGTACCGCCGCCGGTCGTCGCGCCGACTCGGACCAGGTAGGTGATCACGGGCGAGACGAAGAGGGTGATCTCGCTGGTCACCCCGCAGTTCTCGGCGTCATCGCTGCACGCCAGCGGACCGGTGGGCGGGCAGTCGTCCTCGAAGTAAACGGCCAGCCGCGTGTCGAAGCTGGCGGCGTTGCAGACGCTGAAGGTCACGTCGGCGGTGCAGGTCGGCGTGTACAGGAACCATGTGTCGTCATCGAAGTCGACGGTGCCGGCGCCGCCGTCACAGAACAAAGGCAGGCCGTCGGTGGACGCACCGATCGTCGTGAACGGGAAGGAGCCCTCCGAGACCGCCAGCGGCGTGGAGCATGCGTCGTTGAGCGGCGTTGGCTTGCACTCATCCGGGATACCGTTGCCGTCGACGTCCTGGCTCGTCCCAGCGGTGATATCGCATTCGTCGGGTACATCGTTCCCGTTACAGTCGCCGCTCGTCCCGGCTGCGATGTCGCACTCGTCGGGAACCTGGTTCCCGTTGCAGTCGGTCTCGCATTCGTCCGGAACTCCATTCGAATTACAGTCGTTGCTCGTCCCGTCGGCGATGTCGCACTCGTCGGGAACCAGGTTCCGGTTGCAGTCAGTCTCGCACTCGTCCGGAACTCCATTCGAATTGCAGTCGTTGCTCGTGCCATCGGCGATATCGACGGCGTCGGGCGTGCCGTTGCCGTTGCAGTCCGGTGTGAAGATGAGTTCCGTGATCTCCATCGCCCAGATATCGTCAGCGATCACGAACTCCTGGATGGTCCAGAACCTGTTCGAATCCACCGGGTCGACCGTGGTCGCGCTGTAATCGCCCCACCGGTTGCGGCCGATGCCGTCCAGACGCGCATAGTCATCGGTGCCGGCCCGCAGCAGGATCGGATCGCCGAACGTCGTGATGCCGGCGAGCGTCGCGCCCCCGACGGCATAGGTGCTCACCGGCTGGGTCGAGCTGGAACCGCTGAAACCGATGACGACCTCCTCGAATTCGTTGACGGCGATCGAGGGGTAGTAGTAGGCGAGGTCCGCGTCGTTGATGATCACCGACTGAAGCAGGACATTGGTCGAGGCGTCGATCTTCAGGAACCGCACGGCCGCGCGACCGCCGGAGCCCCCGGTCTGTACGGCCCACAAGATGCCGTTGCGGAGAATCACGTTGCTGCCGAGCCGCGCATCGCCGGAGTCGATGTCCGGTTTCTGAAACGGCAGCGGCGGCTGATCCGCAGTCGGCGGATTGAAGAACGTACTGGTCCCGATCAGCGGCCCGGAGGAAAGGACGGGGTTCAGGACGCTCCCGGTCAGCGTCGTGCGCCGCAGCGACGTGCTGTTGAACCGTGCCAGGATCGGCACCGAGAAGCCCGGATCGAAGTCGAAATCGACGGCAATCTGGGGCGTGAAGCCCGTGGTGTTGGAACTGATGCTCTCCAACAGCGTTCTGTTGGCGATGCTGGGCACGGGCAGCAGCAGATCGTCCTTGGGCAGGACCAGGATATTGATGACGAACGGCGCATTGCTGACCTGGAACATCTTGCCCACGATGTACACGCCCTCGTCGTCGATTCCCACCATCGGGAAGTCGGCCCATTGCAGGTTGTCGGAGTCGGAGTCGATCTGGAAGCCGGTCCAGCCGTCCGTCGGATCCGAGGTCGCGCTGACGGCGACGAGGAAATTGTTCGGCGATCCCGCCGCGTCGACGGACACCGCGAACCACCGGCCGCTGTCCGTGTCATAGAGGACCCTCGGATCAAACGCGAACGAACCGGCGGGGTTCACGCCGGCGTTGAGCCAGAACGTGTCAAGCGAACTGGCCTGTACCAGCGCGCCTGTGTCTTTCAGGTACACGGCGTACCGGCCGTTGAGCAGCTCGACGAAATGGTCCGGACCGATGGCTCCCATGGTGTCCGGCGGAAAGAAGAAGCTGTTGTTGAAGGAGCTGCCCTGGAACGAGTTGCCGATCGTGAGCTGGCCACCGGCCCGGCCGGCAACGGCCAGGATCGTCATCACGAGGATGCCGGGACCGGCGATTCTCCTGGACGGCATGGAACGATTCCTGGACATCGGCCACGGAGGCGTGTCATGGCCGGCACCTTCAAAGATACCAGCCGATCCGGCAGTTGCGAATAGAACATCCGGCTTTTCTGATCAGGGGCACGGGCCGCACGGCATTCCCGGTTCCGGCACCGTGCGGCGGATCATCGCAGCCCGGTCTTGCGAAGCCCTCGTTGCCGCCAGCGGCGCACGGGAGGGTCGTCGCTCGCAGGCTCAATCCCGAGGTCGCTGCCGGTGGCCACGGGGCGGTACACCCGCTCCGCGCTGCTGATCGAGGCGACACTGTAGCCACCGAAGATCAGTTGCCGCACCTCAGCGGTGATCATGACCGAGTATCCGCCCTCGTAAATCTCGTCCCAGGACTCCGGCCAGCACAGCACGTAGTCCTCGGCGTTGACGTAGAGCCGCTTGCCGTCAACGAGCATCACCGGTTTGTTGCCGAACATCTGTTCGAACGGTGTCCGAAGCTGATGCTGCATGTCCGGTGCGTGATCGAGGATCTGGTGACGGACCTCGCCGGTGATGACCAGGGGTTTGGAGTCAGGGCGCGGAACCCGCCATGCGAGAAAGGGACTGCCTGCCAGCACCGCCAGGACGAAGACGACACGTGCGAACGTGCGAATGCGCCCGATCGGCTCACGCTGGGCGGAAGTCTTCCTGTCGGACATCGTGTCGATCCGGAACGTCTGCATGGGACGGCGCGTTGACCTGTTCGCTGCCTTGACATTGTTCTTCGCCTGCGCGGCCTTTGCCCTGGCCCGGCGCTTCTGCGACTTCTTCGAGAACTGGGCAGTCAGGGCCTTGAGCACCTCGGCCGGCTTCGGATCCCGACCGAGCTTCGAGGCGAGCTGGTGCTGAGCCTCATCGTATTGATGAGCGGTCAGCCCCGCCCGCATGATCTGCTGAATGGCGGCGGCCTCGGTCAGACCTCGCTGTCGCCGTCGCTTTGGCGCAGGCGGCGGTGGCGCCGGCTCGAATGCTTCCTCTTCTTCTTCGTCTTCGTAGTACTCCTCGACAGGTGCCTGCATGGGGGCCTGCATTCCGTGAGCGGCGGGCTCCTCATCCGGATCGTCCTGGTACAGGACCATCTCGTCTTCGCGGGCTTCGAGCGTGGCGGCACGTTGGCGAAGCTTTTTCTCTTCCTTGACTGCCCTCCTGGTCACCTTCCTCGCGACCTTGGCGTCCTTCCTGGCGGCGCGGCCGACTCTCCTGACGTCTCGCCGGGATTCCTGCTCCGCCTCGGCGTCTACGCGCGATGCCGTTTCTTCATCGAGAAACGCCCCCGACATCGTGGGAACGCGCATGACGCCGGCAGCCTCCCCCGGGGCGCTGCCACGGGCGGCCGGTGTGCCCTTGCGCTTGCTCGTGCGTGCGGATCGCCGCCTCGACGCGCCGGCACCGCCGGCGCCCTGCTTGCGGACGGCGCGCCACAACGTGAAGTCCTCGTACGCCTTGGTGGCGATTCCCACGCGCAGCCTGTCGATGCTGTCCTGAAGCAGCTTGAGCCCTTCCGGACCGCAGTAATCACCGACACCCTGCGGCGGGTATCGATCCGGAAGATCCTGGCACGTCTCGCGGATCTGCTCGAGCTCCGGGTCACCGGCGGGGTTCTGAAGAAACTCGGTCCACTCCCCGAATGCGTCCGAGCCTGTCAATTGGGCCTCGATCGCGTCCGCGGCGCAGGTCCACGCCTGGATCTGGTCCCGGTACTTCTCCTTCAACAGGAACAGGCCGCCCGCGGCGCCGACCTCGGCGGTCGTCAGCAACAGACCCAGCAGCAGCATGGCGCCGCCGGCCCCGCTGAACGCCCAGAACAGCAGCAGGAACAGGATCGTTGAGGGTATTGCCAGCAGGTTGATGATCTGCTGCCGCTCGAGGTACGCCTCGACGCCGACGTCGAGCTTGCGCAGGATCGTTTTGATGAGGGGTTCGAACAAGGCTTGTACTCGACAACCGGGCCTGGCCCCGGGTGGTGGCAGCACGGGCGCCGTGCAGAACAGTCCACATGGATCCATCGGCGCGCGGCTGTATGCGATTCAGACGACTTGACCGCGGGCGCCCCGAGCGCTTCACGTGGCAACGGATAGACGTGGATGGACAACGATCACCGTCCGATATCGGTCCCACGGCGATCCTGCTGACCGCGGGTTCCTTCTTATAGGATGGCCCCCATGACGGACACGGCCGGCGAGGTTCTGTTGTTGAGCGACCCCGCGATGTTCGAGCACGATCCCGGCCCGGGCCATCCGGAATGCCCGCAGCGGCTGGAGGCCGTCTGCGACGCACTTCGGAGGCAACCGGTTGCCGGCACCCGGTGGGCGACGCCGCACCCGGCGCGACGTTCGCTCATCGAGCGAATCCATGCGCCGGCCTACGTGGATCGACTCGACGAGCTGCGCGGAACCTCAGCCACGCTCGACGCGGACACGCGAGTCTCACCCGGAAGCATCGCCGCGGCGCGGCTCGCCGCCGGCGCCGCCGTCGACGCGGTGACGGCGGTGATCTCCGGCCGGGCGCGGCGGGCGTTCGCGCTGGTGCGGCCGCCGGGGCACCACGCCGAGGCCGATCGAGCCATGGGCTTCTGCCTGTTCAACAACATCGCCATCGCCGCCGCGCACGCGAGGGCCGAACTCGGCTGCCGGCGCGTCCTGATCGTGGACTGGGACGTACACCACGGCAATGGAACGCAGCACGCCTTCTTCGACCGAAGCGACGTCCTGTTCTTCAGCACGCACCGATATCCCTTCTGGCCCGGCACCGGCGACCTCCACGAGATCGGCGCCGACGCGGGGATCGGGTTCACGGTGAACGTCCCGTTACCCGCCGGCTGCGGCGACACCGAATACCGGGCCGTCTTTGACAGGTTGCTCGTGCCCGTGGCCGACGACTTCGAGCCGGAACTGGTCCTGGTCTCGGCGGGCTTCGACGCCCACGTCCGTGATCCGCTCGGCGGCATGTCGATGACGACCGCGGGTTACGGTTCACTGTGCGTGGTGGTGCGCGAACTCGCCGATCGGCTTTGCGGGGGCCGGCTCGTACTCATCCTGGAGGGCGGCTATGACCTCGACGCCCTGGCCTCCAGCGTTCGCACGTGCGTCGAGGTGCTCGCCGGCCCGGCGCCCCCGGAACCCCAGGAGGTGAAGGGTTCCGAGGGCAGCGCCGAGCGTGCGATCGATGAGGTGCGCCGGGTGCACCGTGGGTTCTGGCCGCTTCAATAGTCCTGACCGGTGCCACCGGAGCGCGTGACATGTTTCACCGGGCTGGTGACGGAGGAGTGGGCCGCCGGGGCGCCCTCGTGCACTCCCAGAAGTTGGTGAAGAGCGGAGATCATGAACCTCGCGTCGGCGTGCCGGGCATAGCCGTGGACCAGATGCTCGATCCTCGGACGAAGCTGTTGGCTGACCGTGACGTATTCCAGCGCGTCGGGATTCGACTGCAGCGCCCGGCGCATGGCCCAGACGCCCTTGTTCAGATCGCCCGACAGCGCCGACGCCAGCGCGTAGCCGACTTTCGGCACGCTGTTGCCCGCATCGCCGCTCGCCTGGTACCCGAAGGCCAGCTGCGCATCGGCGTATCGCCCGGCCGCGAGCAGATCCCACGGTGCCGCGACTGTCCGGCCGCTTCGAGAAGCGTCGGCGACGTACGGCGTCGTGTCGCGCGAGCGATACCGCGAGGCCGATGCCGCGGCGTAGGAACGGGAGGTTCCGTAGTTGCCGTAGCTGCCGTAGTACGGGGACCGGTAGCGAGACCCGTAACCGCCGTAGCTGCGGTGACGCCCATAGCCGAGATACCCGCCCGAATACGAGCCGTGGCGCCCGAAACTCAGCCCCAGGTGCAGTCCGCCATGGTGACCACCGTAGCTGTAACCGCGATGATGGCCCCCGTAGTGATGTCCGCCGTAGTGATGTCCGCCGTGATGACCGGAAGAATGATGGCCACCCGCGGCCGACGCCGCCGACGGCAGGAGCAATACGCCTGCAAGGAGGCCGAACGCAAGCAGGTTCCGCCGGTTCCGCGTGCTGGGGTTGTTCTTTGACATGTGTTGGTCCCCGTTCGGAGTGTCCTTTGATCGGTTCTGTGCTTCACTGAAGGAAACCCATGTTGTGGAACATCTATTCCAGAAATAGCCCGGAATGCCCGGTGATGGACCACGGTGACGGCCCGATACGGAACCACATCGCCGGTTCTCCAGTTGACTACGTCGACGTGACGACCGACCTAGTAGACTGTTCCGGATGGTCACCCTCCACCGGCTCCACGCATGTGCGCATGCCGGCCAGGAACTCCCGGAACTCGTTTCTCAATGAGGCTCGGCCGTGGCAAAGACCGGACATCTGCACGCGGTTGACGCCACGACCGTCAACGGCGTGGTGACCGCCCGGATCATCGGGCCCGCCGTCGAAGAGCACCGCGGCAATGCGATCCTCGAGACCGTCGGGCGCGCGATCGAGGAAGCGGCCGACTCGGTGCGGGCTCTCGTTCTGGATTTCGGCAACGTCACGTTCATCAACAGTTCCGGGATAGCGTGCTTCATCCGGCTGTGCAACGGCCTCAAGGAGAAGGGCATCCGCACGATCATCTACCGGCCCGGCGCTAACCTGGGCGATATCTTCCGAGAGATGAAACTCGACAAGATGTTCGAGTTCGTCGAGACGCCGGATGATCTCAAGGCGGTCTTGGCGCCGGAAGGGACCAAGGGAAGTGGCGACTGAGGGGCAGGGGGACAGAACAGATCTGTTGACCCGCCGGTTGGCGCGTGCGACAATGCGTTCTCGAGCGGGTGGGGTGGCAGAGCGGTTGAATGCGCCGGTCTTGAAAACCGGTAGAGGGCTTTGCTCTCTCGCGGGTTCGAATCCCGCCCCCACCGTTTCGACCGCCGGGTCGTTCGCGTTCTACGCGGCCTCCTGGTCGGGAATCAGCCGTATCTCCAATCGCATGTGCAGTACCGTCGCGATGCGGCGCAGCATACCAAGAGAATGCCCGTCGTCCAAGAGAGTTCTCCGGAGACGATCGTGAAATGTCGGCGAAGAGTTTCCGGAGAACTCTCTTGGACGACGGGTATCGAACGGAATGGCTGAGGGTTCGCGCCCTCGGATTCCCGTGCCTTGAGAACGTGTGGCACGATCTTGTTTGCCACCGGGGTGCGCTATCGGTGCGAACTGTACCGATGTCAGCGTACGCGAACGACTCGATGGATCGAACGAAGATCGAATCAGGATTTCTGTCAGGAGTGGTAACGCGCGCGCTCTCTATGAGTAGATCCGAATGAAATGAGTCCGGTCGCATGGCGGGGTACAACATCTGCTTGGGGGCAGAAAGGTAGTGAACGCCATGACCACTTTGATCCCTTTGACCACGTTGACCAGCCTGCGGAAGTCCCGGAGCACCGGAACACCGCCGAGACGCGGCTTTACGATCATCGAACTGCTGGTGGTCGTCTCGATCATCGCGATGCTGGTCGGCATGCTGCTGCCGGGCATCGGGCGGGCGCGCGACAGTGCCAGGGTCAACGTTTCGAAGAACAACCTCAGGCAGTTCGGCATCGCCCACAAGACCTACGCGGCCGACTGGGCCGATCGACACCTGACCTACACGCGTGACGGCCTCGGGCGGTACGACGGAGACGTCGGCCGTTACAACGACGCGATCTACGGCGGCGGAGACGGCTTCGAGATACATCCTCCGCTCATCGCCGGATGGGGGTATTCGCCGACCGGCGACTATCTTGCATTCGCGTATTGGTCGGACCAGAACACCAACGTGATGTTCCAGCCGATCAACTTTTCCGGCCCGCCCATCGAGGATCCGCAGACGGACGGCTGGGGCTGGTTCCGTTTCGGCATCCAGGCCAAACCGTTCAACGAGTACCTCAACGGCCGGTACCACGACCCGATCTTCTTCGCGCCCAAGGACCGCAACACCCTCGACACGGTCGAGCCGTGCTTCGAGGTGCCCGGCGAGTTCGTGGCTGTTCCGGCTGAATGCAACCCGGCATGGTCCACGTACTGCATGTCCCCGGCGGGCCTGTTCTCACCGCAGGTGTTTTCCTCGATTCGAGGCGACGACGTCTACTGGCACGCCCCCTGGGAGATGCCCGCCGGCTATCGCGTGCCGTCCTTCGGCCAGGTGAAGTACCCCACGCTCAAGACCCACATGCTCGAGCATCCCTGGCTGCAGAACACCAGGGTGCCGTGCAATTCAGCGTTCCTCGGCTGCGAGCCGTACTACTTCAATCAGGGTTTCCAGTCGACGCCGGTCACGCTCTTCTACGACGGATCGATCCGACCGATGGGGGTCCTGGAGGCAATGTCCTCCGACCGCCGCAGCACGGTGCAGTCCGGTTACGGACTGTGGAGACGTGACACGCCGTTCACCGAGAACGGCTACTTCATCGACGATGGCTACGACTTCGCCGAGACCTCGTTTCACATCCTGACCGTCAACGGCGCCCGGGGCCGCGATACGGTCGGGCACGAATAACCCCCGCCCCCGGCCCCCGGTCCCCCACCGGTACCGACGGCCCGGTACCGCACCCGCCGGCAGGAGAGTTGCAGGCGACATGCCGTTCTCCTGCTGCTTTGCTACGGGTCAAGCCGGCGCCGCCGGCGGCGGCCGGCCAGGCCGATGACACCGATCAGCCCCAGCGTGCCGACGCCGGGGCCGGGAACGTTGAACGCGGCGCCGGTGATCGCGGCCGTCGGGGTGCCGGTCGGCGTGGTGCGGATTCTCTCCGGGCGGTCCAACGACGTCGCGCCGAGTGCCAGTGCCAGGAACAGACCCGCAACACCTGCGCTCAGGACCGTCCCGGACATCGGTTTCGCTCCACGAACGGCATGAGTTCGAGACACCGCGAGTCGCACGTTGACGAGCGATGCTCCGGTGATCTCTTCGTGCCGGCGGATGACTCTCTCTAGCTCGGCGGTCCGGCATCCGCTGTCCGAACCGGCGGACAGGTTAACCCGGGCTCGGGCCGGACGCAAGCGTGGGGTGCCTTCTTCGCCGTGGTGCGTCGTTCGAAGACACGGCCGACGGCGGACGCCGTCAACCGTGCCACCCACCACTGCCGAGGCGGTGGGTTTCCTCAGATTCAGAGCGGGCTGCGCTTCGGTTCGCCGGGGCGGCGCGGGTAGACCTTGGGGCTTTCGCGGAGCTTCTCGATCACCACGACCGTGCCGGTGGGCGTCTTGACGGTGTTGGAGAGGTGGCAGTGCAACAGGTGCATGGCCCGCTTGGCCTGCTTGATCTCACCGGTCGCGCTGCTGCCCTTGATCGCCAGCAGGTGGCCGCCGACCCGCAGCAGCGGCACGGCCAGTTCCACGAGCACCGTCAGCCTGCCGACCGCTCTGGCAGTCACGACGTCGTAACGCCGCCGATGGGTGTCCAGGTCCTGCCCGAGCGTTTCCGCGCGATCGTTGATGATCCGGACGTTGGACAGGCCCAGCTCTGCCACGGCCTGCTCCAGGAACGTCGCCTTCTTGCCGGTCGCCTCCACCAGCACGAATTGCACGCCGGGCATCGAGATCGCCAGCGGGATGCCGGGCAGCCCGCCGCCGGAGCCCAGGTCGATGACGCGCTTCGCCGCCGTCGCGCCGATCCACGGCAACAGCGTCAGGCTGTCGAAGATGTGCTTCCTCCACGCGTCCGCGGGATCGGTGATCGCGGTGAGATTGAACTTCCGGTTGGTCTCCAGCAGCAGGGCCAGGTACAGCCCCATCCGGTCGGTGTCGCCCGGATCGAAGGTGATGGCGAACGACGCCGCGTCTTCGAGGAACTCCTGCGGCGGTTCCAGCGGCTCGAGTCGGGGCGTCATGGGTCGTCGCGCCCGTCGAAGTTGAACGCCTCGCGCGCAAGGTACCGCTGGCGGCGCATGGCGATGTTGAGCAGCAGCCCCACCATGATCCACGCCGACACGAGACTCGATCCACCGGCGCTGACGAACGGCAGCGTCATGCCGGTGATCGGCATCAGCCCGATCGACATGCCGGTATTGATGGCCATCTGCGAGAAGAACATCGCCACCAGCCCCACCGGCACGAGCCGTCCGAAGGGATCCTTGCACTGCGCGGCGATGACTAATCCTCCGGCGCACAGCAGCACGAAGGTGCCCCAGACCGTCATCGCCCCCAGCATGCCCCACCGGCACGTGACCACGGCGAAGATCATGTCGTTGTGGTCCTCGGGCAGGCCGTTGTAGGTGATCAGCGCCGCCGCGTGCCTGCGACCGACACCGGTCCACCGCCCGGCCCCGGCGAGCGTCATCGCGCGAGCGCCCTGGAAACCGATGTCGTTGTGGTAGCGATCGTCGCCGACGACCTGGGCCGCCATCGCCTTGATCCGGTCCTTCTGGTGCGGCTCGAGCAGGGGGTACATCGCCGGGGCCAGTGAGAGACCGATGAACATGACCAGGGCGAGGTGGCGCAGTTTCGCGCCGGCTGCAATGAGCATCGCGAACAGCGTGGGCAGGAAGAGCATCGCCGTGCCCAGGTCCGGCTCGACGAGGATCAGCCCCATCGGGATGAAGGTCAGCGCCAGCGGCAAGAACAATCCGACGAGCTTGCGATAGTTCTCGCGAAACCTCAGGTAGCTCGCCAGCGCCAGCACCCAGGCGATCTTCGCCAGTTCCGACGGCTGGAAGTCCGTGACCAGGACGTTGATCCACCTCCGCGCGCCGTTTCGCGGTCGCACGATCGCCTCCGGTACCCACGGGATGAGTACGAACACGAGCATGAACACGACCGCCGCCAGCAGCGGGTAGCTGACCCGCTGGGCGACCCGGTAGTGCGGCACCGCGACGGCGACGGCCGCGATGAGACCGACCACCAGGTGCACGATGTGCATGATCGCCAGGTTCGGCTCACCGGGGCCCGGCGGGACCGTCCCGATCACGACCACCCCCAGCACGCTGAGCAACGCCGCGCTCCCGACGCACAGCCATCCGACGCTGCGCATCATGACCAGCCGCGGCCGCGGAATGACGCGGGTGCGGGCCGGAGCGGATCGCATGGACGCGGCAACCTGGGTCACGTGATGTCGTCCGGCAGGTAACCCTGTGCCTGCAGCGCCCGGATGATCTCGTTGGCGATGGGCCCCGACGTCCGGCCGCCTGAACCGCCGTACTCCACGATCACGCTGATCGCATACCGCGGGCGAGCGTCGCCGGCGGCGCCGGCCCCGACGAGGCCGACGAACCACGCGTGCAACGGATTGTCCAACTGCACCTCCGGCGTGCCGTCGCGGTCGACGTCGAACGCCGCCGGTGTCGCCTGGGCCGTGCCGGTCTTGGCCCAGACGGTCACGCCCTCGACGTTGATGATCGGCTCGCGCGTCCCGTCGGGATACGTGATGTGATGCCCCGTCCCGAGCGGCTCCGAGACGCTCCGCCGCATCCCCTCCAGGACGGTGGCGACGACCGTGTCGTCAAGCGGCAGGTCGTCGCGACGCGGCCCGTTGCGCCGACCGCGATCGCGGACCAGCGTCGCATCACGCACCGCGCCGCCGCGGGCGAGTATCGCGTAGGCATTGGCGGCGTGCAGAGGCGTCCAGGAGACCGGCCCCTGGCCGATCCCCATGATCACCGACGCGAACCGCAGCTCACCGCGGCCGCGCAGACGCTCGATGAGCGTCTCGCTCGGGACGGCGCCGCCGGACTCGCCGCGCCGGCTCGTGGTGCCGTCCGGAGCCGTCACGTCGTACAGGAGCCCCACGTCCAGCGGCCGGCCGACGCCGAAGCGACGGTACCACCGGGCCAGGCGGGTCATGCCCAACCGGTCACCCATCGTGTAGAAATAGATGTTGCAGGAGCGGGCGATCGCTTCGTCCGCAACCAGCTCGCCGTGCGTGATGAAGCTCGGCGGCCGGTAGCACCAGCATCGGGCGATGTCGCGGCGCTCGGCCAGGTAGTGGCCGGTGCACTCGATCGGAACTGTCACGTCATGCACGCCTTCGGTCAGCGCCGCCGCCATGACCAGCGGCTTGGCGATCGAGCCCGGCGGATAGACCGCCTGGACCGGGCGGTTGAGGTTGACCCACCGCCGACCGTCGTCATGGTACGGCTCCGGGGCGAGGGGCCCCATCGCCAGCGTCGGCATGGACACCATCGCCAGGATGTCCCCGTTCTCGATGTCGAGGACGACCACGGCGCTGTTCAGCGGTGTGCCCAGCGGCAACCCGGTCTCGCGGGGTGTGCCGTTGGCGTTCCAGCCGGCCTGGTATTGCTGTACGGTCGTGAGGCCGAAGCCCGGCGCCAGGATCGCCTGGATCCGCGCCTGCAGGACGATGTCGATGGTGATCTGGAGATCCTCGCCGCGGGCATACTCCTGCCGATCCTCCTTGCCGCTGTCCAGACGCTTGCGCAGGACGCCGCGCTCGCCGCGAAGGCGTCGC
Source organism: Planctomycetota bacterium (assembly GCA_022562915.1). GTDB lineage: Bacteria > Planctomycetota > Phycisphaerae > Phycisphaerales > SM1A02 > JADFOJ01. Next base: position 11,491 of record JADFOJ010000015.1, on the reverse strand, counting down.
TCGAAGGTGCGCTCCAGCCCGCGAGTGCCCACCACGTCACCGACGCGATACCCGCCCCGGTCAACCACGCCCGTCACCGGGTCCCTGAACGGCCGTCGCTGAATGTCCTGGGCCCAGACCTCGTCGCGCATGCCGCCAAGCAGGTGATCAGCCACGCCCTCGACGCGGATCGTGACGGGGTCCGACGACCGCAGAGCCCTGGGAAGCCCCGCGCGCTCAAGCGGCACGTCCGCCTCGGACCAGGGGTAGCTTCGGCGGTGCGAATCCTTGACGACCAGCCCGGGAAGGTGTTGCGCGGCCCGTCTGAAGGCGAACGCGACCTTGTCGGTCACCCCCGGCAGCACGACATGCGCCTGCCGCTGCTCCCTGATCGGCCTCGGACGAAAGGTGGCCGGGTCGACATCGCCGCGCCCGAAACGGATCTGCCGGCGGAGCTGACGGTCCCAGACGATCGCCGCGGTGGTCTGGACATCCTTCTTGATGGCGTCCAGCCGGCGATCGAGCCCCGGCCGGTCGAGACCTCCGAGGGTCATGATCGTCGACCACACCTGCTGAACCTCGGCCTCGAAGCCGGGCAGGTGTTTCTCGACGGCGGCGTCGCGCTGCGGCGGGCTCATCGCATCCCACGCCGCACGATCTTCGCTGCGGGCCCGCCCGGCCGCCTGTTCGAACGCCCAGGCGCCGGTGATGACCTCGTACTCGACCGCGACGAGGTAGCTGGGTCGATCTACCGCAAGGGTCAGGCCGTTACGGTCGAGGATCCGGCCGCGTGTCGTCGGCAGGAACCGCACCAGGTCGAGGCGGCGCTCGGCACGCTCGTACCGCGCAGCGCCCTGCACGACGGCGAGCCGAAACATCTGCGCCGCCAGCAGGACCAGCACCCCCGCCATCACGGCCGACAACAGCGTCAGCCGTCTGTGAAACATGCGTCCGTGCACCTTCGCCGTTTTCATCGGTCCACGTATCGGACATGCTGAGTGCCGGGAACCAGCCGTCCGAAATCACTCCATCCGTCTAGACGTTGAAGAGCATGTGCATGATGTCGCCGTCGCGGACGTGGTAGCTCTTGCCTTCGGTACGAAGCCGGCCGGCAGCCTTGATCGACTTCTCGTCGTGCAGCTCGACGAGGTCGTCGACGTGGTAGCACTCCGCCCGGATGAAACCGCGCTGCATGTCGGTGTGAATGACGCCGGCGGCCTCCGGGGCGGTCGCGGTCTCCGAGACGGTCCACGCCCGGACCTCTTTCTCGCCCACCGTATAGAAGGTTCTCAGCCCCAGCAGCCGGCAGACACCTCTCGCCAGCGGCCCGATCGCGGGCTCGGACAGACCCATGCCCTCCAGCATCTCGTCCCGATCGGCCTCGTCGAGTTCGGCAAGCTCCGACTCCAGCAGCGCGCACAGCACCACGGCCTCGCCGTCGTTGGCCGCGGCAAAGTCGCGAACGGCGCGGGCCGACGAGGACTCGCCGGCCAGGTCGTCCTCGCTGACATTGGCAACGTAGAGCATCCGTTTGGCGGTGATGAGCCCCAGGCCGCGAACGATCGCGTCCTCGCCGGGGGTGAAGTCCGTCACCGTGCGGATGGGTCGCGCTTCTCCCAGGACTGCCGATGCCTTCTCCAGGGCGGCAACCTTGGCCTTCGCCTCGGCGAGCCCCGTCCGGGCCGTGCGCCGGGCCTTGTCCAGGGCCGGCTCGACGACGGCCATGTCGGCCAGGACCAGTTCCTCTTCCAGCCGGATGACGTCACGCTGCGCATCGGTCCCGTCGTAGCAGCGGACCACCTCGCAGATCGCGTCGACCTGCCGGACGTGCGCCAGCAGGGGCCCGCTCTTGGTCGCGCCCGCGCCGGGATCGTTCCCCGGTATGTCCACGAAGGTGATGGAGGCGGGCGTCACCGCGCGCGGTTCGATGTACCCGGCGATGACGGTGAGCCTCGGGTCGGGAATCGCCGCCACGGCGATGTTGGGCCGGTTCGATCCTCCGGAATGGACCGCCGGGCTGCCGGTCAACGCGGTGAACAGGCATGTCTTGCCCGATCCGGGCAGGCCGATGATTCCGCACTCCATGGCGGCGCATGGTAGCGGCGTCGGCCGCCTGCTTCACGCACCTTCATCGAGCACCCGGAAGTCGCCCCAGGCAACGTCGCGATTGACCGCCTCGGCCAACATCAGGAGGTACTCGTCGCGGGGAATCTCCACGCAACCGAAGCGATCCAGGTGCGGCGTGTGGAACTGCGTGTCCAGCAGCCCGAATCCCCGGTGCCGCAGCCAGCGGACCAGGTGGACCAGGCAGACCTTGGAGGCATTGGTTCCGCCCAGTTCGGCGTCGGAGAACATCGATTCTCCCATGAACGCCCCGCCGACGTGCACGCCGTAGAGCCCCCCCACGAGGCGGCCCTGCTGCCACGCCTCCACGCTGTGGGCGTGGCCGATCCGGCGCAGTGCCGCGTACGCATCGACGATCCGCCGGTCGATCCAGGTGAGGTCGTCCGCGGCCCGCGGCGAGGCGCACGCCGAGATGACCTGCTCGAACGCCGTGTCGCAGCGGATCTCGAAGCGGCCCCTGCGGACCTCCCTGGCAAGACTGACCGGCACATGGAAGGCGTCCCGAGGTTCCAGGGGAAGGATCGCCCGCGGGTCCGGGTTGAACCACTCGATCGCCCCGGTCAGGGGATCGGCCATGGGGAACCAGCCGCGGCGGTAGGCAGCCAGCAAACGGTCAGGCGTGAGCGGCGGCGACGGCGGTGAACGCATCGATCCATAGGGTATGATCCGCCGAAAGACTCGTCCCGGTCACGCTGTCCCATGAAATACCGCCGCCTTGGAGAATGGGGTCTGAAGCTCTCGGAGATCGGCTTCGGGTCCTGGCTGAACTTCAACCGGCAGGGCCAGGACCTGGCCACGAAGCTGCACCGCGTCGCCTACGAGAACGGGATCAACTTCTTTGACACCGCCAATGTCTACGGCCGCGGCCGCACGGAGGTCCTCGTCGGCGAGGCGATGGCCCCGTTTCGCCGGGACACCTACGTGCTGGCCACGAAGGTGTACTGGCCGCTGGACCCTGACTGGCCGTTTCCCGAGGCGAACGATCGGGGCCTGAGCCGCAAGCACATCGTCGAGCAGTGTGAGGCCTCGCTGAAACGGCTGAACACGGGATATATCGATATCTACCAGTGTCACCGGTTCGACGACAACGCGCCGCTGGCGGAGACCTGCCGGGCCATGAACGATCTTGCCGACCAGGGCAAGATCCTCTACTGGGGCGTCAGCGAGTGGACCGCCGAGCAGATCACCGAGGCGGTCGCGCTCTGTGACGACCACGGCTGGCACCGGCCGGTCTCCAACCAGCCGCTGTACAACATGCTGGAGCGACACTGGGAGGCCGAGGTCTTCCCGGCCTGCGCCCGGCTGGGCATGGGCATCGTGAACTTCTCGCCGCTGGCCGAGGGCGTGCTCACCGGCAAGTACAACAACGGGATTCCCGCCGAGAGCCGCGCCGGTAAGCCCAAGACCGCCGAGTTCATCAAGGCCCGGCTCACCGAGGACAACCTCAACAGGGTCCGCAAGCTGGCCGAACTGGCGACCGGGCTCGACGTGCCGCTGGCCACGCTCGCCCTGGCGTGGTGCCTGCGGCGCCCGGAACTGACCAGTTGCATCATCGGCGCGTCGCGGGAGCAGCAGATCGTCGAGAACGTCAAGGCCACCGACCTTCACCTGGACGAAGACGTCCAGGAACGGATCAGCGCCATACTCGGCGAGTAGCAGCACGCTACGCTCCTCCAGGTGCGAAACCTCCTGCCTGCACGCGTGCTCGCCGCCGTCGCCGTGTTCTTTGCGGCCGCGGTCGGCACCGGCAACGGTGACCCATCGAGCGCTGCCGCCGGTGAAGCCGTCCGGGGCATGACCGTCTCGTGCCAGACGTGGGGATGGGAATGGGGCACCGACGAGATGGTGGACACGATGCGCCAGCTCAAGGCGATGGGCGTCAACTGGATCGCGATCCATCCGTATGCGGGGATCAGGGGCGACGGCACCGTCGGGTCGCGCCGCCGCGACAACGCCGGCAACAGACACCTGCTCAGGCCCATCCGCGAAGCGCACGCGCTGGGGCTCAAGATCATGATCAAGCCGCACCTGGCGTACTGGGGCAGCCCCTTCCGCTGGCGAGGCGACATCACCTTCGAGACCCCCGAACAGTGGCAGCGGTTCTTCACCGACTACCGGCAGTGGATCGTCCGTCTCGCCGAGATCTGCCATGAGGCCGACGCGTTCGTGGTCGGCACCGAACTTGATCGCACGATCACCCACGCTGATCAATGGCGAGAGATCATCACACAGGTCCGCGCCCGCTTCGACGGGCCGCTGACCTATGCCGCCAACTGGACGAACTACACGCGGGTGCCCTTCTGGAAGGAGCTTGACGTGATCGGCGTGCAATCGTACTTCCCGCTGACGGACCAGCCGGGACTGCCCGACGAGCACGACCTCGAACTGGCATGGACGCGGCTGCTCACTCAGCTCACCGCGTTCTCGCGCGAGCAGGATCGGCCGGTGGTTCTGTGCGAGCTTGGCTACCCTCGGTCGGCCAATGCGGCGATCCGCCCGTGGGAGGGGCGCGAAGGCGGTCAGCATGCCGACGAGATCCAGCGGCGGTGCATGGCCGCGGCGCTGCGCGCCGTCGAAGCCGAGGACGTCATCGTCGGCGCGTTCCTGTGGAAGTGGTTTGCACGCCCGACCCGGCATGCGAACTTCCTGATGTCCACGCCGTCGATGCGGGCGGTGATCGCGGAGCACTGGCAGGCTGCGCCGGCCGGCGGAGGTACTCCAGTACCCGATAACCAGTGAGGTTCCGGCCTCCCGGCCCCCCTATCCCCCTCCTTGTGCCGTCTCTGACGAAACGTCCGGTCTCGGAGTGTCGATGGAGACAGGGGGAGGTCAGGACAGATGACCAGACATCAGCCAGAGGCTGTCTCGCATGCGCCGCGTCGTGCAGGCATCATTGTCGCCATACTCGTGATCGGGGGCCTGGGGCTCCTCGGCTGCGGCAAACCCCAGCCGGCCGGCGCCGCCGCGCAGCCGGCCCGCCCGACTTCGCGACCGGCACGCCCCACGTCGCGGCCTGTCGCGGCGGTGCCACCGCCGGCACCGACCCCCGCGCCGATCGAGCCCCTTCCGGAGCCGGTCATCGTCGAGGCCGCGCCCGAACCCACACCGATCCCGGAACAGACCGAACCCGTCGCACTCGAGCCCGTCGAGCCCGTCGATCACCTTGCGTTGGCCGACGCGGCCGCCGAGGCAGGCGACTGCGCAACGGCGCTGGAGCACATACGACGCGTTCGCATCGACGAACCGGACAACCTCATGCTGCGCCTGCGCGAGGTGACGTTCTGCAATGACTGCGGGCAGTCGCAGCAGGCCCTGGCACTCCTGGTCGATCTCGACGCGCGCACCCGCGCGACCGAACCGATCACGGCCGAGATCGCCGAGGCGTTTCTCAACATCAACGAACCGGGCAAGGCGGCCATGGCCTGGGAACTGCGGTACATCATCGAGCCGTCGGCATGGGACGCCGCGGCGCAGGCTGCCATCGCCTGGCTCGAGGCCGGCAAGACCCGGCCGGCGTACTGGTGGTACGAGCGGGCGCGGGCAGCCGCACCGGACTCGCCGGAGGTCCGGATGCTCGCCTCCATCATGAAGTCCGCACGCGCCGACGAGCCGTAGGGCAGCGACTGGAGAGGGTGGCACGGTCGAGGGAGCCCGCCGCAGGCGGACGAGGTCGCCCGTGGAGTGACGTACGAAGACACGGGCGAGCAAGCTCGACCGTGCCACCCAGATCTTGCTCTGGACGCACTAGTACAGGACAGAGAATCTGAAGGTGGCACAAGCCGGTGGAATACAGGGGACTCAGCGTTTGTCGACTGTCTCCTGCCCGGGATAGGACAAATCCGGGCGGGTCCAGCCGTCCTTGTGCTCTATTCTCCGCACGAGCGTGAGCGCCTTCTTGCCGAGCTTCTCGCCTGCCTCGCCAAGCAACTCTCGAACTTCGTCGCGACGACTGTAGAACTCGCTCTGGCTCCCGGATGACTGGGCGACAACGAACACCGGCAGATCAGAGCCGGTGAGGGACTCGTAAATGCTCCAGCCCGTATCGATGTTCCTGCTCGTGTACAGCTCGGCGAACTCTTTGGCCAGCTCCTCGAACTGCTCCTTCTTGCCGACCGTGACGTAATAGAAGCTGTAGCGGACGTACTTGGCCTCGTCCGGCTTGAGGCCCGGGTTCTCCGGCGAGTAGGAGAGACCGGGCCGGTACATGACATGGAACGCGTCCACGTGATCGATGGAGGCCTCCATCGCCTGCATCATGTCCGTGAACTTCTCCTTGCCGATGATCTCGCTCGCGGCTTTCCAGTTCTCCTCTATCCGGTCGACCGCCGCAAAGTTCTCGATCGGGATCACGAAGACATACCCGAGTTCCGGCCCGAAGACGGTCTTGAAGTTCACCATCTCCGGATCGATGCCGTACGCCTTGAACTCGCTGATCATGTACTTGAGCGCGGTCTCGTACTCCTGTGTCCTGGACGGGATCACGACGTCCTTGAAGATGGCGAACATCCGGGGCTTCGGCCCCTCGGTTTCCTCTCCGGCAAAGGCGCTCGTGCCGAGCACGGCAACGCACGCTGCCAGACCAACCAGCAGTTGCTTCCTCATCTTGAACCTCGATTCTGTTTGAGGGCCGAAACGGTGCGGGCTCGCATGGCCCCGCTTCATGCCCACAGAATACCAACTTTCACCCCCCTTGAGCACCGGCGCTCACCCGCGGGCATGCTCATCGAGCAGTCGCGCGAGCGTCGTGCCCCCCGGCTGCCCGCGTCGACCAAGCCTCAGCGCGTAATCGATGGAACTCCACTTGAGCCTGGGCATGCCGCGCACGGGCCCGGTCCGGTGCGTCGGCCACCGGCCGGTGCTCCGGTGGTGCCGTCGCGCCCACTCGATGATCTGGGCCACGCTGATCGGACGGAGGCGGGGGTTGTACCGCTCGCGGGCCTGCTCGGTGAGCAGGCGGCTCAGCGACGTGGTCCGCGTCAGCCCACGGCGGGTGTGCCGCAGCGCCATGTCGATCGCGGCCCAGTCCTCGCCCGGGCGACCTCGCACCTTGCCCGACAGCGTCACCGGCCAACGGCCGGTTTCATCGTGATGCTGCCGGGCCCACCTGGTGATCCGTGCTTCGGTCAACGGCACCTTGCCCGCATCGACGCCACGGGCTTTCCGCAACAGCGCCGACAACGACGAACCGCCGGGCAGCGAGCAGTTGCCCTTCTTCAGGTGGCGATCGATCGTGGCCCAGGTGATGTCCCGCGCCCACGCCAGGCTCCCGGAATCGCGCTGCGGCCACCGGTTGGTGCGCTGGTAATACTCATCGACCCAGTCGAGGATCTTCCGGCGCGAGAGCTCCGGCCATATGCTGCGGGCGTCACCCTTGGTGCGACGCCGTTGCAGCAGCCGCGCCAGGGAGTCACCGCCGGAGAGACCGCGGATACCCTTGGTCAGCGCGGTGTTGACGCCCTCCCAGGTCGTCCCGTCGTCCGCATTGAGGACCGGCCCGGAGCGCGAGATCGGCCACCGGCCGGTCCGGTCGCGGTGCCTGTCGGCCCAGGCGAGAATCCGGCGGAGCGTCAACGGCTGCTTGAAGTACATCTTTACACTGTTCCGGGGAACCACTGGACGAATGATGTGAACTGTTTCGGGTCGGCGGCGCCCGCCGGACGCGTTGGATTACCTGGGATCCACGAAGAGGTCGCCGTAGATCAGCGGCTCGCCGGTTTCCCACGGCCGGTACTCGTTGCAGAAGTCGATCCGATCGCCCAGCGTCGGGTGCGACGCACGCCAGAGTTTGTACAGCGGCCCAGGCCGCGGGTTGCCCAGGTTCTCCACCTGCAACGCGACGAAGGCGCGGGCGCCGCCTCGGTTGTCGCGCGTGAGCTCCAGGGCGAAGCGGTCCGCCTCGTGCTCGATGTGTCTCGTGAAGCCCATGACGACAGGGGCCCCGATCAACGACAGGACGTTGGCCAGCCCGATGAGCAACGGCACGCTCGCGACGTCCGACAACCGGTCGAACCGCCAGCGGCCCTTGAAACGCCGTATGAAGATGCCCGCGGTGCGGTGAATCACGTACAACGCCGCCAGGATCATCACGAACGAGAACCCGATGCCCTTGACGACGTGTCTCAGCGCGTAGTGGCCCATCTCGTGGGCCATGACGAACAGGAGTTCGTCCTCGCCGAGCTTCGCGATCGTCGTATCCCACAGCACGATCCGCTTGGTGCCCAGGAAACCCGTGACGTACGCGTTGACCGTCTCGGTGTCGACGCTCTTGTTCACCTCGTAGACTCGTCCTGCGTCGATTCCTGCCCGCTGGGCAAGGGACAGGATTTTCGTCTCCAGGGCGGGGTCCTTCATCGGCCCGAACTCGTTGAACAGCGGATCGATCCACAACGGCGTCACCATCGCCATGAAGAGGATGAACGGCACCGCGGCGAAGCTCGTATACAGCCACCAGCGTTTCGGGCTCCTGGTGATCAGCAGGTACAGGACCGGCACGACCACGACGCCCACGATCACACCGACCAGCAATCTCTTGACCGAATCGCCGAACCACGTGCCGAAGCTCTGGTTGGAGAGGCCGTAGTCGTGCTGCCGGAGAAACCCCTGGTAGTAGTCCAGCGGCAAATCGAAGAGGAAGTTGATCGCCAGGAACATGACGACGTATGCACCGAGTGCCGGCAACCACCAGCGCCCGATCGCCCGCGCCCAGTTGCGAACCCTCGCCGAAAGGCCGGTGAACAGGAACAATGCCGGGAGCACCAGACCCCACGCGCTGTTCACCAGCCACAGCACGCAGCCGCTGCGGTAGTACCGCATCGCCTTCTCGGTCGGCGCGGGAACGCTGACGGCGCCGGCCGCGCCGTCCTGAGCAGCCACGTCCTGAGCAGCCACGTCCTGGCCGGCCGCGATCGGCGTGCGGGCGAGGGCCACGGCGAGGAGCACGGCGAGGGCTCTCACGGGGGTTCGCATGGGCCGGCTACGGGCCGAGCGCCGTCTCGAAGAAATCCATGATCTTCGTGTACAGGCTCTGGACCACCTGCGGATCGGGCACCATGTGGGTGGACCCGGCCAGCGTCAGCAACTCGTACGGCCGGCCGGCGCGGAACAGCGCGTCGGCGAGCTTCAAGCTGTGCATGAAGTACACGTTGTCATCGGCCGTGCCGTGCACGATCAGCAGCGGTCGTTCGAGGTCGGCCGCCCACGTCAGCGCGTTGGACGCCTCGTAGCCGGTGGGGTTGTCCCGCGGCAGCCCCATGTACCGCTCGGTGTAGTGCGTGTCGTAGTCCATCCAGTCCACGACCGGGGCACCCGCCACCGCCGCGTGGAAAACGTCCGGGCGGCGCAGGACCGCCATCGCCGAGAAGTACCCGCCGAACGACCACCCGTAGATGCCGACACGCGACAGGTCCATCTCGTCGAACTGAGCGCCGAGGAACTTGATCGCGTCGACCTGGTCCTGCAGCGGGACGTCGATCAGGTTGTGCTTGACGGCACGTTGCCAGTCCCGACCGCGCCGGGGCGTGCCGCGCCCGTCGATGGACACCACGATGTAGCCGTGATCGGCGATCCATTGATCGAGCAGGTAGCGACGCGAACTCTTGCTGACCATCACGCCGGTCGGACCGCCGTAGACGTGGACGATCACCGGATACGTCCGCTTCTCCTGGAAGTCGCGCGGCCGCACGAGCACCGCGTGAAACTGCGGGTTGCTGCCGACGGTAGTGAAACTCACGCTCCCGGAGAGGTCGTCCCCGAACGGCGGCGTCTCGGCGACGGACAACAGCTCACCAAGCACCGTGCCGTCCGCGGCGCGGACTCGAAACCACTCGCCCGTCATGCCGGAATAGCTGTGCACGAACACGCTGCCACCCCTGGCGAACACAGCCCCGTGCCCGCCGGGAGCCTGCGAGATCCGTTGCGGCGGCGGGCTGTCCTCGCGCAGCGGGTACTGCTCGAGGTGGGTCTCGGTCGGATCGTTGCCGGCGAGCACCCACACCCGGCCGCCGGGTTCGTCGAGGTGAATGAATTTCCGGAACCCCGCGTTGACCGGTGTGATGACCCGGCTGAGCGTGCCGTCGCGGGTGCGCAGCTCCAGTTGCCAGGCGCCGCGGCGCTCGGTCGTCCAGAGAAAACTTCCGCCGTCATCCAGCCAATGCGGCATCCGCTGATCGAGATCGACCCACGCCTCGTCGCGCTCCACCAGCAACGTCCGCGGCCGGGCGCTCGCCGTGCCGGGGGCCGCGGCGGTCACCACGTCGACCGCCATGAGCACTTCCTCGGTCTGCCGCCGGTTCTGCACCATGATCGTCAGCGGCGCGTTGGGAGTCCACGTGACGGAAGCGAGGTACGGGTACGCGTTGCGGTCCCACTCGACCCAACGGTCCGGCCCGCCGTCGAGGCCGACGATCCGCAGCCGCACGACCGCGTTGGCCTTGCCGGGACGCGGGTACGGCCAACTCCTGGGCGGTCGTTCCGGCCGCATGGCATCGACGATGCTCATGAGTTCGACGCCGGCGGTGTCCGTCTGCTGGCAGGCGATCAGTCGGGAGTCCGGCGACCACCAGAACCCGCTGTGGCGTCCCATCTCTTCCTGGGCGACGAACTCGGCGAGACCGTTGGAGACCGTACCCTGGGCGTCCTTGGTGAGTCGGCGCTGCGTCGAGGTCTCGACCTCGACGACGTAGAGGTCCCCGTCGATCACGTACGCGATGCGGGCCCCGTCGGGCGAGAGCCTCGGCACGGCGGGGCGCCCGCCGTCGATCATGACCTCGCGGACCTCGCCGTCGGATCGGTCCAGCACGAACAGACGTCCCGACAGCGGCACCAGCAGCCGCCGGCCATCCCTGGAAAGCTGGAACGACGTGATTCCGCGCCCGGTGATGCGGCGGCGCTGCCGGCGCGCCTCTTCCTCGGCGGTGATGCTCTCGTCGGCCCCGTCCAGGAGCCGGTCCGCCGTGAGCAGGACCCGCTCGGCCCCGGTCGCAACGTCGAACTCGTACAGCACCCGCTCGAAGCTCTGCGGCCCCGACCGAAGGAACAGGATCATCGTGCCATCCGGCGTCGGCCTGATCCCGCCCGGCCGGCCCAGCCGGAAGCGATACGTCGCCGCGTAGCGCTCGAGAAAACCGGGTTCGCCCCAGGATGGCGCCGCGACGGCACCGCTGAGAACAACGGCCAACGCGATATGGTGGAGCCTGGACACGGATCGTGAGGGTACCAGAGGGGGGCCGGCGGAAAGAAAATAGACCGGGACTAATTTCCGGGCCGCGGTCACTGCGCCACAGCGAGCCACCGGCCGGAAATTAGTCCCGGTCTATTTTCTTTCCGCCCCCCCCCGCCCCCCCCGCCCTTGACCCGCCCCCGGCAACCCGTACAATCCGGCGACTCCCAC
>JADFOJ010000086.1 GCA_022562915.1 Planctomycetota bacterium | reverse complement strand
GTACTGCCCGCCGGAGGGTCCGGGCGGCCCCGAGGCGGATCTTTACGCGCTGGGGGTGGTGCTGTTTGAGGTCGCCACCGGCTGCGCACCAGATCGAGTGGCTGAGTTGCTGGCCGGCACGCTGGAGATCCCCGGCGGCGAGGCGGGCGGCAGACGTCTCGGCGAGGTGATCCGCAGGGCGTGCGCGGCGAAGCCTTCGCAGCGGTTCGACAGGGCGACCGAGATGGCCCAGGAACTGGACGCGGTGGAACAATCCTCGCCCGACGAAGCCGTACGCAACGGGCAGCGGCCCGGACCGCGCTCATGGTGGAAGCGGTGGGAGACCTGGGCTGCCGCGGCGGTGCTGCTCATCGCCGGCGGCCTGGCGATTATCCTGGCACAATCCCCGGCCACCGGGCCGCTTCGGATCCAGGCCATGCAGCTTGAGCACTACACGGGCAAGGATCACCCGAAGCGGGTCGGTGAGATCGGCGTCGAGTCGACCGAGACGCGGTTCGACGACGACGCCGTAGCGATCCACGTGGAGTTGTCAGAGCCGGCCTTCTGCTACGTGATCGCGCTGAACGCGGACGGCGGATTGCAGCTCTGCTATCCCGCCGACGAACACGAGGCGCCGCCGCTCGGCAACGTTATCGAGGCGCCGGTCGGTCCCGACGGCAAGGCGATGCTCTTCGGGCTGACCGACGGTGTCGGCACCCAGGCGTTCGTCGTGGTCGCGTCGCGCGAAGCCCTGCCGCCGTACGCGCAGTGGTCCCTGGAGCTCGGTGAGCTTCCCTGGCGCCACTGCGAGACCGATGGCGTCTGGACCTCCGACGGAGGGCGCCTTGAACGCGTCGGCGGGCAACGCGGCGAACTGCGGCCCGCGCCCCGCCCGATGCCGTTCAGAGAAACCGTTGCCGCGCTGCGGGACGCCCCGGGGATTCAGAGCGTCCTGGGCATCGCGTTTCCGGTGCGCCCGGCGGAGGCGCCGTCGCAGGAAGTCCCGGGCGATCCGCGGCATTGAACGCAACGACCGGTGGCAGTGGTGGTGTCTCTCGCCTTTGGATCAGTCCCCAGCCGTCGCCTTCGCCACGGCGGCGGCCATCGATTCAAGCTGGTCAAGGTCGCCCGTCAGGATCTGCCAGATCCGCGTCTGATCGACCTCAAGGTACAGATGCACGAGCACGTTGCGCAGCCCCGCCCAGTCCGCCAGCGCCTGAGCAAGCTCATCGTCGATGACGTCCTGTTCCCCGGGGGATCGAAGGCATCGATCACGACGAGCACGGTGGCGACCAACGTGCTGAAAAAAGCGGAAAAACCCCGCCGCCGAGCCCATATATGATCGGCATCCGTTAGGATACTGGCATGAAGGGAATCCACCCAGGTGAACGATACATCATGCCCAGCGGCGAACGGGTCCGCGCCGCGATCCACCTGCTACCGGACGTGCCGGAGAACGTCGACCGCGACCACCTCTACGTGGTGACGTGCGACGGCGATATCCTCCGGTTCGGCGAGGGCGGCGCGACCGAGGACGACGCGACGCGGGCCGGCGACATGTACCTGTACCCTGCGGCCCGGGTGCGCACGGCGCTGACCATCGATGACCTGGTCCCCGATCCGGAGACGCAGCGGTGACAGCGGCTGAGCGCATGGTGGCGCAACTGCGCCACTTTGTGAAACGAGTCACACGGTGGCGCAACTGCGCCACTTTGTGCGTGGCTGCCGCCACAGAGTAGAAAACAGGCAACATCCGGCACGTTCCCACCCGCCGGCGGATATCGCGCCCGGGCGGCGCCGGACGGGGCCTCAGTCGTCGGGCCGGGAAGCCCTCCGATCGCCGTTGACCGTCCCGTCCGGCGCGCTAGGCTCACGACGCGATGGATACCAGGCTGCCTGTCGGTTGTGTTCTGCTGTTGGCTCTTGCTCTGATCGCAGCGTGCACTTCGGGGGAGGCAGATTCGCCGGGGGGCGCAGCGGATTCGCCGGGCGGGCCGGGAGGGCTGGCGATCACGTGGGAGGAAGGAATCGAGGTCGCCTCAGGCGATGCATTCCGCGGGCCCTGGCGCATGAATGAGTCGGAGTTCAACTTCGTCGACGACCCCACCGTGGCGATCAACGAGCAGAGCCATGTTGGCGTCGCCTGGGCCGATCATCCCAAGCACGATATTTACTTCCAGCTCTACGCGCCCGACGGAGAAGCGCAGCTCGAAGAGCCGGTCAACGTCTCGGCGAGTCCGGACATCTTCTCCTGGTTGCCGCGAATGGTGATGACATCCGATGATCCGATGGAGGTGTATCTCCTCTGGCAGGAAATCGTCTTCTCCGGCGGTTCGCACGGCGGCGAGATCTTCTTCGCGCGGTCAACTGATGGCGGGAAGTCCTTCATCGATTCCGTCAACCTCTCGAACACCACCGCCGGTGACGGCAAGGGACGCCTCACCTCGCGCAATTGGCACAACGGGAGTCTCGATCTCGCCATGGGCCCGCAGGGCAATCTCTACGCCGCCTGGACCGAATACGAGGGCCCCTTGTGGTTCAGCCGTTCCACCGATGGGGGTGAGAGCTTCTCTGATCCGTTGCGCATCGCCGGCGGGAACGACACCAATCCCGCGCGCGGCCCCTCCCTGGCGGTCGATGACGAGGGGACCGTGTATCTTGCCTGGACGGTCGGAGAGGACAGGGCCGCCGATATTCGTTTCGCGAGGTCCGATGATGACGGCCGGTCATTCGGCGAGCCGCGAATCATCTTCGAAAGTGGCGGCCATGCCGACGCGCCGAAGCTCGCGGTGGACGGCAAGGGAACCGTTCATCTCGTGTACGCGGAAAGTGCTGCCGGCCCCTTCATGCGATATCACGTGCGCTACGCGCGGCTCATCGATGGCGAGGATACGTTCGAGGAACCGAGGAAGATTGCAGGCCCGCATGGCGAGCAGTTCGAGAGCGTGAGTTTCCCGGCACTGAGTCTGGACGGTGAGGACCGCCTTTACGTCATCTGGGAACTCTTCCCGAACCGCCGTGGCCGGTCCCGGGGACTCGGCTTCACGTATTCGAGCGACGGCGGGGAGACGTTCGCAGCGCCTTCGATCGTGCCGGGCACGGCCGATGCGGCGCTCGGGTTCAACGGCAGCCAGCAGGGCTTGTTGATGCGAAAGCTCGCCGTCAACGAGGCGGGAGCGATCGCCGTCGTCAACAGCACCTTCAGAGCGAACGAAACGAGCCGCATCCGGCTCTTTCGCGGGCAGGCTGCTGAGCGCCGGTGAGCCGATCTGCGCCGGGGGGCCGATACAGGTCCGCGGCGCCCCACAGGCTGCTAGCCCCGCCGTCGCCACCGGAGCGGCACGATCAGTAGTGTGGCAAACACGAGCAGGGCAAAGATCACATAGGTGATGGTCAGGGCCCGCGGCGACACGTCGTAGTAGAGCACGTCACGCACCAGGCGCCCCACGAATGAGATGTCGGCCTCGACCTGCTGGCCGGCCCGGCGACGCAACGCGGTCTCCCATTCCGTCAGCGGGCAGATCACCCCCACCGCCGCCTGCACCGCCACCACCGTGATGGCCAGCAGGTGCACGACCCGAAAAACCGGGTTGCGGATCCACCGCCAGCGGAGGAGGGCACCCGTGAGGACCAGCACCGTGCCTGCGATGACGAAGGCGACGTAGGCCAGGTGAACGATCACGATGAGATCGGCCAGCAGGGCGTACCCCATCTCACACTTCCATGCGATGTGCCGAGTAGGCGAGATCCACGAGTCCTTGCAGTCCGAATCTTCCCGCGCCTTCGTGCCTTCGTGCCTTCGTGCCGCGCTCCTACCTGCCGGCCGCCAGCTTCGCGAAGATCATCCGTCCCGCACTCGTTTGCAGCGAGTTGGTCACGAGCACGGCGACTTCCCGGCCGACCTGCCCGGCCGCTTCCTCGATGACCACCATGGTTCCGTCGGGCAGGTACCCCACGCCCTGGTTTGCTGCTTCGCCGCGCTTGACGACCGCCAGTGTGAGGCTCTCGCCGGGGATGACCTGCGGCTTGAGCGCCTGCGCCATCTCGTTGAGGTTCAGGACCGGCACGCCCTTGATCTCCGCCACCTTGTCGAGGTTGTAGTCGGTCGTGAGCACGCGCAGGTTCTGACTGGCGGCGAGCTGAAGGAGCTTGTGGTCCACGGAGTGGCCTTCAACGTCGGTGTCGTCGAGGGAGACGTCCAGAAGGGGATTCCCCTGGAGGCGGCCGAGGATGGTGAGCCCGCGCCGTCCGCGGGCGCGCTTGAGCTTGTCGGAGCTGTCGGCGAGGGCTTGCAATTCATCGAGGACGAACTGCGGCACGACCAGCGGCGTCGCGAGAAACCCGGTCTGGCTCAGCGGCTCCAGCCGCCCGTCGATCAGCACGGACGTGTCCAGCAGCAACGGCCGCACGCCCCGGACCTGCTTGGTGAACTCGACGTAGGGGATGACCACCCGGAAATCGTCCTTGGTCGTCAGCACGATCGAGACCGCCAGGTAGCACAGCACGATCGCGATGACGACCTTGCTGAGACCGAGGTAGATCTCCATCGGAGTGGGCGAGGTGCCGGGGTTGGCCCGCTTGAGCCCCCACGCTTCGGCGACGACGTCGATCAGCGCGTTGATGGCCAGCGCGCCGATCAGCCCGACGCAGAGGCCGAGATAGACGCCCACGACCGAGGTGAGCCGCTTGTTAGGGGTCTTCGCGTCGACGACGAGAACGATGACGCCCACCGCCGTCGCGCCCAGGAACAACCCGACGAGCGTGGTGAACTTGAACTCCTCGGGCCTGTCCGCCCGGCTCGCCACGGTCAGCAGGCACACCGTCACCAGCAGGACCAGGAACAGTAACCTGACGACCAGCAGCAGTAACCGCTGACTCTGCCGCGCCTGCTCGGCCACGACCGATGGCGGTTTGAAACGAATCGCGCGGCGGATCGACTCGACGGAAGCCGGTGGATCGGAATGTGCGGTTTCGTCGGGCATTTTGGACGAGTGTACCACAGCCGCGCCGGCCGCTAAGATGCGCTGCACCGGCGGTGGTGCGGATGACGGCCGGGCCCGTTGGGCGGGTGGCCCGTGAATCTGGTCAGGGCTTGACCGCAGCAGCCATAAGCGGCGTCGTCCGAGCCAGTGGTGTCCTGGCCGTCTTCCCTGTCACCGCCGGGTGATGCAGCAACGGTGGTGGAATCGATGATGGCCCTGACCACGGATCAACCGAACAAGAACGCTTCGACACCGGGCGCAGCCTACACCGTGCTCGCGCGACGGTACCGCTCGCGGAGCTTTGACGAGCTCATCGGGCAGGAGCCGATCGCGAGAACGCTGCAGAACGCGGTCAAGTCGGGACGGGCCGCCCACGCGTACCTCTTTTGCGGCACCCGCGGTGTGGGCAAGACGTCGATGGCCCGCATCCTGGCGACGGCGCTCAACGTGAACAGTGATCTGGCCCAGGCGGACGAGATCGCCGACGCGATCTTCCGCGGCGACGACCTGGACGTCATCGAGATCGACGGCGCCTCGAACGGCGGCATCAACGAGGTCCGCGACCTCATCGCCTCGGCGGTGCTCTCGCCGGCGCGTTGCCGCTACAAGATCTACATCATCGATGAGGTCCACCAGGTCACTCCACACGCCTTCAACGCGCTGCTCAAGACGATGGAGGAGCCGCCGGCGCACGTGAAGTTCATCCTGTGCACGACCGAGCCGCACAAGGTCCCGGCCACGATCCAGAGCCGGTGCCAGCGGTTCGACTTCCGCGGGATCTCGACGGCGAAGATCGCCGGTCATCTTCGCAGCGTCCTCGACCAGGAGGGCGTCGAGGCGGATGAGCATGTCGTGGCGCAGATTGCCCGGCTTGGGCGCGGGTCGATGCGTGATGCGCTGAGCCTGCTGGACCGCTTGCTCGCCGCCGGCGCCAGCAAGCTCACGCCGCAACTGCTCGAACAGATGCTCGGCCTGCCCGACCATGCGCTCGCGGAACACGTGATCGACGCGATCGCCGACGGCGATGCGGGCCGGGCTCTCAGGGCAGCGGCCGTCCTGCTCGAACACGGGGCCGGTATCGAGCAGTCGCTGGAAATGCTCATCGAGTACATGCACAACCTGATGCTGATCGACGCCTGCGGCGCCGACAGCGAGCTCATCGAGTTGTCCGGGGAATCCCGCACCGCCGCGGCCGAGCAGGCGGGGCGTTTCGATTCGGCGGGCCTGGCGCACATGATCGCGGTGTGCGATGCGGTCGCTCGACGTGCCGGCACTTCCGCGGCGGCCCGACCGCTCTTTGACGCCGCGATCGTCCGCCTGTGCCTGAGTGAACGGTTCGCGGACATTGCCACCCTGTTGAAGGGTACCGACGCGGACCGGCCGGCTCCAAAAAAAAAACCGGTAAGCGCCGCGCCGTCACCGCCGGTTGAGACTGCTCGATCCGAGAGGGACACCCCGGAGGTGATCGTGGAACCGCGGGTCGCCGCGACCACGCCCGCACCGGCACGCGCTGCCGGGCCGGCCGGCCGGGCCGACGAGGGACAACGCCTGTGGAAGCAGGTGGAGGCGCTCGCAGGCGACGCGGCGAACGAGCACGTCCTCATCGAGAACCTCGCGTACCGGTCGTTCGACGGCACGACGCTGAGATTGTCGATACGGACGGCCGACGAGGGGCTTGCCCGCTGGTTGACGGGCCAGGCACTGCCGCTCGCCGAGCTCGTCAAGCGGGCGACCGCGCGCCGCGTCGACGTGGTCGTGGATGAGTCGAGCGTCGGGGCCGCCCGGACCGAAGTGCAACGGGAAATAGACAAAGCCCGCGACCTGCCGATGGTGCGGACGGCGATCGAGATCTTCGACGCCGAGGTGATCGACGTGAAGGAGACGCCCGACGATGCTGGATAATCTCAAGTCAATGGCGGGCCTGGCCGGGATCCTCAAGGATCTCCCGAAGATCAAGATGCGGATGGAGCAACTCAAGCAGCGTCTCGCCGACCAGACCGTCACCGGTGAGTCCGGCGGTGGAGCGGTGCGGGTGACCGCCACGGGGCTGTTGCACGTCGTCTCGATCGACCTCGACCACGCGTTGCTCAGCGGTCTCGTCGATACGACCGATCCGCAGGACAAAGCGATGGCGGAGGACCTCATTGCCGGCGCCGTCAACGCGGCACTGGTCAAGGCGCGCGAGATGGCCGAGAAAGAAGTCGCCGCCGTCGCCGGAGAGTTGGGGCTGCCGCTGCCGCCAGGCGGTCTTGGCGGATTGATCGGATGAGCGCCCCGCACAAGAAACCGATCACGCAGGCGTACCCGGAGCCGGTCGAACGTCTGATCGGGGAGTTCATGCGGTTGCCCGGAATCGGGCGGCGCAGCGCGGAGCGGATGGCGTTCTACCTGCTCAAGGCGAGCACCGACGACGCGATGCGGTTCAGCAAGGCCGTTGCGGACGTCAAGCAACTGGTCCGGCCGTGCAGCATCTGTCTGAACCTGACCGACGTCGAGACGTGCAGGATTTGCGCGGACGACACCCGCGACGCCGGGACGATTCTCGTCGTCGAGCAACCTCGCGACCTCATCGGGCTGGAGCAGTCCGGAACGTTCCGGGGCGTGTACCACGTGCTCATGGGCCGGCTCGATCCGCTCGCCGGCGTGGGGCCCCAGGACGTTGCCGTGGCGCAGCTTCTGGAGCGAATCGACGATTCCTCCCGCAATTCACGGCAGGCGCCCGTGCGGGAAGTGATCCTCGGGCTCAACCCGAACTTTGAAGGTGACACGACCGCCCTGTACCTGGCCGAGCAGCTGTCGAGCCGTCACGTCCGGGTGACCAGGCTCGCCCGTGGGATCCCTGCCGGCTCGCAACTGGAGTTCGCCAGCACCGCGGTGCTGGCCGATGCGATCGAGGGGCGGCAGGAACTGGCACCCGAATGACGTGCGCATCCGTTGCAGACGTCACGCCCGACGCAATGAATCGACGATACTGATCCTCTTGCGGCACCCTGCTACTAGAATAGATCAGGAGACGCTGATTCCGGACGAGTGCCCGCCGTGAGATTCGAGACCAGCCAACACATGCGCATGGGCCAGCACATGAAGCTGGCGCCGCGGATGATCCAGTCCATGGAGATCCTGCAGATGCCGATGCTGGCGTTGCAGGAGCGCGTCGAGGAGGAACTGGTTGCCAACGCCGCGCTGGAGATCGTCGAGCCGCAGGATGATGTGGACGCGACCCCGGCGGAGGACGGTCTCGAGCAGCCGCCCACCGACGGCGAACCGGCCGTCTCCGATTCGTCCAGCGATACCGGCGACTGGCAGCGGCTGAGCGAGTTCGAGTCGTTCTCCCAGATGGACAACGAGTACTCGTCGCAGAACTTCACGCGCCCGCGGGCCGGTGAGCGCGACCGCAAGATGGACGCGATGGCGAACACGCCCGCCCGCGGCAAGAGCCTCACCGAGGTGTTGCTGGACCAGTGGTCCATCGAGGAGATCGACCCGCTGATCGCGCCGCTGGGGGCCCTGCTGATTTCGTACATCGACGACGACGGCCTGCTCGGGGCCGACCTGGAGACGATCCTCGATCAGCACCGCAACGTACCGGGGATGGACCTCTCGATGGAGGGACTGGAACGTGCGCTGGCGGAGGTCAAGGGTCGGCTCGAACCCGCGGGGATCGGCGCCCGCACCCGGCGGGAGTGCCTGGTCGTGCAGATCGACCGGTTCGAGGCCGAACCGGGTCACGATCCGGCGTTCGCCGACGTGCGCCGACTGGTCGTGGAGCACTTCGACGACCTGCTCCAGAACCGCCTTCCCAGGATCGTCGAGCAGACCGGCCTGGACATGGATCGCATTCACGCGGCGCTCGCGCTGATGCGCAAGCTCCGGATCAGCCCCGGCCGGGACCTTGTCGACGTGGAGGTGCCGCCGATCATCCCCGACGTCATCATCGAGTTCGACGAGGAGGCGGGCGAGTACGTCGCCGCTCTGAGCGACGGGCTGTTGCCGACGCTGCGGATCTCCAGACGCTGCCAGCAGATGGCGCGCGACCGCACTGTGGAGAAACAGACCCGCGAGTTCGTCGGCAAGAGCGTCCGCAACGCGCAGTGGCTCATCGAGTCGATCAACCAGCGCAAGAACACACTGCTCCGGGTGGTGCGCGTGGTCCTCACCCGCCAGCGCGACTTCCTCGACCACGGGCCGCAGCACCTCAAGCCGCTGCCCATGATCGAGGTCGCCGACCAACTGGGAATCCACGTCGGTACGGTGAGCCGCGCGGTCGCCGACAAGTGGCTCCAGACGCCGCGAGGGGTCGTCGCGCTGCGGAAGTTCTTCTCCGGAGGGACCGAGACCGACACCGGCCGGAACATGAGCTGGGACGCCATCAAGGCAAAGCTGCGCGAGATCGTGGACAACGAGGACAAGTCGACGCCGCTGTCCGATGCGGGCCTTGCCGACGAGCTGAAGAAGGCCGGCATCGAGATCGCCCGCCGCACGGTGGTCAAGTACCGCCAGCAACTGGACATACCGCCGGCGCGGCGCCGCAAGGTGTACTGAAATAGGGGTGCACGGGCGACGCCCGCCCACGGGCGAGCTCGTCCGCCGCAGGCGGACTCGCTCGACCGTGCCACCCTGCGCGGTCGGGTGGCACGGTCGACGGAGCGATAGCGACGTCGCCCGTGGGCGGACGACTCTCCACGGGCGAACTCGTCCGCCGCAGACGGGCTCGCTCAACCGTGCCACCGGCCCCGGCTAATTCGCTTCGATCTCCGCCACCTTCTTGCCGACGGTCTGTTCGATCTGTTCGATGTGCTTCTTCGTGAGCTTTTCGACCTCGTCCTTGGCGTCCTTGGCGCCGTCCTCGGAGAGGTGACTCGACTTGTCCTTGCTCAGCTTGTCGATGTGCCTGTTGGCCTCGCGCCGTTCGTTGCGGATGGCGACCCGGCCGTCCTCGGTCATCTTCCTGATCTGGCTGACGAGCTGCTGGCGCCGTTCGGCCGATGGCGCCGGGACGTTGATCCGGATGGCGTTGCCGTCGGCCTGGGGGTTCAGTCCCAGCTCGGCAGTCTCCAGCGCCTTCACGATGGTGGCGGTGCTGGTCGGATCGAACGGCTTGACCAGCAGGAGGGTAGGTTCCGGCACGCTGATGGATGCGAGCTCGCGCAGCTCCGTCGGGCTGCCGTAGTAGTCGACCTTGACGTAATCGATGAGGGCCGTGGTGGCTCGCCCCGTCCGGATGCCGCGCAGCTCCATGCGGAAGTACTCGAGCGACTTGTCCATCTGCTCGCGGCACTCACGAAGTATTCCGGCAACATCCATCGGCGTGCTCCTGCAGGGGTCAGGACCCCTCCTGCGTCGTGATCAGCGTCCCGATCGGCTCACCGCTGATCACCCGCCGGATGTTGCCAGGCGTTGCGACGTCAAACACGATGACCGGCAAGTCGTTCTCCATGCACATCGTCAACGCCGTGAGATCCGTCACGGCCAGTTTCCTCTCGATGGCCTCGGCGAAGGTGAGTCGCGTGTATCGCTGGGCGGACGGTTCGCGATGAGGATCTGCGGTATACACGCCGTCTACCTTGGTGGCCTTCAACAGTACCTCGGCATTGAGTTCGGCGCCGCGCAGCGCCGCGCAGGTGTCCGTCGTGAAATAGGGATTGCCCGTACCGGCGGCAAGCACCAGCAAGCGCCCCTTCTCGAAGTGACGCAGGGCCCTGGCCCGGATGAACGGCTCACCGACGGCGGGAATGTCAATGGCGGTCATGAGCCGGCTGTCCTTGCCGAGACTGACCAGCGCCTCCCGCAGGGCGAGTCCATTGATGACCGTCGCCAGCATGCCCATGTAGTCGGCGGTGGACTGGTCGATGTGGCCCCGCTCGGCCAGGTCGGCGCCGCGGACCATGTTGCCGCCGCCCACCACGACGGCGATCTGCGTGCCGCCCTGTGCGGCGGCGACGATCTCCTTGGCGATGTGAGCGAGCTGTGAGGGATCGATGCCGGCCTCGCCGACCCGGGCGAAGCTCTCGCCGCTGATCTTCAGGATCACACGGCTATACGGCTTTACCGGCGAGGTCATGAGGAACTCCAGCGCAACTCGATCGTCGAATTGGACAGGCTCATCGAGCGGCGGTCAAGGGCCGAGGATCTACAGGCCCCCCTATGATCACGTCGGGATTACGCCGGATGACCCCGAAAACCGATTGGACCATCGCCGGAGCAGCGCTTGCCGAACCCCCCGAACAGATCGAGCCGCGTCGATGACCGGATCGCTCGACTCGAGACGACCATCCAGCAGCTCCAGGACCGGAGTGACCTCGAGCGTCGCCGGCGACGGCGCAACCTGCTGCTGCTGGGGGTGTCGCTCTCGGCGGTGCTGCACGTCGGGTTGATGGTCTACCTCAACTACATGTACCGAGCCCGGCCCGCGGGACCCGAGGTGCACCCGGTATCGATCAAGTTCGCCGTCATTCAGGAGGCGGAGCTGACCCAGTTGCAGGAACTCCAGTTCGACGACCTCGTGCCGGAGGTGCCCTTCGAAATCGAGGACACCGCCGAGCAGGACCCGGCGCTCGACCTTGCCCCGGAGATCTCGGCCGCGGAACTGGAGATTGCCCGGGCGGGCTCGGTGCCGAGACTCACCGGATCGGGTTCCGGTGAGGGCTTGACGCTCGAAGGCGGAGGCGCCGGCACGACGTTCTTCGGCGTCAGCTCACGCGGGACGCGTTTCGCGTACATCGTGGACATCTCAGGCTCGATGAGCGATCAGGGCAAGATCGAGGTCTGCATGCGCGAGCTGGCCCGCTCGATCGAGGTTCTTCCGGACTATGCGTCCTTCTTCGTGGTGCTGTTCAACTCGGAGATCACGGCGCCGCCGATGCAGAAGGGCTGGACCCGCGCCCGCGACGGGACGGTGAAGCGCTTTACACGGTGGCTCGAGCAGGTCGATCCGGGTGGTGGCACGCGCCCGCAACCCGCCTTTCGCCGGGTCTTTTCCCTGGAGAATCGTCCGGACGTCATTTTCTTCCTGACCGATGGAGTGATTCCGCGCGAGACGGTCGCGGTCGTGGCCGCCCTCAACGGCCGTGGCCGGCGGGTGGCGGTGAACACGATTGCCTTCGGCGACCCGGCCAGCCAGGCGTTCCTGAAGGAGATCTCCCATCGATCCGGCGGGGTTTACCGGTACGTGTCGTCCGATGGGTTCTAACGCGACCGCGCTGCTGCTGCTGGCGGTGGTCGCGGTGGCGCACGGCGACGTGGTCGAGCGTCGCGGTGCGGAGCCCGAACTCCGGGGGACCGTCACGCTGATCGATGACGCCGGTATCACCGTGCGCAGCGACCTCGGTGCCGTACATCTCGTTCCGTGGGACCGGGTTCGCAGCGTGCAGACCCTCCGGAACGACCTCACGCTCGCCGCTCGCATGGAGATCGCAGAGGACCTGTGGCGGGCCCGCAGCCGCGTCGAGCGTCACGACACGACGCTCGCCGAGCCCGTGCTGGAGCGACTCTTCGAGCAGTTCCGGGGCAGGACGCACGAAACGGCCCTGGTGGTTGCCGAGGGGCTCGTGCGTTGCCGCGTCGCCCGCGCCGATCATGTGCTGGCGGTCATCCCCGCACTGGAAATGGCCCGGCTTCGCCGCGCGGGTGTGACCACGGAGGCATACTCGACGCTCCCGGCCGTCGCCGACACGACCTACGCCCTGGTGGCGGCGCTGGCGCCGGTCTGGCTGGTGTCGCCGAGGCTCGAGTCGCTGGCTCACGCCCTGGAGAACTTCGACGCCCAGGGTGACGAGGTCGTGGCGGCGCTGGCGGACGCCTACCGGCTGGCGGTCTTGGGAATACTCGGTCAGACCGGCGAGCCCGCCGAGACGGTCCCGGATCACCCCGGCGTCAAGCTCCTGCGGCGGCTCAATGAGTGCGTCTCCGACAGCGCCGACGCGAGAAGCGCCGCGCGCGAACAATTGAGCCGGGCGATCCCGTCCATGCCCGCGTGGGCCCGAGCGTGGGCGCGGTACCAGATCGGCGTATCGCTGATCTCGGAAAAGGGCCTCGGTCGCAGGCAGAAAGGGCAGGTCAGCCTCATCCACCTCCCCGCCCGCTTCGGCCGGACGCATCCGTTCCTGGCCGGGCTCGCCCTGGCCCAGGTCGCCCGTGCATTGCAGCGCGACGGTGACGCCGCGGCGGCCGGCACGCTGCTCAGCGAACTTCAAAGGACGTACCCCAACCATCCGCTGCATGAAGGCGGCGACGTCCCCGGCGGCGGGATCGCCGGGGACGAACCATCCGAAGCATCACCATGATCACCCCAGCCACCATGACCTCGACGGCCTCTCTCATACTGGCACAGGCACGTGACGCGGACCCCGGTCCCAGCTGGTGGAACACGATTCAATCCGGCGGAATCGTCGGCTACATCATCATCGGGCTCAGTACCGTTGCGTTGGCGCTGGTGATCATGCACCTCGTCCAGATTCGCCGCGCCGCGCTGCTGCCGTCCGAGCAGGTCGAGACGCTCGACAGGCTTCTCTCGGAGGGCAAGGTCGCCCAGGCCCTCGAATACTGCTACGACCCGGAATCCGATTCATACCTGACGCGGATCATGGGCGCGGGGCTCACGCGGTACCAGAGGTCCGCCTTCGGCGCATTCGAGATCAAGAACGCCATCGAGGAGGCGGGCGAGGACCAGACCGCCCGGCTCTACCGGTCGACGGACGCCCTGGGTGTGATCGGTTCGATCTCGCCGTTGCTGGGGCTGCTGGGCACCGTGCTGGGAATGGTGGGCGCGTTCGAATCGTTGTCCCGCACGGCCTCGCCGAACCACGAGGCCCTGGCCGCGAACATCAGTCTTGCGCTGGTGACGACGCTCATGGGCCTGATCCTCGCCATCCCGTGCATCAGCCTTCACCGGTACTTCAGCAACCGGATCGATGCGTTCGCCTCGGAGGCCTCCAGGGAGGTCGAGCGGTTGGCGCTGCACCTGGAGTCGACGGGCGCAGTCAGACCGGCGCCGCCGCGACCCGGACCGGCCGCTCGCGGGCCCTCTCCCTCGTCTGCGGCCCCGGCGGCAACCCCCCCGGCCAAGGGACCATCGTGAGGTTCGCACCGGCGACAACCCGCGACCGCGGTGTCTCGGTGGACATCACCGCGATGATCGACGTCGTGTTCCTGCTGATCATCTTCTTCATGACGACCGCGCAGGTCGCACGGCTCACGCATACCGAGGTCGACCTCCCGCTGGAAAAAGGCGAGCAGAGGGCGACCCCGGACGAAACCGGCCTGGTCATCAACATCACCGGCGGCGGCGAGATCGTCGTGGCCGGTCGCACCGTCGATATCGCGGAGTTGGAGGGAATCGTCCGCGGCGAGCTGCTCAAGCAGCCGGAGCAACCGGCGCACGAGCTCAAGCTGCTGCTGCGCGCCGACCGAACCGCCGCCGCGGCGCAGCTTAACCGTGTGGTGATCCTGCTCGAGTCGCTCGGTGTCGGGGCGGCCCGGCTCGCCACGGAAGTGCCATAGGTCAATCGACGTGATATTCCAGAGAAAAAGAACGCAACGTCGCCAGATGGTCGCGCTCAACCTCGCGAGCATGATCGACGTCACCTTCCTGCTGCTGCTGTATTTCCTGGTGACGACGATCCTGGACCGACCTGAGGATCACCTCAGCTCGTCGCTGCAGACCCGCTCCGAGAGCGCGGCGGGTCCGACCTCGGACTTTCAGCCGCAGGTCGTCGATGTCCTGCTGCTCGACGGCCGGCCGGCGTTCCGGCTCGGCCTGCAGGTCCTGCGCGACAAGGCCTCGCTGACCTCCGTCCTGCGGCCGCTGCCCAAGTCCGCCGGGCTGTTCGTGCACGTCTTTGACGACGCGACCGTCGGGGCGGTGGCTGCGGCGTTGCAGGCCGGCAAGGACGCCGGGTTCGAACAGGTGACGTATGTGCCGGCGGAGTAAGACAGGGGTGGCAC
>JADFOJ010000014.1 GCA_022562915.1 Planctomycetota bacterium | reverse complement strand
TTGTCCTTCGACCCGGAGACTATTCGCGACCCGTCCGGGCTGAACCCAACCGACCAGACCTCGTCCGTGTGCCCGGTGAGGGCGGCCAACTCCTGCCCGCTGGCGACGTCCCAAAGCCGCACCGTCTTGTCGAGTGACCCCGATACGATCCGCGACCCGTCCGGACTGAACGCGACCGATCGGACCCCGCCCGTGTGCCTGAGGGTGACGGCGAGTTGCGATCCGTCTCGTGTGGCGTCCCACAGCCGCACCGTCTTGTCGTCCGACGCGGACGCGATTCGCGATCCGTCCGGGCTAAACGCGACCGACCAGATATGGCCCTCGTGTCCGTCGCGAAGAACGCCGAACTCCCTCCCGCGGACAGTGTCCCACAGGCGCAGCGTCTTGTCAGTCGACCCCGAGACGATGCGCAAGCCGTCCGGACTGTACGCGACGGACCTGACATACCCCTCGTGCCCGCTGAGGACGCGCAGCGCCCTCCCGCTGTCTGCGTCCCACAGTCGCACGTCATGGTCTACGGATCCCGATACGATGCGCGACCCGTCCGGACTGAACGCGACCGAGAAGACATGCCGGTTGTGACTGGCCAGGGCACGGAGTTCCTTGCCGGAGGAGACATCCCAGAGACGCAGGGTCTTGTCCTGCGACCCCGAGGCCAGTCGCAGCCCGTCGGGTGAGAACGCGACCGAGTAGACCTCGCCGCCGTGACCGTGAAGAACGACCGGCTCGTCTCCGCCGGCGGCGTTCCACAGTCGAACCGTCTTGTCCAGCGACGCGGAGGCGATGCGCGATCCGTCCGGGCTGAACGTGACCGACCTCACCGTACCATCGTGTCCGCGGAGTACGGCGAGGCTCTGGTCGAGTCGCGCGTCCAGGAACTTCCACTCCCAGCCCCGCAACTCGGTGGGTGCCTGATCGAGCCGGAGTCGAGCGGTCCGGAACTCGTTGGCCCCAAGGCTCGCCTGGGCCGCGCCGATTTTGGCGACGTAGACCAGCCACTCGGCATCCGTCTGCGGCTCGCGCACCTGCCGTTGGACGGGTGTGGGCGGAATCACCTCGTGGTCCGCTGTGTCGGTGGCTTCGATCGCTTCGGCGATCTCGCGTCGTTTCGGCAGGTTTCTCGGCGGTGCGGGGATCTCAATCGGCCGGGGCACAGCGGCTGAGCGCCGTGTGCCACCCTCATCGATGGCCGGTGCCGTCGTGACCACCTGCCGTGTCACGGCCACGGTGACGGCCGCGGTGGCGACGATGAGTAACGCCGCGGCAATGGAGGCCAGTACGGCCACCCTGTGTCGCCGGACGAACTTGCCTGCCCGGTAGATGCCGCTGGCCGGCCGGGCGGTGATGGGCTCGTCGCCCAGATAGTTGCGGATATCGCGGGCGAACGACGCGGCGCTCTGGTAGCGACGCATCTTGTCCTTCTCCAGCGCCTTGGCGATGATCGTCTCCACGTCTCCGCGGAGCGCCCGGTCGATCGAGCCCAGCGGAGTCGGCGCGGCTTCCTGGATGATCCGTACCGCGTCGAGGATGCTCTTGCCCCCGACCGGATAGGGCAGCCGGTCCGCCAGCAGCTCGTACGCCACCACGCCCAGTGAATAGACGTCGCTGCGCGCGTCCAGTTCGCCGGGCGTGCCCGCGGCCTGCTCCGGGCTCATGTAGGGAATCGTTCCGATGATCTGGCCGACGCTCGTCTGCATCGAGACCGTGGGAAGGTCGCCGCCGGTCACGCGCGCGACGCCGAAGTCGAGGATCTTCGTCTTGCCGCGCCGGTCGACGAGGATATTGGCGGGCTTGAGGTCGCGGTGAACCACGCCGAGACCGTGCGCGTAGTCAACGGCCTCGGCGACCTTGACGATCAGGTACAGCCGCTGGCGGATGCCGAGATCATGCTTCCGGCAGAAGCGGTTCAGCGTCTCGCCCCGGATGAACTCCATCGCGAAGAACGGCTGCGCGCCCTGCCCGGTGTCGAAGGTGCCGGCTTCGAAGATCTGCGCGATGCCCGGGTGCTGCATCCGGCCGAGGATCTGCGCCTCGTGCTTGAAGCGTCGCAGGATCGCCGGCGTCGCCACCCGCGAGCTGAGCACCTTGATGGCTACTTTCCGCCGGGGGTTCTCCTGGACGGCTTCGAGGACGACCCCCATGCCTCCCTCGCCGATCGTCCGGACGATGCGGTATCGGCCGATCGTCGCCGGCACCCCGATCGGGTCGCTCTGCGGCCCCAGCGTGCGTGTGGCAACCGGTCGCTCGGTTGAGTCGTCAGACATGCAGTCGACCCCTCCCCAGGGGCGCCTCGCGAGACGAGAGGCCCCTGACGCCCTTACTGTCAGCCGATGAGTCCAGTGTAACCCCAGTCGGCCGTGAAGAAAAAGAAATAGACCGGGACTAATTTCGGCCGGTGGCCTCCCGCCGCGCAGAAGCCGCTGCCCGAAATTAGTCCCGGTCTATTTCTTTTTCTTCCCCCCCCTACCCGACGCTGTGCTTCATGCCGATCAGCGTGAAGAGTTCGGCCCTGGTGGCGGGGTTGGTCATGAACAGCCCGTGCAGCTTGCTGGTGGTGGTCCAGGCGCCGGGTTTCCTGACGCCGCGGTAACACATGCAGAAGTGCTGGCACTGGAGGATCACCGCCGTGCCCTTGGGCTCCAGGACCTCCTGGATGGCGTCGGCGATCTGCGCGGTCAGCTGCTCCTGGACCTGAAGCCGCCTGGCGAAGACGTCCACCACCCGCGCCAGCTTGGAGAGGCCCACCATCCGGCCGTCCGGGATGTACGCCACGTGCGCCTTGCCCACGAAGGGAACCATGTGGTGCTCGCAGTGGCTGTACAGTTCGATGTCGCTGACGAGCACCAGCTCGTTGTAGCCGTGCGTGTCGGTGAAGGTCTTGCTCAGGTGCGTTCGGGGATCCTCGTGGTACCCGCGAAAATGCTCCTGCATCGCCCCGATGACCCTCGCCGGCGTTCGCAACAGGCCGTCGCGCTGGGGATCCTCGCCGATCCACGCGAGCAGTCCGCGCACGTGCTCCATCGCAGCCTCGCGGGGGTCCTGCCGATCCTGCCCGTCGCGCCCGGCGGCGACCTCGATCGGCGCGCGGGTGTTCTCTTTGAAAGAGGTCATGTCGCTCATTGTAGGTACTTCTTCCACCACGAAAGAATCTGCCCCAGCCGGTGCACGCGGAGGTCCGGCGGCCCGCCGCGGCTGAACCCGTGACTGGTGGACCGCGGGTAACGAACCAGCCGCGTCGGGATGTTGCGCAGCTTCAAAATGCTGAACACCTGTTCCGCCTGCTCGATGTTGCACCGGAGATCGCCCTCGCTGTGGATGATCAGCGTGGGTGTCTTCACGGTGCCGAAGTACTTGATCGGGCTGGACTCCCACCTCGCTTCGGGCCGGTCCCACGAGTTGCCCGGCCAGTACATGTCCGGCGGCTCCAGGAAGTCGCTGCTGCCGAACATGCTCACCAGGTTGCTCACGCACCGGTCGGTGATCGCGCCGGCGAAGTCGTTGGTGTGCCCGATCACCCAGTTGGTCATGTACCCGCCGTAGCTGCCGCCCATGACACCCATGCGTTTCGGGTCCACGGACGGGTGCGCCTTCATGAACCCGGTGACGGCCTGGATATCCACCCAGTCCGCCCCGCCCCAGCTTCCGCGGATGGCATGGCAGTGATCGCGCCCGTAGCCCTTGCTGCCGCGCGGGTTGGAGAAGAACACCGCGTAACCCGCCGCCGCGAGAAGCTGGAACTCGAAGAAGAAACCCACGCCGTACTGGGCGTGCGGTCCACCATGGATCTCCAGGACCGCCGGGTAGCGCCGACCCCGCTTGTTCTTGTTGAAACCCCTGGGCAAGAGTACCCAGGTATGGACGGACGTCCCGTCCGCCGTCTTCACCCAGTGCGACGACGGCCTGGCCAGATCGAACTCCGCCAGGACCTCCCCGTTGAAGTCCGT
Organism: Planctomycetota bacterium; assembly: GCA_022562915.1. Taxonomy (GTDB): domain Bacteria; phylum Planctomycetota; class Phycisphaerae; order Phycisphaerales; family SM1A02; genus JADFOJ01. The sequence goes on along the minus strand of JADFOJ010000014.1, from coordinate 45,193 downwards.
CAGGGCAGTGGTCGTAGCATCGTCCTGGGACAGATCGGCCACGTGCACCTCGTCAAGCATCGTCGGCGATCCGACGGACAGCGCGGCGGTACGACCGTCGGCGGACACGTTCCCGAACGCGTGGCTGCGCACGGCGTGCGTATGGAACGTGATGCTCCCGCCCGTCGGACGGACCGAGGCCAGGTGAAGCTCGCCCTGCCAGCCGATCTGCACGTAGACACGCTTGCTGTCGTGACCCCACTCGAAGACCGGGTTGAACGACACCTCGGCACTGTCGGAGATCGGTGTCGCCATCAGGCAGTAATCCTCGTTGCCGGTGAGGCAGCGCGCCTTGCCGCGGACCGGGTCGCACACCCAGAGTTCCAGGTTCTCAGTGCTGTACACCCCGTCGTCGCCCTCGCGCCCGGCATAGGCGATCCAGGCGCCGTCGGGCGACCACTTCACGGAGTCCTTCGGTCCCCGCGGCAGGTTCGGGATCTTCGAGACCTTGCCGGAGGCGACGTTCACCCGCAGCAGGTCATCGTTCCAGGCCTTGAGGCCCGCGCGGCGCTCGGTGTTCGACGAGACGACCAGTTGCCTGGAGTCCGGAGAGAAATCGAACGTGAAGAACCCCAGCGTGTCCTTTGCATACACCGTCCGGTGCTCGCCCGTCTCGGTGTCGACGACGAGCAGGCGGTATCGCTGACCGTTGAAGTACCCGTCGCCGTCCAGCCGGTACCAGTGGTGATCCAGGACACGTGGCGGATCGCTGAGGCCCTTGTCCTTGCGGTGCTCCTTTGCCTTGCTCGTCCACTCGGGGTCCTGCTCCCGGAAGCTCACGCCGAGCATCCGGCCGTCGGGCGACCACGCGAAGGTTCCGATCGAGCCTTCCGGGAGCGTCGTCAGCGGGATCGCTTCGCCGCCGTGGACGTCGATCACGAAGACCTGCGGGTGACCCTCGGTCCGGGCGCCGACGAACGCGAGCCGCCGCCCGTCGGGCGACCATCGCGGCTGCGTATCCTTGCCGCCGTTGGTGAACTGCCTCGGGGATCCCCATGCCTCGGAGCCCTCGGGCCCGGTCCGGCTCACCATCCACAGGTTGGTCACGTACTCGTTCTTCCTGCCGACGTGCTTCTTCACCAGGATGACGTGCCGCCCGTCGGGCGAGATCCGGGGCGTGGCGACGAAGTGGAGTCTCAGCAGGTCCTCGGGCCTGATGCCGCGTTTCGCCGAGACCTTGCGTCGTGACTGCCTCGGTGCCGTGATCGTTGCCATCCTCGTCTCCACTCAGGGGTTCGTGTTCGCAATCTTCCTGTACCGGCCGCTCATGAGAATCAGTGTCTCGCCGTAACGGCCCATGCCGTTGATCTCGTAGACCATCTCGTCGCCGTCGCGGTGGACCCGTTCCCGGAAGGTCTCCACGCGGCCGGGCTTGCTGGAGTACCAGATGATCTGTTCGTCGCCGTCGGGTCCACGTACGACGCGCCCGTCATGCTCGACCTTCTCGCCGTTGGATTTCTCGACGACACAGCGCAGGCGCAACCCGCCGCCGGCCACCCGCCGGGCAGTGTTGGTCCCGTGCCCCGTGATCACGGTGCCGTCGGCCATGGTGTCGGTGATCTCGACGACCTGCCGGAACCGGTCGATCGTCCGGTAGGTCTGCCGGACCCGGATCCTGTACAGCTCCCGGCCGGCCGCGTCGTAGCCGACGAAGACGCCCTGCCAGGAGCCGTCGAGGTCGGCGAAGACCTCGACGGGATCCCCGGGACCCGCCGGATCAGCCTGATGCGGCTGGCCCGCCAGGCCCACCGGCACTGCAACGACCAGGATCAACAGCCAGAGAGCTCTCATGGGCACTGATGCTATCCAACCGTGCCGCTGGATCAAAGGGGCCACGGGCCGCCACGAGGCTCGCCCCGGCACACTACGATGGTCGGCCATGCTGCTCTCGGACAAGGTTCTGCTGGCCCGGCTCGTCAGCTTCGACACCAGGAGCTCACTGAGTAACCTGCCCCTGGCCGACTTCATCTGCGGCTACCTGGACAGGCCGGGCGTCACCATCGAGCGCCGACCGGGCCCGGACGCCTCCAAGGTCAACGTCGTGGCGATCGCGGGGTCCGAGGACGCTCCCGGCGAAGGCCTGGTGCTCTCGGGTCACATGGACGTGGTCCCGGCGGACGAGCCGGGGTGGGACAGCGATCCCTTCCGGCTGAAGGAAGTCAACGGGACCTGGGTCGGGCGCGGTTCATGTGACATGAAGGGCTCGATCGCCCTGGCGATGAACGTCTTCGCCGCGGCGGACCCGGACCGGCTCGGCCGGCCGCTGGTGCTCCTGTTGACCTATGACGAAGAGTTGGGGTCACTGGGGGCGGAACACTTCGTACGCTCGTGGCCCGCCGACCGGCCGCTGCCGGTGAACGTCCTCGTCGGCGAGCCGACCTCCCTGCGCGCAGTGCGCATGCACAAGGGTCACCTCTGGATGCGGGTGACCGCCCACGGCATCGCGGCTCACAGCGGTTCGCCGCACCGCGGCCACAGCGCGATCGAGGCCGGCGCCCGCATCGTGAGGGCACTAATCAACCTGGCGACGGTCTTCAAGCAGAAACGCAGTGACTACAGCAGGTTCTTCTCGACGGTGCCCTTCACCGTTCTCAACGTCGGGCAGATCCACGGCGGTACCGCCGTCAACGTGATCCCGGATCTGTGTGTCATCGATCTCGGCGTGCGCCTGCTTCCCGGCATGAACACGGAGGCGACGATCGAGTGGGTCAAGGACGCCGTGATCAAGGCCGATCCGAAAACCCGCATCACCGTCGAGGTCATGAACGACAACCCGCCGCTGCTGGTGGACGACGACGCGGCGATACACCGGGCGCTGTGCGAGCAACTCGGCCAGACGCAGTCCTTCGGCGTCTCCTACGCCAGCGACGCCGGCAAGCTGAGCGCGACGGGCATGCAGTGCGTGCTGTTCGGACCCGGCTCGATCGAGGTCGCGCACAAGCCAAACGAGTTCGTGCCGATCGACGAGGTCTCCAGGGCCAGGGAGGTCATCGAGCACCTCGTCGGGCGGTTCTGCATGAGCCGGAACCCGGAACCCGCGGCGTGAACGGCCGGCAGGTCATTCAGCCGGAACTCACCTGGACGGGGACGAGCTTCGAGCCCGCCAGGCAGATCGTCATCGACCCCGACGGCACCATCGCCGCCGTCGAGGCGGTCTCCGCCCAGGCAACGGCGTGGCCCGGCAGGGCGGTCCTGCCGGGGATGGTCAACGCGCACTCGCACGCCTTCCAGAGGGGGCTGCGGGGCCGCGGCGAGGTGTTCCCGACCGGTGCCGGCTCGTTCTGGAGTTGGCGCGACTCGATGTACGAACTGGTCGCGGCGATGGACGGCGCGATGCTCTACGAGCTGTCGCGGCGGGCGTTCACGGAAATGCTCGGAGCGGGGATCACGACGGTGGGGGAGTTTCACTACCTGCACCACGAGTCTTCCGGAGGCGGCTATGCGCTGGACGAGGTCGTGCTGCGGGCCGCGGCGGATTCCGGCATCCGTATCGTCCTGCTGAACGCCTATTACCGGGCGGGTGGGTTCGACTCGCCGCTGCAGGGGGCCCAGCAGCGCTTCCGAACCGCGTCGTGCGATGAGTACTGGGCGCAGATGGACCGCCTCGGGGGGCTCCTCGACCGCTCGACGCAGACACTCGGCGTCGCGGCCCACTCCATCCGCGCGGTCTGCCTCGACGATCTTGCGGCGCTGCACGGCGAAGCTCGGCAACGGGAACTCGTCTTCCACATGCACGTCGAGGAGCAGCCGGCGGAGATCGAGGCGTGCGTCGCCGCGTACGGCGACCGCCCCATGGCGGTGCTCAATCAACGTCTGGACATCGACGACAGGTTCTGCGCGGTCCACTGCACGCACACGGCGCCCGAGGACATGGCCGGGTTCCTCGCCGCCGGCGGCAGCGTGTGCATCTGCCCGTTGACGGAGGCGAACCTCGGTGACGGCATCCCGGACGGGCGGAAGATCGGCGGCGGCAGCGCGTGGGGGGTCTCGCTGGGCACCGACAGCAACCTGCGGATCAGCTTCGTCGAGGAGATGCGCCTGCTGGAATATGCGCAGCGGCTCGGCCGGGAGTCGCGCGGCGTCTTCGTGGACGCCGCCGGCCGGTGCGCCACGGCGTTGTGGCAGGCCGCGACGGTCAACGGCGCCCGGGCCCTGGGCGTCAACGCCGGCGCGCTGCAACCCGGAGCCGCCGCGGACCTGATCGTGCTGGATCTCGCGGCGCCGAGCCTCGCCGGCTGGACACCCGAGACACTGCTCGAGTCGTTCGTCTTCGGCAGCGGCGCGGAGGCGATCGCGGAGGTGTGGGTAGGAGGCCGCAAGCGGAGCTGAGCTCTTGGGTGGCACGGTCGAGGGCGTCCGCCGCAGGCGGACGACCTCGCCCGTGGTGCGACGTCCGACCACGTGCAGGGTCGATACGAACCACGCCCGCACACGGGCGAACTCGTCCGCCTGCGGCGGACTCCCTCGACCGTGCCACCCTGCGCGATCGATTACTCGCCCTGTGCGGCGGGAGTCTGTTCGACAATGTCGGCCCGGGTCAGACGGACGTTGTTGTAGACCGAGTCGGAGATGACGTAGTACCAGTCCGCGAAGCGGTCGGTGAGTTCGCTTACACGGGCGCGACCGTCTTCGAGCTTCTGGTCGTATTCCTGCTGTTTGCGCTGGTTGTCCCGGGTAATCATCTCCCGGGCCTTCTCTATCGCCTCGGACATCGACGGCTGCGTGGCTGCCGGGTCGTCGGTCTCCGATTCCGATTCGTCCTCGAGTCCGAATGAGTCCAGGTCGGGCAGCTCCATGAGCTCGGGGCCGGGGATGGCCTGCGCGTTGAACTCCACGGTCACGAACAGGTAGCGGCCGGGGACGCCTGCCGAGTCGTCGTCGTCGTCGCCGCCGCCGCGAACCGCCGCGATCTCCCCGAAACGCAGAACGTACTGGACACCCTCGACCGTCTGAACCACCGTCTCCCCCTGGTTCGACAACAGGCGGCCGCCGGAGATGAAGAAGCCCCGGCTCTGAAGAGACCGCACGGCCTCGGTGTCCAGTTGCAAGGCGTCCTCGGCTCTCAGTTCGGAACTCAGGCCGGCGGGCTTGCGGTGAACGTCGATGATCTTCAACTCGTCCAGTCCGCGTCTCAGGTCGATCAGCTTGCTCTGGACGAGCGACTCATCCTCGCCGAGGCCTTCGAGCCCCCACGAGAAGGCCTGGCCATCATAGGTGAGCGTCACCACGCCGCCCTGGATCACCTGCCTGCTGAACTCGTCGATCGAGTAGTCCTTGACGACGACGCCGGTGATGTCCGCGGGCGTCAGTTGAAGCAGGTCCTTCTCGATCCAGTCCTCGAAGCGGGTCGAGAACTTCCTGATGTCGATTTCGCACATGTACACGCGGTCCACGCCGGGAACGCGGACGTACCGCAACTCGTTGGAATCCTTGACCGCCGTGCCGATGATGAGGTCGGTGATCACGCGACCGTCCTCGCCCGCAAGCGTGACGCGGGTACCGACACCGGTCGATCCGGCGTCGGCCTCGGTCGGATCGACGACCTTGTACAGGGCGTGATCGGTGCGCTGGTCGCTGCGGCCGGCACCCTTGACCAGCCCGATCATGCTCGCGGCGGCATTCCCGAACTGGTTCTCGGCGTCGGCGGGATAGTTCTCGTGCGACGGGATCGACCAGACCCCGTTGTGCCGGGCGACCTTGAACACATGGACCGTCGCGAGGGTCTCGTTGAACCCGATGATCTCCAGCGACGCCGCGGTGAGCGGGTCGGTGAAGTCGGCGAAGAACAGTTCACCGGCATCGTCGACGACGCCGCGGCCTGGATCCGCCGGGCGGGCCACCCACACCAGCGCGCCGACGGCGACGGCACACGCGAGAAACAGCAGTGTCTTTGCAGATTCGATCATGTCAGGCGGTCCTGATCCGATCCGCCGGAACGCCGATGCTCTCCAGCCGGCGACGCCGGGCGTAGACGATCACGGCGAGGATGATCGGAAGAATCGGTGGTATCAGTATTGCGGCGAACTTGAACCGGCCCTGGATACTCCGGATTGCCAGGGCGAGGCTCCGCTCGGTCCGCTGAATCTCCTTGTCGCGCTCCCGGGCCAGTCGCTCGCCGACGGCCGTCATCTGGCGCTCGTTGGCCTGCATCGCCGCCTGGATCTCCAGCGCCATCTGCTGGAGGTCGATTCCCTCGCGCTGCTGGAGTGTCTCTATGGCCTGATCGAACTTGAGGCGCTGCTCGGACTGCTTGCGCTCGAACTCGTCCCTGTAGCGCTCCGCGTCACGGTTCGCCTGGTCGATGATGCCCTTGGTGCGCGCTTCAACCCTGGTCAGCGTCCGGTGAACCGGTCGCCGCTTGCGAATCTCGATGAAGCGGTCATCGCCGGCGAGCGAGTCCAAGACGTTGAGAATGAAGGTGACGTTGTCGAACTGGAGGTTGAGTTCTTCATCCTGGTTGGAGCCGCGCTCCCGCATGACGAAGAAGACCGAGTAGAGCATGTCGATGTCGCCGGCGAGTATGACGTTGATGGCGCCGCCGGAAGGCGCGGTGCCGTCGCCGGGATCCTCCGCGCCGGCCCCGGCCGGCTCGTTGCCGCCGCCGGAAGGCGAGGTGCCGCCGCCGGAAGGCGAGGTACCCGTGATATGGGCAGCCATGGTGTAGGACTGCCCCGTCAGGCTGTGCCGCCGGGCGGGGTTGAGGCCGCCGGGGCCGAAGATCGTGCGCAGGACCATGTCGTCGTAGTTGACCAGTCCGGTCTGAGTCCCGGTGGTCAACAGGGGCGTGAAGTTCAGCGCTGACCCGATCCGGGGCTGGATGTAGGCCCCGAACATGAGCAGGACCTGCTGGAGGCCGCTGGTGACATCGTGCGTCTCGTTGAACGCCGTCGCCGAACCGCTGCCACGGGAGATGAAGACGAGTTCCGGCGGCAGGTCGGGCAGCTTCGGGTAGGGGTTGTAGTCATCCCAGACCACGGTGCTGTCGCTGAAGCGGACCTCCAGCAGATCCCAGAGTTGCCGGATGTCGCCCTTGGGCTGCGGGCGCTGCTGCTGCTGGAACGGGTTGTTGCCGCCCGCCGAGATGCGGGGCTGGCTCGTCGCCGCGACGCGGGCATCGCGGATCGGGAAGGGATCCTCGAAGATCGCGGTGGGGATGCCCCGGCGTATCGCATCGATGAGGTTGTCGAGCTGGTCCTGCGGCAGCGACGACGGCTGCACGACGAGCAATGCGTCGTAGTCTTCGATCCGCACCGCAGCATTGACCTGCTCCGTCTCGTACTGCTTGTTGAGCTCCCGGATGATCTGCTCGGCGGGTCGGCTGGTCATCGTCTGTATGTCGAAACCGCCGAAGAGTCGCGCATCCGTATTCACCACGCCGATACGCCGGCGTTGCTGCTGGCTCACCGTCGCGATGGAACGCACCACCTCGTACTCGACGGGAATGCCCCGGTCGAAGAACGGAACAACGACCTTGTCCAGGCCGCACATGAACGCGGCGCCGAGAAAGATCTCCTCCACCTCGAACTTGCCGCCCGTCGTGGACTGCACCGGCCGGGCGGTGATGCCGAATTGCTCCTGCGCCTCGACCGCGTCCCGGCTGAAGACGTCCGTGTCATGGACCCGAACGATCACGCGGTCGCCCGCGAGAGAGTTCACTTCGCGCAGCATGTTGAGCAGGTTGGTCCGCATCTGCACGTACGCCTCGGGCACTTGCGGGCTGACGTAGGCATCGACGTAGACCGGGCGCTCGTCGTTGAGCATGCCGAGCAGGCTGACCGTCTGCGCGCAAAGACTACTGAGCCGCTCGCTGGTGGCGTCCACGCGGCGATCGAAACGCGTGGCCAGTACCGTCAACCCCGCGGCCATCGCCAGCAGGGCCAGCACCCGCAGCGCGTAGTGAAGTCCCTGGGGAACCGCGGCACGCCGGTCGGCCCAGAGCCTCCGGCGGATGAGCACCATGCTGACATATAACATCACGAAGACGATGGACGCGAAGTACACGATGCTCGAAGAACTGATGACCCCGTGAGAAAAGTCCGCGAACCGGCTGGCCACGCTGAACTGCTTGACGGCCAGGGCCACCTCGCGACCGTGGATCACGTCCGCGTACGCGGCGAAGACCAGCGGCGCGTTCAACGCGACCGCCAGCATGAACGCGACGGTCAGGTTGCTCGTGACGAACGACGCCGTCATGCCCACCGACAGCATCGCCGCGCCGAGGAACCAGTAGCCGAGATAGTTCGCCGCGATCAGCCCGACGTCCGGCATGCCCAGACCGACGAGGACGGCGACGTTGGACAGCGAGAAACCCAGTGCGACCGTGAAGATCGCCAGCGCCGCCAGGTACTTGCCGATGACGACGTCGACATCACGCGCCGGCAGCGTCAGCAGGAGTTCGTCGGTGCCGCGCTCCCGTTCCTGGGCCCAGACGCTCATCGTCACGGCGGGGATGAACGCCAGCATGATCCAGGGGATACGCCGGTTGAGCTGATCGAGGTTGGCGAGGTTGGCGTTGAAGAACTCGTTCGGCCAGAAGGCGGCGAAGGCGGTCATGAGCACCAGGGCGCAGATGAACACGTAGCCGATCGGGCTGCTGAAGTAGCTCACGAAGTTCCGTTTGAAGATGGCGATGACGACGTTGGTACTCATGGCATTCAGGCGGTGGCCGTAGTGAGTTCCGCGAAACAGGTGTCGAGGGTCCGGCCGCCGGCGTGAACCTCTTCGACCGTCCCGTCGAAGACGATCCGGCCCTCGTTGATCAAAAGGATGCGGTCCGCCATGGCCTCCACTTCCTGGAGGATGTGGGTGGACAGCAGGACGGTCTTGTCGCGCCCCAGTCGTCGTATCGTCTGGCGTACCTCCCGGATCTGGTTCGGGTCGAGCCCCGCGGTGGGCTCGTCCATGATCAGCACGTCCGGCTCGTGAAGCAGCACCTGGGCCATGCCGACGCGCTGGCGGTATCCGCGCGACAGCTTGCCGATCGCCTTGCCGACGACCGTTCCCAATGCGCACAGATCGATGACCGCCTCGATGCGGTCCCGGCGGCGCGCACCGCGCAGGCCGCGCGCCGCGGCGAAGAACTCCAGCAGTGATTTCGGCGTCATGTCGTCGTACAGCGGCCCGTTCTCCGGCAGGTAGCCCAGCCGCGCCGCCCCGGCAAGGCGGTCGCTCGCCATCTCGTGTCCTGCTATCCGGGCGGTGCCCGCGGACGGCGCCAGGTAGCCGGTGAGCAGTTTCATGGTCGTGCTCTTGCCGGCGCCGTTGGGGCCCAGGAACGCCGCCACCTGGCCGCGCGGCACGGTGAACGAGACACCCACGACGGCGGCGAAGTTGCCGTAGTACTTCGTGAGACCGACCGCCTCGATCATCGGCGGCTCGACGGTTCCGGTCGCGGCAGTGGGGGAGGGATGGTTGGTCTTCTGGCTCATCGTCGGCGGGCTCGGAGGGATCGAAAATATACCAGATGACAGCCGGTTCAGGGCAGAGCGGAGGCCTCGGTCTCGCCCTTGCGCGGGTAGGGGATGATCCGGTCCCACTCGTCGGCGTCGGACCGCGCCACCACGGCCACGACGGGCTCGGTCTCGGAGAGGTTGTAGACCTCGTGGGGAACCCCCGGCTCGATGAAGATGAAGTCGCCGGCGGCATTCTCGACGCTGTGCACGAGCCCCGGACCGTAGTCGTGCCGGACTCGGCCCTGAAGGATGTACAGCATCAGTTCGAAGCCGTCGTGGACGTGCGCATAGGCGACGCCGCCCGGCGGCACCGTGGCGACGTTCATGGAGAGGCTCTTCGAACCGACGTTCTTGCCGGACATCCCGGCGCGGTAGCGGATGTTGTTCCAGCCCCGGAAGTTCTCGTGGTTCCGGATGATGGTGATCCCGTCGTGGCCCTTTATCTCCGGACCCTGCTCGCTTTGCATGTCGTGCTCCGTGTGTGGCGGGTGTGGCACGGTTGACGTCGCGAAAGCGACGTCGGCCGTGGTTGGACCTCTCTCCACGGCCGAGCGAGCCCGCCTCCGGCGGCCTCGCTCAACCGTGCCACACCGAGTTCCAGTTTAGCAGCGTTGCCAGATGGGGCCCGGTAGGCAACAATGGCACTGCCCATGGCCTCCCTGCTGATCATCACCGGATCGAGTTCGGGCGATTACTACCTGCTCAAGGGCCGGTCGGTGGTGATCGGCCGCGACGACGGCAGCCCGATCCAGATCGTCGACGAGGCAGTCTCGCGGCGGCACCTGCGAATCCGACAGGATGCCGATCACCGTTACGTTGCCGAAGATCTCGACAGCGCCAACGGCACGTCCATCAACGACGAGCGTATCGACCGCGAGCGGTCGCTGACCGACGGCGACATCCTGACGCTCGGCCCGACCGAGATCATGTTCTCCGCCATCGACTTTGCCGACGGGGAAACGGCCTTCCAGCATTACCGCCGACGGGGCGAGGGCGACAAGAGCACGACCATCCGCCGCGCGACATGACCGCGATCACGGCTTCTCGGTCGTGGGCGTGGGCGCGGGCGTCGCGGTCGACGTCGAGGTCGTCGTCGTCGTCGTCACGTCGACATACTCGTAGCTGTTCCCGGTCAGGAAGCTCGCCAGCCGCGTCTTGCGGACCGGGTGCTGGAGCTTGCGGATCGCCTTGGACTCGACCTGCCGGACCCGCTCGCGGGTGACCTTGAAGATGCGACCGACCTCCTCCAGCGTATAGGTGTACCCGTCACCGATGCCGTAACGGAGCTTGAGAATCTCACGTTCGCGGTAGGTGAGCGTCTTGAGCACGTCGTTGATCCGAGTCCGCAGCATCTCGCCCGTGGCGGTCTCCGACGGCGCCACCTGCCGCTCGTCCTCGATGAAGTCGCCGAAGTGGGAGTCCTCGCTCTCGCCGACGGGCCGGTCGAGACTGACCGGGTGCCGCGAGATCTTCATGACGCGCCGCGTCTCGTCGATCGACATCTCGGCGCGCTCGGCGATCTCCAAGACGGTAGGCTCGCGACCGAGTTCCTGCACGAGGTGCTTCTGGATCGTGCGGAGCCTGGACATCGTCTCGATCATGTGGACCGGCACGCGGATCGTCCGGGCGTGATCGGCGATCGCCCGGGTGATCGCCTGGCGGATCCACCAGGTCGCGTACGTCGAGAACTTGTAGCCGCGCTTGTACTCGTACTTGTCCACCGCCCGCATGAGGCCGGTGTTGCCCTCCTGGATGATGTCGAGGAAGGGGAGGCCCCGGTTGCGATACTTCTTGGCGATGGACACGACCAGTCGCAGGTTGCCGCCGGAGAGGTCGCGCTTGGCCTGCTCGTACTCGTTGAAGACCTTCTCGATCTCGTGGAGGCGATGGTCGAGCTGCTGGGGCTCCTCCAGGACGAGCCCGCGGATGCCGTCGAGTTCCTCGCGGCGAACGTAGATGTCCTCCGGGTCGTAGCGATCCGGCTGTTTCCGGGCCCGTCGCAGCTCCGCCTCGAGTTGCTTGAGCTTCTTGTTGAGCGACTGGAGCTTGCGGAACAGCGGCTGGATCTTGGCCGTGCGGAGGCAGCATTCCTCCAGCAGCGTCGCGAGCTTGCGGCGCCGGCGATGGAGCGCCTGCATGGTCTGCTGCGTCTGTTCCCTGTCTGGCTGCTGCTGGAGTTGCGTCCACGCGGCGTGGTTCAGGGCCAGCAGACCGCGGACGGTGGCGAGGTTGACGGGAATCCGCAAGGCGATCTTCGCCTTGGCGTTCTCCTCCGCGGTGGAAATCCGCACGGTGCGGTCAAACGGAAGACTGCCCTGGTGCACCTGCTGGAGAATGTCCGTGGCCTGGGCGGCGGCGTAGTCCGATTCGAGAACGCGGCGGCGGAAGATCATCCGGGTCGTCTCGATCTTCTTGGCGAGCCGGATCTCCTGCTCGCGCGTGAGCAGGGGAATGGTTCCCATCTGCGTCAGGTACATGCGGATGGGATCATCGATCCGTTTCGAGCCGCTCTCGGCGAGAGCCTCCTCGATGACCGCCTGCGCTTCGGCTTCGTCGAGCACCTCGTCCTTGGCGACGGCGTCCGGGTCGGCGTCGACACCGTGGCCGTCGTGTTCGAGCGAGGAGGGGTCTTCCTCGTGAATCCGGACCTTGGGCGCCGCGGCGCCCTTCTTCGGATCGTCCCGTTTGAACTTCAGATTCGTCTGCAGCGGCGCCTGGAAGGTCTGGTACTTCTTGAGCCGGACCACTTCCTCATCGATGAAGCTGATCTGCAGCGACTCGATCGAGATCAGGAACTCGTCGAGCTTCTCCGGGTCCACCATCTCATCCGGCAACGCCGTATTGATCTCCTCGTAACTGATCCACTTTCGCTTTGCGGACAGGCGAATCAGGTCACGGAGAGTCGGATGCAGGTCGGAAAAAAGTGCGGTCACTGCGTTCACTCCAATCTGTTCCGTTCGGACGCAACAGGATCCATCAGGTTCGGCCACGTGTTGGAAGCGCTTCCGGAATGTAACCTTGCTTTCGCCGCTGCTCCAGCAGCTTCTCGAGGGCGCCGTCACCTGACGTGCCCCGTGATCGACGATAGGCATCAAGATCGCGCCGATACAGTTCGCGACTGTCGAGCCGCCGGAGGGCGTTGAACCGGTCCCGGAGAAACTCGGCGGGGGTCTGCTCACCCGCCTCGAGCCGGCACTCGGCTTCGATGTACAACTCGCCCGCGAGGTTGCGCAGGCCGGGATCGTCCAGTGCGGCCATGAGCTGCTGCACGGTGAACGAGTCATCCCTGGCCAGCCAGGTCCATACGGCCTCCGCCACGCGCCGCAGCGCAGGGTCCATGAACCGCTGCGGCTCCAGGACGCTCGCCATGACATCCGGTTCACCGGGCTCGCCGGGCTCCTCACCACCCAACTCATGGCGAAGCGACGGCTGGTAGATGAGCACGCCCAGGAGTTCGCGCTCGGCAAGCCGCCGGGCCGGGGGAACGTCGGCCTGCTCGGACCACAACGCGGTGGTCTCGACGCTGTGCTCGGTGTCGGCATCGGTCCGGGCGACGCGGGAACGAGGCGGCTCGGATCGCCCGCGCGGCATTGCCTGCTCGATATCCTCGATACGAACCTTCAGCAGGTCGGCAAGCTGGGCGATCACGGGCCGCTTGCGAACCCCCGGCAGGCGATCGAAGCCCAGGCCGGCCAGTTCCGCAAGCAGTTTCGCCAGGCTGCGCTGGCGACCCGCGTGCCCCCGGGCGGCGCGGAGCTCCACTTGCAGCCGGGAGACCTTGTATTCCAGTGCGTCCGTCGCGGCGTCCACGGCGGCCCGGAAGCGTTCGACGCCGTCGGTCCGCGCCAGCAGGTCCGCCGGATCAAGACCCTCCGGCAGGACGCAGATCTTCACGTCAATCGGCTCCGCGAAGAACAGCGCCACCGCCCGGTCCGCGGCGCGACGGCCGGCCTCGTCGCCATCAAAGACAAGCACGACCTCCTCGCAGAGCCGCGTGAGTATCCGGACGTGATCGGTGGTCAGGCTCGTGCCGAGGGTCGCCACGACGTTGGGCAGCCCCGCCTGGTGACACGCCACGACATCCGTGTAGCCCTCGGTCACGATCACCTGCCGCGTGTCGATGACGGCTCGCTTGGCCAGGTGCAATCCATAGAGCGTCCGGGACTTGTGAAAAACGGGGCTCTCCGGGCTGTTGAGGTACTTCGGCTCGTCATCCGGATCGAGCGCGCGGCCGCCGAAGGCAACCGGCCGGCCCAACTCGTCGCAGATCGGGAAGATGAGACGGTTGCGGAACGTGTCGTAGTGTCCGTTGCCGCCGGAACGCGGTTTGAGCAGACCGGCCCCGACCAGGGCCGCGATCGAGACGTCCTGCCGCGCGGCGTGCGGCGCCAGGCTCTCCCATTGGTCGGGTGCCGCGCCGATCATGAACTGCCGGGCCGTGTCATCGTCTATGCCGCGATCGCACACCATGGTCCGGGCGGTGGCGCCGCGAGGGTCGCCGGCCAGGACCTCCCGGTAGAACGAGGCGGCCACCGCATTGGCCCGCCGCAGCTCGCTGCCCGCCGGCCGGGTGCTCGTCCGCGGCGCGTTCCGGCCCCGGCTGAGCGTGATACCCGTCCGGTCCGCGAGGAACTTGAGCGCCTCGGGGAACGTCATCTTGTGATAGTCCTGCACGAAGTTGTAGGCGTCCCCGGCCGCGGCGCACGCATGGCACTTGTAGAAGGCGTTGCCCTTGTGGGTGACGACGGCGAGCGACGGGGTGTGGTCGTCGTGGAACGGACAGAGCCCGACGTGCTCCCGCCCCTTCGGGCGCAGGGGAACGTGCTCGCCGATCAGCGCGACCAGATCCACGGCATCACGAATCCGGTCAACGTCCGTCCTGTCAGTCAACGCAGACACGCTCCAGGTAAGCCTCTCGCAATCCATGCGTACACACGACCTCGAACGCCGCCCGCGGTCACCGGCCGGGTACGCCGGTGAGCGCATCGATGGTCGCACCGCCAACTGTCAACCTGAGTGGCCTCGACTCGCACGCGCGTCGTTTTTGGGAGCAACCGGTCTGTGTGCCCGTGCAGGTGACGGGAGAACCGGGAGTCTTTTCCCCGAGTGGTATGCGTGCAAGGCGAATCTGACGAAAACGGTACGCCGTAACTCACCCGGGTCAAATGAAGAACGCCAAAATCCGGGGTTTCGTGAGAAGACGGCCCCCAAGGGGCATCGTGCCCTCGCGGGGCGACCTGTCCTGAACAGGCGCACGGTTTGCACGCCGCGACCGGCCGGGGGTGTCGTCAGGTGGCCTGCTGCTGCTTGCGCGTGTACGCGTACTTGCGTTTCAGCGGCTTGATGACCAGCCCCTGACGCATCGCCCGCGTCGACACCTTGATGCGCCTGGGCGTGCCGTCGATCACCGCGGTGACCGTCTGCAGATTCGGCTTGAACGCACGCCGGGTACAGGAGGTGATCTTGGTTCCGACGCCGCCGAGGTGCTTCGCGCGGCCACGGGTGCGGATCCTGTTGCCGCGGGTGGTGCGGACGCCGGTGAAATAGCAGACGCGGGGCATGGCGGGGAGAGTATAGCGGGGGCCCGGCGAGAGGCAACTTCCGTGCCACCCGGAAGACCTACGCGGACTCTTTCGCCCGCCGCTGCGGCATCTGGGCAAGCGTGACGCCGTTCTCGATCGACTCGGCGTCGAGAATGTACGTCACCCCGCTGGACTGCGCTTCCGGCAGTTCGTACATGACATCGAGCATGAAATCGTCGAGGACCGCCCGAAGGGCGCGAGCGCCCGTGTCGCGCGTCATGGCCCGGTCGGCGAGCAGGTCCAGGGCGTCCTGGGTGAACTCCAGCTTCGCCCCCTCCAGGCTGAACATGTGCTCGTACTGTTTGGTCAGCGCGTTCTTCGGCTCCGTGAGGATCTGCACGAGGGCGTCGCGATCGAGCGGCATGAGCGGGCACAGCAGCGGCAGGCGACCGACGAGTTCAGGGATCAGCCCGAACTGGAGCACGTCCTGGGGCGTCACCTGGACGAGAACCTCGCTGGCACGCGCCTGCTTGGACATGTCACCGGGCACCTCCGCGGAGAACCCGATGCGCTGTCTGCCGAGGCGCTTGCGGATGATGTCCTCGATACCGACGAACGATCCGCCGCAAATGAACAGGATGTGTGTCGTGTCCATCTGGATGTACTGCTGCTCGGGATGCTTGCGACCACCTTGTGGCGGCACGTTGGCCAGCGTCCCCTCGAGCATCTTCAGAAGCGATTGCTGCACGCCCTCGCCGGAGACGTCGCGGGTAATCGAGACGTTCTGGGACGTCTTGCCGATCTTGTCGATCTCGTCGATATAGATGATGCCGCGCTGCGCCGCCTCCAGATCGTAGTCGGCTGCCTGGAGCAGCTTGAGCAGCAGGTTCTCGACATCCTCGCCGACGTAGCCGGCCTCGGTCAGCGTCGTCGCATCACCGATGGCGAACGGCACGTTCAAAATGCGGGCGAGCGTACGGGCGAGCAGGGTCTTGCCCGTCCCCGTGGGGCCGATCAACAGGACGTTGGACTTGTCCAGCTCGACCGGGGATTCCTCGTTCTCGATCTGGGTAAGCCGCTTGTAATGATTGTGCACGGCCACCGCAAGCGCCTTCTTGGCCCGATCCTGACCGATGACGTACTGATCGAGGAACTCCTTGATCTGTCGCGGGATGGGGATCGCCGAGAACAAGGGCGTGGCGGTGGAGACCCGCCGCCGCTCCTGCCGGAAGATGTTCTGGCACAGGTCGGTGCAGTTGGAGCAGATGTAGATGTCGTTGGGCCCCTCGACCATCGGTCCGACCTCGCGGGAGGTCTTGCCGCAGAAGGAGCAGGTGGTCACCTTGCGTCCGCGGAAACCGCCGCCTCCTTCGCCGCCACCGCCAACGCCGAGCCCACCGCCGGTGCCGCCCGACCGACCACCGGCGCCTTCGGTGCTCTTGGAAGGGCCTCGCCGGCTTCCGCCGGAACCGGCTGCATCCAGCGGCACCGGCACCCGGGTGGGGTCATACTGCTGTGAACTACTCATATGAATCTGAATCTCGACGCGCGGCGGCCAGGGACCGATCGACGACATGCCCCATGCCGGTAGTGTATCGGGCTTCATGCCCGAGGTCTCTAAAAGGATCCACTCCGATTCACATACTGTGGCACGGATTGCGATCACGGCAAGGATCGGCCACGGAATTATCAGGCGGACGCGTCATCACTTCCGTCCTTGGGGGCGGGCGGTTCCGACAAACGTCCGATTAGTGAATCCCGTGCCCGCTGGAACTCATCGTCGCTGATCCGGCCCGACGCGTGCATGTCGCGCAGGTCCTGGAGCGTGAAGCCGCCGGCCCCGGACGCAGTGTCCGTCCCCATGGTCCGTCTTATCAGCCAGATCGCGATCGCGCCGACCACCACGACCACCGCCAGCGCCGCCAGCCAGGGCACGACTTCATTGAAGAGCGAACCGGGGGAGCCGGACATATGGTGATTCTACGGCGCCGTGCCGCAGGGGTCCGTGCGCACCGGGGGCCGGGGACGTTACGACTTCCTGGTCGTGGCCTTCCCGGACGTCTTCTGCCCGGTACCCTTCTTCGTCGTCGTCGTCTTCGCCGCCGCGCCGCCCTTTTCGGCGATGAGCAACTCGTTCCACTCATCCGCCGTGACGTCCTCTATCTTCGCGATGGCGATCACGCGGTCGGCCGCCTTCTGCTCGAAGACCATCCGGGCCACCTCGTTGATCCTGCCGGTCTTGACCAGTTCGGTCCGGAGCTGATCGGGGCGCTGGCCGTGCTGGGCCGCAATCGCGGCGATGCGGCCGTTGACCTCCTGTTCGGTGACATCGATCTTGAAGTGGTCGCCGAGCCGTCGCATGAGGAAGAACAGTTTCAGCCGATCACGAGCCTGCGCTTCCGAATCGTTGCGCATCTCGGCCAGCTCGCGTTCGACCTCGTCCGGCGGCATGCCACGGTCGAGCAGTTCGACCCGCTGGCCTTCCACGGTTCGCAACGCCTGGCTGGCGGACAGTTTCTCGGGGAGCTCCATCTCGACCGCATTGAGCAGGTGCTTGTAGACCTGCTCTCGCATGGCGGAGGCCTGCTCCTGGTCGCGCTGGTGCTGAAGCGCCATGCGCATCTGCTCGCGAAGGATCTCCACGGTCTCGACGGAGAAGATCTCCAGGAGCTGCTCCAGGGTCGCCGGCGCCGGGCGCTGTGCGCCCATGATCCGGAACGAGATGACGAGGGTCGCGCCGCGGACGTCCTCGCGTTCGTGCCCCTCGGACGCGACCGCCTCGATCGTAAGCGTGTCACCCACGCTGCGGCCCTTGAGGATGTCGGCCAGCCCGTCGATCATCATGCCGAGCACGGGCCCCTTGCCTCCGTCCTCGGCGCCAGGACAGATGATGACGGCCTGCTCGTTCTCGAACAGAGGCGATTCATCGCCCCGCTTGGTCACGGACACCTGGCCGAGCAGCCGGTCGTCGGGCTGGAAGTCTCCGGTGATTGGATTCAACTCGCCGTGCCTGCGCCTCTGCCGGTCGATCCGATCCTCCACGTGCTCGTCGCGTATCTCCAGCAACGGCTTCTTGATGGCGATGCCTTCAAGGACCGGTAACTCGAAGCTCGGCGCCACCTCGACCTCGATCGCGAACGACAACGGCTTGCCCGCGACCAGCTCGAGCGAGTCAGCGGGCTCCGTGGGCTCCGGCTCGCCCACCGGCTGGATACCGTGCTCCTCGACCGCCTTGGCATAGGCATCGGCAATGAGTCGGTTCTTCGTCTCGTTGCGGACCGTGGTGCCGAACCGCCGCTCCAGCAGCCGGCGGGGGGCCTTGCCCCTCCGAAAACCCGGCATGGTCGTCTCGTGCCCCAGTGCCCCGATCGACTCCTCGAGCTTCTCCATGACGACCTCCGGGGAGATCGTGATCGTCAGCCGCTTGAGCGCGGGACCGACGTCCTCGATCTTGACGTTCGCGGAGGCCTCGCCGGAATGCTCGGGTGTGACGGTCGTGTCGGGCATACGCCGTCAACGATAGCAGAACCGCTCGGCTCTGACCAAGGGCGACCGCAACAACCGGAGCAACGGGCACCCGCACGCTATCTCTTGAAGAGCATCTCGCTGTAGGTCGGCAGCGGCCAGAGGTCGTTGGGCACCACCGCTTCAAGCGAATCCGCGGCCTCCCGGGCGCGTTGCATGGCCGGGATGAGCTTGTCGCGGCAGAACAGCCCGCGCCGCTCGGCGTCCTCGATGCCCTCAGCCTGCTGCTCCTCGCGGGCGACCAGCGTGGAGCCGGCGCGAAGTTCGTCGACAAGACGCACGTGGTCCTGGAGTTGGCCCCAGGTGTCCTCGAAGTCAACACCGGCCGCCTGGGCGGCGGCCACGGCGTGTGCGACTTCCGTCTGGTATCGCAACGCCGCCGGAAACACCCGGGTGCGCAGGATCATGACGAGCGTGCGGGCCTCGATCCCCACCGTCGTGTTGTACTGCTTCCAGAGCACGTCAACGCGGGCCCGCAGTTCGCGTTCGTTGAGCACACCGTATTTCGCGAAGAGCTTGACGGCCTTCTTTGATCCGAGCGTCGGCAGGGCATCCACCGTCGTCCGCAGGTGCGGCAGGCCGCGTCGCTCGGCTTCGGCGTGCCACTTCTCATCGTAGTTGTCGCCGTCGAACACCACGCGACGGTGGTCCTTGACGATTTCCCGGAGGACCGTCTGGACCGCATCCTCCAGCTTCCCATGGTCAGGTCGCGTGCCGGCTTCCTCCTCCAGGCGACCGGCCACGTAATCCAGGCTCTCGGCGATGATCGTGTTCAGCACGGTGTTCGGCCACGCGATCGACGTGCTGGAACCGAGCGCCCTGAACTCGAACTTGTTGCCGGTGAACGCGAAGGGGCTGGTGCGATTGCGATCGCCGCTGTGACGTGGGATCTGCGGCAACGTGTGGGCACCGAGGTCGAGCTGCCCGCCCTGCTTGGTGGAGGTGGGCTGCCCACGTTCAATCTGGTCCAGGATGTCGCTGAGCATCTCGCCGAGAAAGATCGAGATGATCGCGGGCGGCGCCTCGTTGGCGCCGAGACGATGGTCGTTGCCGGCACTGCCGATCGAGGCACGGAGCAGGTCCGCGTGGATGTCGATGGCCCGGACGATCGCCATCAGGAACACCAGGAACTGCATGTTGGTGTGTGCCTCGTCGCGCGGGTCCAGCAGGTTGACCCCGGTGTCCGTCGCGATCGACCAGTTGTTGTGCTTGCCGGAGCCGTTGATGCCCGCAAACGGCTTCTCGTGCAGCAGGCACTCCATGCCGTGATGCGGAGCGGTCGTACGCAGGATGTGCATCATGAGCATCTGGTGGTCGGTCGCGACGTTGGCGTTCTCGAAGAAGGGGGCGATCTCGTACTGGCCGGGCGCGACCTCGTTGTGGCGGGTCTGCACCGGCACGCCCAAGTCGCGCAGCCGCCGTTCAACCTCGCTCATGTAGCCGAGGATCCGCTCGGCGATCGCGCCGAAGTAGTGATCGCTAAGCTGATGGCCCTTCGGAGACGCCGCGCCCAGCAGTGTCCGCCCGCAGATCTCCAGGTCGGGTCGCCGCCGGAAGAACTCCCGGTCGACCAGGAAGTACTCCTGCTCCGATCCGAGCGTGGTAATGACCTGGGAGACGCCCTTGTCGGAGCCGAAGATCTTGAGGATCCGCATGGCATGGTGGCTGACCGCCTGGATCGATCGCAGCAGCGGCGTCTTCTTGTCCAGCGCTTCACCCGTCCACGACACGAACGCGGTGGGAATGCACAGCGTCGCCTCGCCGTTGGTCTTGAGAATGAACGCGGGGCTGGTCGCATCCCACGCGGTGTACCCGCGAGCCTCGTAGGTGTCGCGAATGCCGCCCGACGGGAAGGAACTCGCATCGGGCTCACCGCGAATGAGTTCGTCGCCGGAGAACCTTGCGATGGCGTGACCGTGACCGTCCGGAGCCAGGAAGGCGTCGTGCTTCTCGGCGGTCGAGCCGGTGAGCGGCTGGAACCAGTGACAGTAGTGAGTGCAGCCGTGTTCGAGCGCCCATTCCTTCATGGCGGCCGCGACGGTGTTGGCGATCGCCGGATCAAGGGCCAGCCCTTGCGTCATCGTTCGCTGGAGTTTGCGAAAGACCTCCTCGCTCAGGCGCTTGAGCATCACGTCGCCTGTAAACGTCAGGCACCCGAATGTATTTGACACGGCTGTCGTGACGTCGTCGCGATCCATTTTTTTGGGACGAGAGAACATGTCGGAAAGGTTATCGAACGGCGCAATGGTCATCGGTTCTCCTTGTATCTTGCGTAACAACAACCACGCGTGGCGCTGATGCGGGGAGTATCATCGGCCCGTGGCCGCCGGGCAAGGCGAAGTGGTGCCGAAACTCAAGATATTGTGCCTTGGCCTGCCCGAAGCCCTACCGCTTGGGGAGAACCTGTCACTCCGGGGCGGCGGGCGAGCCGTTGCCTGACGGGAGCCCGGCGGCCAGTTCGGCGGCGAATTCCGCCGCCGCGGCTGCCGGATCGGCGGCCCGCCCCATCCTCCGGACGATCGCGGAACCGACGATCGCCGCGTCCGCCGTCCGGGTGGCCGCGGCGACCTGTTCGGGCCGGGATATCCCGAATCCGACGGCGATGGGCCGGTCGGTGACGCTCCGCACCGCCTGGACCCTGGCCGAGACGTCCGGCAGCGAGGTCCGCTCACCCGTCAAGCCGACCCGGGCCAGGACGTAGACGAACCCCGTGCACCTCGAGGCGATCGAGGCCACCCGCCCGGCGGGCGTGTTCGGGGCGACGAGCATGGTCAACGCCAGCCCGTGCCGGGCGGTGATCTCGTCGAGCCTGCCCGCGCTGCCGGAGACGTCCAGGTCCGGCACGATCAGCCCGTCGAAGCCCGATTCGGCCGCCAGGGCCACGAACCGGTCGGGACCCATTCGCTCGACGATGGACGCGCTCACCATCGCCACCAGCGCGTGGCCGGTGTCCGGGCGGAGGCTCCGGACGGTGTCAAAGACGGCCTGCGGCGTGACCCCGCAGTGCAGTGCCTCGTGCATCGAGGCGGCGATCACCGGACCGTCGGCGATCGGATCCGAAAAGGGGATTCCCAACTCGACCACGGTCGGTCCCAGGGACTCCTCGAACGCCCCGATGACCGCGGCCGTCGCCTGAAGTGACGGGTAGCCGGCCGTGACGAAGGGGATCAGGCCCTTGCGTCCCTCGGCGCGCAGGGTCGCGAAGATCTCGTCGACCCGGTGAGTCACTTTCGCCCCTCGGGCCCGCCGTCGGTGAGGTACTTGTCGTCGATCGCCTTGGCAAGCTCGACACCGGTGATGTTCGCCATCGTCGCCAGCCAGGCGAGCACGTCGGCGAACTCCTCCTCCAGGTTGGCCTGATCGCCGTCGCCGCGCTGCCGCCGGGCGAGGGCCCGGGCAAGCTCGCCGAACTCCTCGGTGAGCCACAGGAAGGTTCCCTCCGGACCGCGCGCCGCGTCGGTGGCGTAGTAGCGGTCGCGGATGAGTCGCTGGAACTCGGCGATGTCCATGGGGGCCATCATAACGGGTGGCACGGTCGAGCTTGCTCGCCCGTGGAGCGACGTTCAGTCACGGCACTGCCTTGTTTATTCGTGCATCCGCGGGTGCAACCCGTTAGCATCGATTCACTATGCGTCGAACACTGCTTCTTGCGTGTGCGCTGGCCGGACAAGTCACGGCCCAACCCGTCACCACGCCTTCAGAGCACCTGGGGCGCCCCGCCGGCGTCGACTTCGAACTGGCCGATTGGTCCGAGGTCAGCGGATACTTTCACCGGCTGGCCCGCGAGAGCCCCAACGTCGAGACCTCGCGCATCGGCACGACCACCGAGGGGCGGTCGTTCCTGCTCTCGGTGATCTCCAGCCCGGAGAACCTCGCCGACCTCGACCGGATCCGCGCTCTCTCGCACATCATCGCCGACCCCCGCGGCCACAGCGACGCCCGGATCGACGAGGCCGTCCGGGACGGCAAGGTCATCCTGCTCATCTCCTGCGCGATGCACGCCACCGAGGCGGCCGGCCCGCAGTTCGCGATGGAGTTCGCCTACGCGCTGGCGACCTCGGACGACGAACCGTGGCGAGAGGCCCGCGAGAACATGGTCGTCGCGATCTTCCCGACGCTCAACCCCGACGGCCTCGACCACGTCGTGGACTGGTACCGCGAAACCGTCGGCACGCCCTACGAGGCCTCCCGTCTACTCAAGCTGTACCAGTACTACGCCGGGCACGACAACAACCGCGACTGGTTCATGCTCACCCAGATTGAGACGCGCATCGTCACCGAGCAGCTCTACTCGGTGTGGCGACCGCAGGTGTACTGGGACGTGCACCAGCAGGGCTCGCGCCGCGAGCGCTTCTTCGTCCCGCCGTTCCGCGATCCGCTGAACCCGAACCTCGACCCCGCGGTGATCTCCGGCATCGACGCCCTGGGCAGCAGGGCGCTGCTGGACCTGACGCGCCAGGGACTCAGCGGCATCTCCACCGGCGTTTCGTACGACATGTGGTGGAACGGCGGCAACCGCAACGTGCCCGTCCGCCACAACATCATCGGGCTGCTCACCGAGGCCGCGTCGGTCCGAATCGCGACACCGATCTTCCTGCCGAAGTCAGAGCTGGTCGCACCCCGCGGCCTCGGGGAGTACGTTCCATCGAACCGGTTCCCCGACCCGTGGCCGGGAGGGTGGTGGCGGCTCCGCGACATCATCGACTACGAGCTGGCGTTCGGTCGCTCGCTGGTGGGCTCGCTGAGCCGCGAGCCGCAGTTCTGGCTTCGCACCGCCCTGGAGGCGTCGCGGCGCGTGATAAAACGGGGCACCGAGGGTGCGCCGATCGCCTGGCTGATCCCCAGCGACAACCGTGATCCCGCCGCCGTCCGCAGGCTGGTCGAGGTCCTGCTGCTGGGCGGCGTGGAGATCGACGCCGCGGATGGCCCGATCGAGGCGGACGGCCGGACGTACCCGGCCGGCACGCTGGTGATCCGGCGCGACCAGCCGTACGGATCACACGTCAAGGATCTCTTCGAGGTCCAGCGGTATCCCGCCGGCGAGCCGCCGTACGACGTGGCCGGCTGGACGCTTCCGTTTCTGCTGGGCATCCGCCGGGTCGAGGTCATGGCCGATCTCGTGACCGACGGATCGCTTTCGCGGGTGAGGGCCCCGGATGACGCGATGGGCGGCTTCGCGGGTGATCCGCGTGTGCCGCGCGGTTCCGAGACCGTGCTGTCCAGCGCCGACAGCAGCACGTGGAGCAGGATAGCACGGGGGCTCGCCGAGAACCAGCCGTACACGTTCTTCACGGAAGGCGAGCGGGCCGGGCTCTTCGCCGCCGGCACCATGGAGCCGGACGAGAACGATGACGACGACGATGACGACGACGACGACACGACGATCGCCGTGACAGCCATGCCGCGCGTCGGAATCTATTCGCCGTGGGAAGGCAACATGGACGAGGGGTGGTTGCGCTACGTCCTGGACACGTTCGACATGCCTTTCGTAACGGTTCGCAACGAGATGCTGCGCGCGGGGCAACTGGGGGACTTCCTGGACGTGTTGATCTTTCCGCACTCGAGCCCCGGCCGGTTGGACCGCGGGCGGGCGCCCGGGTCCGTCCCGGACCGATACGTCGGCGGCCTCGCTCCGGAAGGGGCGATCGCCGTCGAGGAGTTCGTACGCCGCGGCGGCCGGCTGATCACCATCGGCGCGTCGTGCCGCTGGGCGGTCGAGTTGTTCCGGTTGCCGCTGATCGACGTCACGCGAGAGCCGGACGCCGAGGGGTTCTCGTGCCCCGGCAGCGTGCTTCGCTCGATCCCCATGACCACTCGGACCGCCAATGCGCTGACGGCCGGGCTGCCCGACTCGATCTCGCTGTTCTTCTCGCGCGGTTGCGGCGCGTGGCGCCCGATGACGGAGAAGGAACTCAAGGACGCGGACCTCGTGAACGACGGGACCATCGACACGTTGCTGCGGTACGCGCCGACTCGCGTACTCATGTCGGGGTGGATCAAGGAGCCCCAGGTCATTGAACGCCAGGGCGCGTGGCTCCGGGTCGCTCATGGCGACGGGCGGATTCATCTGTTCGGGTTCCGGCCGCAGTACCGCGGCTGGACGCAGGCGACGTTCGCACTGCTGTTTCGCGCGATACTCTTGAATCCGGCCGAGCCGCGGGAAGACGAACCGGGAGAATAGACCGCGCCCCCTACCCCCAACTGGCCAGCAGCAGCAGGAAGTCAAGTATGCCGACCGCCCCGTCACCGTTGATATCGGCGGGGCACACCTCCGGCGGCGCGGGACACACACCCCACGCGCCAAGCAGGAACAGGAAGTCACTGATGCCGACGACGCCGTCGCCATCGAAGTCCGCCAGCATGTCGCACTCGTCCGGGATGCCGTTGCCGTCGACATCGAAGCTCGCCCCGCCGGCGATGTCGCAGTCGTCGGGAACCGAGTTGTCGTTGCAGTCCGTCTCGCACTCGTCCGGGACCGCGTTGCCGTTGCAATCGAGGCTCGCCCCGCCTGCGGTGTCCTGGTCATCCGGTACCCCGTTGCCGTTGCAGTCGGCGAAGACGATCTTGCGGATGCCGGAGGTCGAGACGGTGTAGAGTTCGCCGTCGAGATCCTCCCCGAACGAGTACGGCGAGATGCTCGCCAGCACCTGCACGGCCGTATCGCTGACGGGGTCGTACGCCCAGACCTTGAAGGCGCAGAGATCACTGAAGATATAGAGCCCCTGGAGGGCGGGCACCGCCGTGCCGCGGTACACGTATCCACCGATGACGGCGCACCCCGTGAGGTGATCGAACTCGTACACCGGCGGGGTCAGCGTGGGGTCGTTGCAGGTGCAGCCGGTGCCGGCGCAGCTCAGCGCCTCCATGCAGTTCCACCCGTAGTTCTCGCCGCCGGTGCTCGCCGCCGGCTGAACATTGACTTCCTCCCATGACGCCTGGCCGACGTCGGTGATCCACAGGTCGCCCGTGACTCGATCGAAGCTGCACCGCCACGGGTTGCGCAGCCCCAGCGCCCAGATCTCGTCACGTCCGGCAACACCCACGAACGGGTTGCCCGGCGGGATCGCGTAGTTGCGATCGGGATCATCGGGGAAGTCGTCATCGCAGGGGTCCAGGCGAAGGATCTTGCCGAGCAGACTCCCGGTGTCCTGTGCGAAAACGCCCAACGTGTTGTTGCCGCCGTCACCCTTGGCCACGTACAGGTAGCCGTCCGGCCCGAAGCCGATCCATCCGATGTTGTGCGTCGCGCCGGGTTCGGGAATCGTCAGCAGTATGCGGAGGCTCGACACGTCGGCGACGTTCGGATCCGCCGTCACGGTGAGCTCCGCGAGCACACTGTCGCTGTTGAGGTCGGTATAGGTCACGTAGAACAACCCGTTGGCCTGGTACTCCGGGTGAAACGCCATCGCCGCAAGCGATCCTTCCGGCGGCGCAGCGAGCACGATCGAGGTGAGATCCGCGAACGGCTCCGGCAACACGACACCGCCCAGGATAATGCGAATCCTCCCGTCGCGCTCCGTGAAGAACAGGCGATCGTGATCACCCGGCGCCTGGGTGAGATACGTCGGCGTGTCGGAGTCGGCCGTGACGAGCTCGGTCGTCACGAGGATGGGTGAACCGCCCTGCGCCACGGGTGCCGGGAGCATTGCAGTGACGGACACGACCGTCGCCGCAAGGGCAGCCGGGCTGGATCTCAGTGCATGCATGGCTGACGGGATCATTCCTTCTCCTGCCTCTATTTTGCCCGACCGTCTTGTCGCCGGCGTCGCCCGGACGAGGCACTCGGCCCCTTCATTATGCCGCCTGTCCGGCCCGCCGCCAGCAGCGACATCGAAAAGGCCCCTGAACTTCCACGGCCACCGAACCAACCCACGTATGGCGCCAGATACCCACCTGTGGCGCCAGACACCCGCCTGTGGCGCCAGACACCCGCCTGTGGCGCCAGACACCCGCCTGTGGCCTGCCACCGTCACCTTACTCCTAGAAAATCTCCGGACACCACGGCTGCGGGTCCCAGGCGAACAGCGCGCCGGCTGTTGCCAGTGTCACGGCATCGCCGCGCACCCAGCCGGCGCGGGCCAGCGTCGAGATTGACCGGCCGCCGAGGTACAGCGCGCCGAGCGCGCTGACATCGAGCTCCAGGTCGGCGTCGTCGCTCGTTCTCGCGCACGTCACCCCGCCGGGGCCCGCTTCGAGGAGATACCGCCCGTCGTTGTCGGGCATGAACGGATCGCGCACGCCGAGCACGAGGCGACCTTCGGCCCTGTAGCTTCGCCCCTGGAGCGCCCGGGGGATGTCGACCAACCGGATCCACAGGGCGTCCCACACCTGCCGCCGCACGCGTCGCGCCTCCACGACGCGCCACGGCAGCTCGTCGTCCACGGGCAGGTTCCAGTACTCGACTCTCGGGAAGAGATCGATCCGCGTCAGGTATCGCCACAACGCCTCGTGTGCATCGGGCGTCGCCGCCATTAACTCCGAGACCCTGATCTCACCCTCCGGGAAATCGTCCCACTTGTCCTTCTGGCGATAGACCGCGTAGCCCTCGACGCCCGCGGGCCCCGTGTACACGGCGAACCGCTTCGCGTAGCGCCCGCGGCGACGGTGCTCGGGGTCGTACATCATGCGGCCGGTCCACCACGCCTCCGATCGCGAGAGCATGCCTGGGCGCGTGGGACGGATGCGCTCGTACACGGTCTTCATGCTCGCACGGGCCTCGTCGGGCTCCACGAGCCGCACCGCCCCGGCAGGCGCATCGCCGGAGAACTCGATGGTGCCGGCGTCGAGCTTGACCTGGTGGAGGTCCGTCGCCTGGCCGTAGCCGAAGCGACCGTAGATCGAGCTCTCCGATGCCCACAGGCCCGCCAGCGGCTCACCGCGGCGGCGCACCTCCTCGAGGTGCGCCTTCATCATCGCGCGCAACACGCCCCGGCGGCGGTGCGTGGGCTGCACCGAGATAATCGTGGTGCCGGCCATCGCAAGCACGCCGCCCGGCACCGTGAGATCGAACGAGAACGCCCCGCCGGTGCCGACCATCTCGTCGCCATCGAACGCGGCGACGGTCCGATCGAACTCGATGATCTCGCGAAAGAACGACGGGTCGTCCTTCGGGTCCGGATCGCCCCCGAAACCGCGGGCCATCTTCGCGTGAAACGTGTCGAACTCCGACTCCTCGATGGGGCGCACGGTGAGGTCCATCGGGTGCAGGATACATTCGGAGCCGCGGATCGACCACAGCCGGCGCCCCGTGCGCTTCCCGCCCGTTGCTATGATCGGCACCCATCATTGCCAGGCCATCGCAGCCAACATCGGATTCGGCAGGCACGTCACAACAGATCCTGATTCCCTGGCTGCAACGGTACCGCCTGTTTGTCCTGGGAATCATCGGGACCGGGATCACGGTCGCGGTCATCGCCCAGTGGGTCCGGATCATCGGCAACACGGCGGGGGACTACAAGTACCATTACCAATTCGCCGAACTGGTCATCAACGGCCGGGACCTTTACGAATACGGATTTCACGCACCCTATCCGCCGTTCTGGGGGCTGGTGCATGCGCCGCTGACGGTGTTGCCGCTTCACCTGTCGCAGATCGTGCTGTACCCGTTCGCGCTGCTGGGCGCGGCGCTTCTGCTGGTCGTGCTGACGCGATTGACTCGTCAACACGCCCCGTACGTCAAGGGTGAACTGTCACTGGTGATCGTGTTGACACTGGGCATGTCGATCCGGTACTGGAACCGCGACCTGCTCGAATGCCTGGTCAATCTCTTTCTTGTCGCGCTGGCGTGGCTGGCCGTCTACCAGTGGACGAAACATCGCGAGTGGTGGGGTGGCCTGTCGCTGGGCCTGGCCATCGCGATGAAATGTACGGCGGCGCTGTTCATCCCGTACTTCCTGCTGAAGCGCCAGTGGAAGATGGCGATGACGAGCATCCTGTTCGCGGGGCTGTTCACGCTGTCGCCGGTGATCACCTACGGGCCGTCCGGGTTCTACAGACAGATGGAGATCTGGACCGGCACCGTCATCACCGGCGTGACGCAGAGCGATCCTTTGACCGGAGTCCTGGGCGAAGAATCTTTCAAGAACATGTCGTTGCGCCCGGCGATGGGCCGGTACCTGATGCGCCTGCCGGAAGGACATCGAGGCCGAGTCGATCACCCGCTCTGGGTCGATCTGCTGGACCTTTCGACCGGCCAGGCCCGGTGGCTGATCCGCATCGCGATGCTCGCGCTGATTCTCTGGGCCGGTCATGCGATGCGTGCCAGGGCAACGGACCGCACCCACCCGGCGATCCTGTGGGAATGCGCTGCCATCTCGCTGTTGATGTTGTTGTATTCACCGCTGACGTGGGGTCAGCATTGCGTCGGCGTCATCCCGGCGTGTTTCCTGATCGTGCGCACATGGGTTCGGCGCGAACAACTGCCAATCCGGTTGAACGCACTGGTGTACTGTTTCCTGTGCGCGACCCTGCTGTTGAACCCGACATTCCTGGACAAGCACGTCGCGCGAGCCATCGAAACATACCGTCCCGAAACGCTGGCGATCATCGGTCTGCTGGTGGTCGTGCTGGCATGCCAGGCACGGGCCCGAAGGCCCCGGCAGCGGGCGAAACATGGCGGTCCCGTACACGCCGGTCTCAAACATCCGCGGAGGGACTCGAACCCACGACCTTCTGCTCCGGAGGCAGACGCTCTATCCAACTGAGCTACGCGGACAAGGCTGGCTCTTGATCTTATCGTACGTGCGGGACGCGTGCCACGGCGGTGCGGTTCTCTCTACTGCTGTGGCTCCTGCGGCACGACGGTCGTCAGGCCGAGTTGATCGAGGTGCCGTTCGTCGCCGTTGTCGTGCAACTGCCAGTACTCGACCCGGGTGGTGCCGGTGAGTTCGCCGGTCTCGGCGGCCTCGTTCGCCCTGCGGCCGGTGCCGGTCGCTTTCCACTGCCAGCGAACGATCCGATGCGGGTACTGCTGCTCAATGAAGAACGTTCCCTCGCGGCCGTCGCCGGTTCTCACCACGTAGACGTCCGTCGTGAACGTCCCGGCCGGAACGTCGATTTCCTCGGTGCTGCTTGTCCGTTCGATCTCGGCGGTGCCCCATTGCAGCGGCAGGTGCCTGAGGCGGCGGGCGAATGCGCCGGCGAGAAACGGCACCGTTCGCTTCCGTCCCGGCTCCAGGTACGCGCCGCGCAATCCTCGCAGAATAATGAACAGGTTGTCCCCGATGACGCCGTCGCCCGGGCCGGTGAGCGTGCGGGTTGACGACTCGTCCTCGAAGTAGCTGAAGAACCGCTGCTCGATCCGCCTGGGATCGATGATCAGCTCCTCGTAGACGTGGCCGCACCACTCGGCGCTGGTGAACGAGACCTTCAGGGGCGCGAAGTTCGCCGTCCGGACGAAGACCGACGTCATCGTGTTGTAGTCGTAGATGCCGGTCTGGAAGTCGCGCACCAGGTTCAACTTCATCGCGTCGAGCGTGTCCGCAGGGTCCTTCGAGGGGTCGTCGGCCTTGACCCGTTTGGAGTCGCTGAAGGGCTCGGTGACGAAGATCATGACCGCCTGGCCGCGGCGAAGCTCGCCGTAACGCGTCACGGACCAGCGGTATCCGTCGAGTTCGGCGCGACCGTCGTGCCAGTGCGCGCCGAAATCAGTCTGACCGTTTGCAGCGGGGGACCATGCCGCGGCCATGACAAGCGAGCCGAGGGCACACGCGCATGAAAGTGTGGTTCTCATGCACCAGAGCATATCCTCCGTGGCTGTGAAGCGAGATTCCCACGTGACGCCCCTTGCCCCGGTGCTGGCCCTGACCTTCGTGTGCTCGCTGGCCACGGGCGTCTTCTGGCACGGCGTACCCTTCATCGCCAAGCACAGCTACGGCTTTCCACAGACGAAGAACCTGCTGCTGGCGTGCGCGATGGGCGCCGTGTACACGCTCGGCGCGTTCACCGCCGGACGGCTCATTCGCTATCTCGAACACAGGCTCAGTGCCCGCGGTGTGCTCGCGGTCGCCGTGACGACGCTGGCGGTCGTGTGCCTCGCCCCGGTCATCGTCCCGGCCGAGTGGGCGTTGTGGGTGGCGGCGCTGGTCGGAACCTACGTCACGAGCCTGATCTGGCCGGTCATCGAGAGCTATCTGACCGCGGGGCGCCACGGCAAGTCGATGCGGTCGGCACTGGGCTGGTTCAACCTGACCTGGGCGCCTGCCGTCGCCATCCCGATGTTCGTGCTGGCGCCGATCCTGGACACGCACGGGCGGTGGGCGATCGGCGGGTTCGCGGGCGTGGGGCTGCTGGGGCTCGTCGCGCTGCGCTGGTTCGCACCGCGACCGGGCCGCCACGATGCCGGGATCGCGGTGGCTCACGTCGGCCGCGAGTACCAGCTACTGCTTCGGTCGGCGCGGGTACTGCTGCCGCTGAGCTATGTCTTGAACTCGGCGATGAACCCGATCCTTCCATACCGATTCGAGGCGCTGGGCGTGGACGTGTGGTGGGAGACGCCCTCGGCGGCGACGTGGATCGTGGTGCGTGTCGCGGTCTTCGCGATCATGTGGCGGATGGGGTTCTGGCACGGCCGGTGGGGGACATTGCTGCTGGGGGCGGTGGCGATGACCGGCGGCTTCGCGCTGGTGGTCGCCGGGCCGACACTGGCGTCGATGCTCGTCGGCTTCGCAGTGCTGGGCGTGGGGCTCGGTGTGGTGTACTACGCCGCGCTCTACTACGCGCTGGCGGTCGGCCACGCCCGGATAGACGCCGGCGGCACGCACGAAGGGCTCATCGGCGCCGGGTACGCGGCCGGGCCGCTGGTGGGCCTGGGCGGTTCGGCGGTCGCCGGCGGCGCAGGCATCGTGGCCGCGGTGGGGGGGCTGGTCGGCCTTGCGGGCATCCCGGCGTTGCGGCCGTACCTGGAAGCGCGTCGACGGCGCCGATCAGAATAAACGTCGCGTGGTCCGCGCATCGACCATCATCGCCGGGGGGTCGAGCCTCTTGAGCAACTCCAGGAAGTCAAGCACGTCGACGACCTCGTCGCCATTGAGGTCCGCCGGACAGAACACGTCCTCGCACGGGCCCCACAGGAACAGGTGCTCGATCACATCGTCGTACTCGACCACGCCGTCGAGCGTGACGTCGCCGGGTCGTGCCGGGTCCGCGAGATCGTCGATCGCGCCGCCGCGATCCGGGTTCATCGTCATGAGCGCGGCGAGCATCACGGGTAGCAGCGTTTCGATACTCATGCACGTACACTCGGCCGTTCGTTACGGTCCGGCCACTCTTTCGCCATGGATTGTGGGCCGCGGCATGCTGCGCCGTTCATGAACGGGGCGGTTGGACGAGGCTCCACGGGCGAGCAAGCTCGACCGTGCCACCCACCATATTCTACCACCGCTCGAGTTCGGGGGGAACGAGTTCCCAGAACCGGGTCATCCTCGCGAGACTCGTCGCCATCCGGTCGGACTTGAGCGTTCCGCGGTAGATGAGGCAGAGGCGCCCCGGGGAGATTCGCCACCGGGCGGACCACTTTGAGAGCATGAACTCCTGCATTTCAGGCGACAGCAGGGCGATCGCGAAGTCCTCGTCGTGCGTCCTCACCTTGAACCGCCGGTTGAACTCGGCGTTCTCCATCGCCAGGCCGGTCTGCCGGCCGAGCCGGGCCGCCAGCCGTGCCAGGATATTCCGTGGCGTGATGTGCGTCACCGGCCAGGGCGGACATTCGGCGGCGTAGACGGTGTGGGCGATCATGATCGGCGCCTGCCCGGTGTGAATCATGTAGCTCGCCTCGAAGACCTCGATCGGCCGGTCGCCGACGCGGCCCTGCATCACGTGCTTGATGGTGGCGCTGCGCGGGATCTCCGGGAGATCGGCGAATCGCGCGCGAAACTCCTTGTCGCCCTTGGCGGCGTACCCGAGACCGAGGTGCCGGGCCTCCTGCTCGATGCGGCCGGAGCCCGACCCCATGCTGCGGCCGATCGACCGCCGAACGACGACGACCGCCAGGGCCAGGATGGCAAACGTGACGATCGCCCCGATGATGAACGGGAACTGTATTCGCATGGGACCATCGTATTCGGCTCGCGCGGACCTCTTACAATCCGTGCATGGTCATCGAGGTCCAGAGCCTGCTTTCATCGGACGGGTCGATCGCGCGACGGCTGGAGGGCTTCGAGGTCCGGCCCCAGCAGACCCTGATGGCCGAGGCCGTCGAACGGACGTTCAGCGAGCGGGGCCACCTGCTCGTCGAGGCGGGCACCGGCGTCGGCAAGAGCTTCGCGTACCTGATCCCCGCCATCCAGCGGATCGTCCATGACAAGGAACGCGTGATCGTCGCCACCAACACCATCAACCTCCAGGAACAGCTCATCGAGAAGGACATCCCGCTGCTTCGGGCGGTCGTGCCGCACGAGTTCAGCGCGGTGCTCGTCAAGGGGCGGAACAACTACCTGTCGATCCGCCGGCTCAAGCTCGCGTGCGCCCGGCAGGACCGGCTCTTCACCGACGACGATGCGCGGCACTCCCTGCACGCCATCGAGGACTGGGCGCACGATACCCGCGACGGGACACAGGCCACGCTGCCGCAACTGCAACGGCCGGAGGTGTGGGACTACGCCCGATCGGACACCCACAACTGCATGGGCCGCCGGTGCCCGACGTGGGAGCAGTGCTTTTACCAGGCCGCCCGCCGCCGCATGGAGAACGGCGACCTGCTCATCTGCAACCACGCCTTGTTCTTCGCGGACCTCGCGCTGCAGCGGCGCGGCGTGGGGTTCCTGCCCCCGTACCAGCACGTGATCCTCGATGAGGGACACGCCGTCGAGGACGTCGCGGCGGAGCACTTCGGCACGAGCCTCGCCGAGAGCCGCGTGCTGCACCTGCTGAACCTGCTGTTTCAGCCACGCAGCCATCGCGGGTTTCTCGCCACGGTCAGGCTCAAGACCGAGGCCACGGCGTTGCTGGAGCAGACGATGGAGCAGACGCTCCGGTGCCGCAACGCCGCCGAGGATCTCTTTGACGCACTCTGGCAATGGTCCCGGACAGACGGACCCGCCAACGGGCGCATCGGCACGGCGGGCATCGTGCCCAACGGGCTCACCGACCCGATGCAGCAGCTCGTGAGCGGGCTCAAACTCGTCCGGGACCAGGCGGCCGCCGAACCCGACGAGTACGAACTCAACAGCTACGTGCAGCGTGCGGCCGCGATCGCCGAGGAGACCGCGGTCCTGCTGGAGCAGCGGCTCGACGAGTGCGTGTACTGGCTGAAGACGCCGCAGGACCGGCGAGGCCGCGGGCGGCCCCGCCTGAGCCTTCACTGCATGCCGATCGAGGTCGGCCCGCTCCTGCGCGACGGGCTCTTCAGCAAGGAAGTCTCGGTCGTCCTGACTTCCGCGACGATGGCCACCGGCCGCGGCGACTTCTCCCACCTCGCGGGTCGGCTGGGGTGTGAAGGAGCGCGGACCCTTCAGCTGGGCAGCCCGTTCGACCACGCCTCGCAGATGAAGGTGATCATCGACCGGGCGATGCCGCCGCCCGGCCACCCGCGGTACGCCGACGCGCTGTTCCGGCGGATCCTGGAGCAGATCGACCAGACCGGCGGCGGGGCGTTCGTGCTCTTTACCAGTTTCTCGATGCTGAATCGCGCCGCCGACGCGCTGCGGGCACCGCTGGCCGAGAAAGAGTTTCCCCTGCTCGTGCAGGGGCGCGACGGACCACGGACCCTGTTGCTCCGGCGGTTCCGCGACGACGACCGGTCGGTGCTCCTGGGCACGTCGAGCTTCTGGCAGGGCGTGGACGTGCGCGGTCGCGGACTTCGCAACGTGATCATCACGCGGCTGCCGTTTGACGTCCCGGACCTGCCGCTGCTGGAGGCGCGCCACCAGCGGATCAGGGACCGCGGCGGAGATCCGTTCATGGAGGACCAGGTCCCCAACGCGGTTATCCGGTTCAAGCAGGGCATCGGCCGGCTGATCCGCTCGAGCACGGACACCGGCCGGGTCGTGGTGCTGGACCCCCGCATCGTGACCAGGGGGTACGGCCGCCGGTTCATGGAGGCACTGCCGGAGGGCGTGCGGATCCTGGAAATCGATGAGCAGTTGCCGTGACGACGCACCCTTCAGGAGCCACCGGGGCAGACCATCCACAATTCTGGAACAATCGTTCTTGACTATTCGTTCCAGAAGACGATACTGTGAACGGTCATGGTTGGCAGACCCAAGGAATTCGACCAGCAGATCGCCCTGGAGCGGGCCATGGAGGTCTTCTGGGCCCACGGCTACGAGGCCACGAGCGTCCAGGACCTGCTGGACGCCATGCGGATCAGCCGCGGCAGCATGTACGACACGTTCGGGGACAAGCACACCCTGTTCTCGACCGCGATGGAGCACTACGGCCGCACCGTGACCTGCGGGCTCGAAGAGATGCTCTCTGCCGGCGGAAGCCCGCTGGGCAACGTCCGCAAGGCCATGGCCCGCATGGTCGACCAGGCGCTCAACGGCTCGTGCCGCGGGTGCATGGCGACCAACACCGCCGTCGAACTCGCCCAGCACGACCCCCAGGTGGCCAGGGCCGTGACGGCGATACTCCAGAGGATCGAGAAGGCGTTTCACCGGGCACTGAAGAAGGCGGTCACCGCCGGCGAGCTGAAACGCACGGCCGACACCCGGGCGCTCGCCCGATTCTTCACCGGCACCGCCCAGGGCGTGGTGGTGATGGGCAAGGCGTCGGCAAGCCGCGCCACGCTGAAGGACATCGTCACCGTGGCGTTGTCCACCCTTGAATGACCTTTTTTTCAGTATTTATGGAATGATCGTTCCAGACGATCCGTTCTGACTGACGATTCACCACCACCAGGTACCTCACAGGAGCCCCTCATCATGCCACGCATCAACCCGATCGATCCCCAGGCAGCCGAAGGCAAGGCCCGAACACTGCTGGAGGCAGTCCACGAGAAGTTCGGCATGACACCGAACATCACCGCCACCCTCGCCCAGTCCCCGGCGGCCCTGGAGGGCTACCTCGGCCTGAGCGGAGCGCTCGCCGGGGGCAGCCTCGGCGCCACGCTCCGCGAACAGATCGCCCTGGCCGTCGCCGGCGCAAGCGGATGCGGCTACTGCGCGTCGGCGCACACCGCCATCGGCAGGAGCGTCGGCCTGGACGACGAGGAACTGGGCGCGAACCTGCGCGGCACGGCACGCGAGCCGAGGGCCCAGAGCGCCCTGGACTTCGCGCTGGCGGTCGTCGAGCAGCGCGGCTGGGTCTCCGACGAGGATCTCCAGCGGGTCCGCGACGCCGGCTTCGACGATGGCGAGATCACCGAGATCGTCGCCAACGTCGCGCAGAACCTCTTCACCAACTATTTCAACCACGTCGCCGGCACCGACGTGGACTTTCCGCCGGTCGAGGTCCCCCAGCCCAGGCTGGTGTGAGCGGCCCGGCAAGACCTCCTTTCTCCTCGAGTCGGGCCGGGCCATTGCGCCCGGCCCGCTTTGGGTACTGCTATCATCCCCATCCCATGCTGGGCAAGGTCTTCAAAGCGTACGACATCCGGGCAATCTACCCCAAGCCGCTCAACGAGAAGCTTGCGTGGCAGATCGGCTATGCGGCGGGCCAGTTTCTCACCGGTGAGGCCGCCGAGGCGGGGTACGACGATCCGATGATGCGGCACGTCGTCGTCGGGCACGACATGCGGGTCAGCTCGCCGGCGCTCTCCGAGAGCCTCAAGCAGGGCATCCGCGACTTCGGCGCCCACGTCGTCGACGTCGGCCTGGTGGACACGCCGTTCGTCTCGTTCGCCATCAACCATCTCGGCTGCTGCGGCGGTGTGCAGGTGACCGCGTCACACAATCCCGCCAACTACAACGGGTTCAAGATCTCAAGAACGCACGCCAGGCCCATCGGGATGACCACCGGGCTGGACGAGATACGCCGGTACGCGGCGATGATCGATCGCGACAAGCACACTGCACGCAACGGCCGCGAGGACACGCGGGACCTGTGGGACGCCTACCGGCAACACGCCCTGCAGGACCTTGACGCGTCACTGCTGGAGGGGTCCGCCACACTGAAGATCGTGATCGACGCCTCCAACGGCATGGCGGGCACGATGGTGCCACGGGTCTTCGCCGACGTTCGAGGCCTCCAGATCACCAAGGTGAACTTCGACAACTCCACCGGCACGTTCGTGCACGAACCCAATCCGCTGGTGGAGGCGAACCTTCAGCAGGTTCGGGACACCGTCCTCGAGGTCGGGGCCGACCTCGGGATCTGCTTTGACGGGGACGCCGACCGCTGCATGGTCGTCGACGAGAACGCAGACATCGTCGGGTGCGATCTGCTCACGGCATGGCTCAGCCAGAACATGCTCCGGCGGTACCCCCGATCGTCGATCGTCTACGACCTGCGGTCGAGCAAGTCGTTGCCGGAGATGATCACCGAGGCCGGAGGCCGGCCCGTCCGGTCACGCGTCGGGCACGTGTTCATGAAGCAGAAGATGGCCGACCACGACGCGGCCTTCGGCGGCGAGTTGTCGGGGCATTTCTACTTTCGGAGCAATTTCTATACGGACTCGGGGGCGATGGCGCTCGTCGAGATCGTCAGCGCGCTGGTGCGTGCCGGGGTGCCGTTGAGCACGTTGATCAAGCCGGCCCGGCGGTACGCCCAGTCCGGTGAGATCAACTTCGAGACAGACGACCCGCAGGCGGCCATGGATGAGCTCAAGGAGACCTACGCCGACGGGGTGATCGATGAGCTGGACGGCGTCACGGTCGACATGGGCCCGTGGTGGTGCAACGTCCGCCCCAGCAACACGGAGCCGCTGCTTCGGCTGAACCTGGAGGCGCAGGACCGGGAGACCATGGACGCCCGCATCGCGGAGGTCTCGGAGTGCCTGGGTCGGCGGGTCGACAAGTAAGAAAAATAGACCGGGACTGATTTCCGGCCGCGGTCACCGCGCAGCAGCGGGCCACCGACGGAAATTAGTCCCGGTCTATTTTTCTTACTCCCCCGGGATCGTCGTGATCACCCCTTCGGACGGACTGGACGCGGTCGCGTAGAGCTTCTTCGGGATCCGGCCGGCTCGGCAGCCGTGATAGCCGGCTTCGCAGGCCGCCTTCATCGCACGGGCCATGCGGACCGGGTCGTCGGCGTGGGCGATACCGGTGTTGAGCAACACGCCGTCGGCGCCGAGTTCCATCGCGATCGTCACGTCGCTGGGGGTGCCGACGCCCGCGTCGACGATGACCGGGTACGCCGGATCTCCACCCTGGGCCGGGTCCTTGAGCATCTGGATGATCATCGCGATCGCGGCGGGGTTGGCGATGCCGCGACCGCAGCCGATGGGGCTTCCCGCGGGCATCACGCTGGCGGCACCGGCATCACGAATCCGGGCGGCCATGACGGGATCATCGCCGGTATAGCACATGACCGCGAAACCATCGTCCGTCAGCTCGCGACAGGCCTCCAGCGTTCCGACCGGGTCCGGCAGGAGCGTCCTGGTGTCGCCGAGCACCTCGAGCTTGACCCAGTCACGGCCGGGGTTGTCCAGTTGATCCAGCAGCTCGCGTCCCAGCCGGGCCACCCGCACCGCGTCGTCGGCGGTGAAGCAGCCGGCGGTGTTGGGCAGGATCGTGTACCGGTCCGTGTCGATGAAGTCCAGCAGCGACCGGCCGTCTCCGTCGACGAGCCGCTCGCGTCGGACGGCCACCGTGACCACCTCGGCGCCGCTGGTGTCCAGCGCGGCCTGCATTACCTCGTAGGTCGGGTACTTGCCGGTGCCCACGATCAGGCGGCTGGTGATCGTGACGACGCCGAAGTTCAACGGTTCGACCTGGTTGGCCTCGAGTTGGCGTGTCATGCCGTGATCATCCGCCACCGACCAGGGTGACGATCTCCACCGTGTCACCGTCCGAGAGAAGCCGTTCGCCGTGCTCGCGCCGGGGGACGATCGCCGCGTTGACCTCGACGGCGCACGGTTGCCCGGCGAGGTTCAGTTCGTCGAGGAGCCGCGCCACAGTACATGCGCTTGCCAGGACCCGCTGCTCACCGTTCACACGGACGTTCATCGCCCTCCATCATAGGGTCCACCCACACACCCTGCGGTCGTCACGGGTATGGGAAAAGCACCCCGCGACAATTGGGCAGATCCGACGAACCCTTACTGTCACGGCGGCAGACGCCGGTCCGCCCGGACGCGACGAAACCGCCCTGCGTTCGGCTCGGTGCACGAGCAGCAATGGCACGCGGCGTGCGCCATGAGCGCGTGGGCGGGGGCTGCCCCCCGCCGGCCGATGAACCCATCTATCAAAGGAGCATTCAGATGTTCGAAATCATCCGTCGCAGTCCTCTTGATCGCACGATGCGCAGCGTTCTGGACTTCGTCAGCCACGACCCGTTCTTCCGCACGGGCGGCCTGGACTTCAGCGAGGAAGGCACGCTGGCCCTGGACGTCGCCGAAGAGAACGGCGACATCGTGGTGCGGGCCTCACTTCCCGGTTTCCGCAAGCAGGACATCGACGTCCAGATCCACGACGGCGTGCTCTCGATCAAGGCGGAGCATACCCAGGAGACCGAGACGTCCGACGAGCACTATTACCGCAAGGAGCGGAACGTCGGCTCCGTGAGCCGCCGGATCGCCCTGCCGGGCATCATCACGGAGGCCCAGGCCACGGCCGAGCTCAAGGACGGCGTGCTCACCCTTACCATTCCCCAGGCAGAGGCCGCGAGACCGAAGCAGATTCAGGTCAACTGACATGGCTTGTCCTGTCGGGTGGCTGTGGCACGGCCGAGCGAGTCACTGGCGCAACTCGCTCAACCGTGCCACGCGATCTTTACCGTCACTGCGTCAGGAACAGCGGGATCTCCGCGTGGCGAACGGCGTGCAATGCGGTGTCGCCGAGCAGGTGCTGGA
The DNA here is from genome assembly GCA_022562915.1 of Planctomycetota bacterium. Classification (GTDB taxonomy): domain Bacteria; phylum Planctomycetota; class Phycisphaerae; order Phycisphaerales; family SM1A02; genus JADFOJ01. The sequence goes on along the minus strand of JADFOJ010000014.1, from coordinate 5,765 downwards.
AGATCCGTGCCCGCGAGGACGACCCCATCACCACGAGATCCGTCTTGCACTCGTCGGCGTGCTCCAGCAGGCGCCTGGTCGGTGAGCCTTCGAGGTGCTCAACCTCCGCCTCGTACCCGTGCAGACGGCAATACCCCGCCGCGTCGTCCAGCAGCGAGTCGGACGTGTCGTGCCCGCGATCGAAGCAGACGATCTTGAGCGTGACGTCCGGCCACAGGCGTAACTGCACGAATTGCTTGAGCGCCTTGGCCGACTCCATCGAGCCGCTGTAGGCGACCAGCACCCGCCGGACACGCCGGTACTCGCGCGCCACCGCCAGGATCGGGCGAACGCCCTTGGCGATGAGCTTAATGAGCACGTCATCGGGGTTGTGAAATATCCCGTATTCGAACAGCCCGCGCAGACCCGCCACCGTGAAATCGTGGTATCGCCACAGCGAGATGAGCGTCTCGTAGGGGTCCCCCGTCTCGCGGACGACGCTGCACGGCACGCCCGCCTCGGCGCACGCCGATTCGAACCGCTCGATCGATTCGGTCACGTGCTGCTCGGTGAGTTGCAGACGATGCTCGACCAGCTCGGTCGCGGCGGCACCGGCCCCCATGGGTATCGGGCCGACGCCGGCCACCTTCGCCAGATCGACGTCGGTGACACCGGTGATCGCGGCGTCATGGGTCTTGGCGAGCTCCAGCGCGTGCTGCACGGCCGACTCGGTCAGCGGCGTGCCACTGAGCGCGACGAGGATGCGCTTGGTCATGCGATCGGCCTCCGGCCCCGATCTTACCCGAACGGAGAGGATTTCAGCAGGAACAGTACCGTCACGATCAGCATCACCGGGACAAGCACCGGCACACTGTACTTGACCATGAACCCGAAGAAGCTCGGCATCCGGACGCCGGATTGCTCGGCGATCGACTTGACCATGAAATTCGGGCCGTTGCCGATGTACGTCATCGCACCCATGAAGACGGCTCCGAGACTGATCGCGACCAGGAACCCCTCGTTGATCAATTCGCCGGTGCCGAGCAGCAGGGCGTCAGATCCCGCCGGCAGGGTCTTGGCCGTCTCGAAGAAGACGACGTACGTCGGGGCGTTGTCCAGGAAACTCGACAACGTACCGGTTGCCCAGAAGAATTTCCACGGCTCGTCGATGCCCAGCTCGGCGCCGCGTGCGTTGAGGTACTCGATCGGCACCTGCATCGCGATGAAGATGCCGATGAACAGCGCCGCCACCTCCAGGATCGCGACGTAATTGAAATTGTTCTGCTCGCGCACGCCGGTGGGCGTCGCGCGCAAAGACAGGGCGACCAGGCCGAGCATGAGCAGCTCGCGCAGGAAGAGGAAGGGGTGAACGTCGGTGAACGGCAGCGGCCGTGCCGGGTCCACCAGCGCCACGCACGCCACGATCCCGCCGAGCAGGGCGATGTTGACCACGCCGCGCATTCGCAGCGGCTGCTGACGCGTCTCGTCGCGCGCGATGTCGGCAGCGGCCTCGCGCTTGTAGGCGATGGTGTCCCAGACGTAGTACACCACCAGCAGCAGCACACAGCAGACGATCCACGGACCCCACAGGCCCATCGTCCACAGGAACGGGACGCCGAAGAGGTATCCCAGGAACAGCGGGGGGTCTCCGATCGGCAGCAGGCACCCGCCGACATTGCTGACGAGGAAGATAAAGAAGACGACCGTGTGCACGACGTGCTTGCGCTGCGAGTTGGTCTGCAGCAGCGGCCGGATGAGCAGCATGCTCGCGCCGGTCGTCCCGATGAAGCTGGCGATCAGCGCCCCCACCGCCAGGAACGTGACGTTGGTCGCCGGTCTCGCCGCGAGGTCGCCGGTCAGCGTGATCCCGCCGCTGATCACGTAGAGACAGAACAGCAGGACGATGAAGGGGATGTACTCCGCGACGATCGCGTGTTCGAGTACGGGGGCGACGGACCCGAGGCCGCGCGCGGCGACGTAGTAGACCAGGGTGAGCGCCGCCAGGGCGAGCGAGACCCCAAGACGGTTGACGTTGCTCTCCCACCAGTGCCGGGTCGCCGGCAGCAGCGGCAGCACGGCAATGCAGCCGAGCAACGCAACGAACGGCAATGACCCAAGCCACCACAACGGCGGCGCTCCGTGGTGCTCGGCGTGCCCGGCGCCGTGTTCGCCCAGAGACAACGCCATGAGCAGTCCCACCACCAGCGCGCCGCCGACGACGGCCACCCAGCCCAGGCGGCTCGGTCCTCTCGGTGCGGAGTGAGATGCGACGTCATCGATCCTGCTCGCCACGTGTGTGCTCATTCTCGGCCCCTCTTCGGGTCGAGCCGCGTAGCCTACCGGAACGATCGATCCGCGGCGCCACGCTCGACGGAGACCCGGTTTCGCACCTTCCGGCCGGACGGTCGCCCGCGGCACTATCGGCGCTTCCGGAATCGGAGGTAAGCCGCGCCGCTGCCGGGACCATCCGATCTCAGCGATTCTCGCCGGACGAATGCAGGCTCAGTCTGTGAGACCCCGAAATTCTTTGTCGGCAAGTCACACTGGCACGGACCCGGTGCCACGTCTAGAGTAGACGTCCCCGTTGCACGCCCACCGCACCGGAGAAGGAGTATTGCGACGAGTCAGACCGCGCCCGCCGGAGGGGGGATCCTCGGTGGCGCGCGCAACGCAGACCCCTGTTTATTGTGAGCATTTCACCGTGAACCCGCTGCCCGGGAAACGGCTGCGGGGCGATTCTTGCACGAGGTGATTCATGAAGACGTTCCTGCCGGGTTGCATCGTTCTGGCAGCCGGTCTCGGGCTGGCGGCGGCCTCCGGCCCGCTCGTGGCGGCCGGCGACCGCACCACAAGCGGCCTCGGCACGATCCATTTCGGCGACGAGGGCGCCGGCGTGGCCATGTTCGAGTTCAACGTCGACGCTACCGGGAGGCTCCAGGGGTCGCTGCTGTGCGCTGCGGAGGAGCCTCACGCCTACCCGGACGTCATTATCCGGGTGAACGAGATCGTCTCCGTACGCTTCAGCGGGCGAACGGTCATGATCACCGCGCGAGGTCACCTGCACGACGATCCCGTGACCGTCATCGTGACCGCGTTCGACGGCAACGGCACGAGCCGCCCGGACCGATTCGCCATCAAGACCGTCGGCGCCGACGGAGAGGGCGACGGTCACTTCCAGGCTGCCGGCGTCGTCGTCAACGGCAACATACGGGTCGGCGCCATGGACTGAGTGCGCCGCCGTGCGCCCCCGGCAACGCCATCCGCGACTTTACTGATGCACATGACCAACCGGAGATCCGCAAGATAATGCATACCGCAACGCGAAACGCGCCCGTGCTGAGCCTGTGTGCGTGTGGCCTCGCCTGTGGCCTGGCCACCGGCTCCGCGACGGCGCAGTTCCCGTCACTCAACGTCGAGCTCAAGAGCTTCATCGATCTGCCGACGCTCGGCTCCAGCGGTGGCAACGACTGCTGGGGCTACGTCTCACCCTCAGGGCGCGAATACGCCCTCATGGGCGTTCGCGCCGCGATGGTCGTGGTCGAGATCACCGACCCCGCCAACCCGCAGATCATCGGCTCGATCGCCCACTTCGACAGTCTCTGGGGAGACATCAAGACATACCAGAGCTTCGCCTACGTCGTCAACGAGAGCGGTGGCGGCATCGACGTCGTCGACCTCTCGGATGTGGATAACGGCAACGTGACGCTCGTGCAATCGGTGACGATCGCCGGCACTTCCGACATCCATAATGTCGCCATCGACACCGACAGCGGGTTTCTGTACCTGTGCCTGCCGAACATCAACGGCGCGCGGCTGGTCGCCTTCGACCTGTCCGATCCGGCGAACCCGGCACTCGCCGGCGAGATGACCTTCGCCAACGGCGGCGAGGGGCTTCACGACGCGCAGATCGTCACCTACACGAGCGGACCCAACGCCGGAAAACAGATCTGTTTCGGAGCCGGCGAGAGCCGCGGCCTGGACATCATCGACGTCACCGACAAGTCCAACATGTTCCGCATCTCGCGCACGACGTATTCGAGCCTGAGCTATTCCCACCAGTGCTGGCTCAGCGAGGACCGGCAGTTCCTGTATCTCAACGACGAGACGGACGGCATCAACCGGACGACCGTCTTCGACGTCAGCGATCTCGCCAACCCGGTGCAGGTCAACGAGTACAGCTCCGGTGTCAGCGCCACCGATCACAACCTGTACGTCCACAACGGGTTCATCTTCGAAGCCGAGTACCGCGCGGGCCTGCGGATCTTCTGCGCCGCCGACCCCGTCAACCCGGTCCAGGTCGGCTGGTTCGACACCTTCCCCGAGAACGACGGCAGCGGCTTCGACGGCGCCTGGAGCGTCTACCCGTTCTTCCCCAGCGGCACGGTGATCGTCAGCGACATCACCCGCGGCCTGTTCGTCCTGGATCCGACCGCCGCGCTGACGGCCGGCGCCCTGACCATGGGCTATCCGTCGGGCCGCCCCGACATGATCGATCCCGCCGGCGGCACGACGATGGCGGTCACGTTCGACGCCTCCTGCGGCGCCGTCCTCGCGCCGGGCACCGTCGAGTTGCACGTGAACGCCGGGGAGGGCTTCGTGACGATCCCCATGACCGAGCAGGGCGGCGTGTTCTCGGCGGTCTTTCCGGCCGCCGGGTGCGGGACGGCCGTTCAGTACTTCGTCAGTGCCGACAGCGCCGGCGGCGGAACCTTCACCGATCCGACCAATGCGCCGGCAACCGCGTTCGTCGCCGTCTCCGCGATCGGGCAGGTCGTCACCTTCAGCGATGACTTCGAAGCGGACCTCGGATGGGTCGCCGAGAACCTCGGCGCCACCAGTGGCGACTGGCAGCGTGGCGTCCCGGTCGACGACGACGGCTGGGACTTCGACCCACCCGCCGACTCCGACGGCAGCGGCAAGGCGTATGTGACCCAGAACACTCTCGGCAACACCGACGTCGACGATGGGGCGGTCCGCCTCACCTCGCCGTTGCTGGACCTGTCCGGTCTCAACGCGGGGCTCAGCTACGACTACTACCTGAGGCTGACCGACGAGGGCGGCTTCGTCGACATGCTGCTGGTGGAGATCAGCAGCAACGGCGATGCGGGGCCGTGGATCGAGATCGCCGTCCACAACACCAACGGCGGCCTCCTCTGGCGGAACCACCAGGTCACGCCCGTGGACCTTCAGAACGCCGGAGTCACGATGACCGACATCATGAAGGTCAGGTTCACCGCCAACGACGCGGACACGCAGTCGATCGTCGAGGCGGGTCTCGACGCGTTCAAGATCATCGAGTTGCAGTGCGATGCGGGAATCGTCGGCGACCTCGACGGCGACGGTGTGGTGGGCATCCTCGACTTCCTGGCGCTGCTGGGGGAGTGGGGCGCGTGCGCCCAACCCTGCCCGCCGTCGTGCCCGGCGGACCTGGACGGTGATTGCGCGGTGGGGATCACGGACTTTTTCATTCTGCTGGGCAATTGGGGGTAATGCTCACACCAGCACGTCCAGCAACTCGCCGGCGTTCGTGAGATAGAAGAAATTGACCCGCTGCACGCGGTCCAGGTCGTCCGGCGGGATGTCGCCGTCGAGCTCGGTCGGCTTGCCGACGGGCGCCGGCGCATACGCCTTCGTCTCGGTCGGCGGCGCGGCGAGCGTGTCCGGTTCCGGAAGCCGGACGTTCTCGACACTGACGGACGCCGGCCGGTTCTTCAGGGCATCTACCGCGGCACTCAGAAGGCCCTCCAGCCTGGAGATCCTGGCGTGGGCCCGCTGCAGGGCGTGGC
>JADFOJ010000085.1 GCA_022562915.1 Planctomycetota bacterium | reverse complement strand
CGATCGCGCTGGGGCTGCGCACGGGGATCGAGCGGCTGAGCACGCTGGTGCTGCCGGTGTTCTTCGTGATGTTCGTGGCGCTGATCGTGTACGTGTTGGGCCAGGACGGGGCGATCGAGGGCCTCCGGCAGTTCCTCCGGCCGCGCCTCGAGGATCTCACGCCCAGGACGACGCTCGCCGCGCTTGGCCAGGCGGTGTTCTCGCTGGGCCTCGGCGGTACGTTGATGGTGATGTACGGCAGCTACATGCGCGACCACGATTCGATCCCGCGGATCGCGATCGGCACGGCGAGCGCCGACGTCGCGGCGGCACTGCTGGCGGGGGCGCTGATCGTTCCGGCAGTCTTCGCAGTCGGCGTCCCGCTCGACAGCGGGCCGGCACTCCTGTTCACCGTGATGCCGAAGGTGTTCCAGGGCATGCCGGCAGGGAGCGTGCTCGGCGCAACGTTCTTCCTGAGCGTGTTCCTGGTCGGCCTGCTCTCGCTGATCGCCGCCTACCAGGTCGCCGTCGGTGCGGCCGTGGACGTGCTGGGCTGGTCCCGGTTGAAGGGCGTCGTCGCACTGGCGGCACTGCAACTGGTCCTGTCGGTTCCGGCGGTGCTCTGGAGCGGGTACATCGGCGTGAGCGACCTGGTCTGGGGCACCACCATGATGCCGGTCGGCAGCGCCCTGGCGGTCGTTGCCCTCGCGTGGTTCGTCGGCCGTGCAAAGGCTCTGGAGGAAATCGGCCGCCGCTCGCGGATGCCGGTGACGCCGTTGCTTCTGTACTGGATCAAGTACGTCCTGCCGATCGGGATCGCGGTGATCCTCGTCTACGGCTGGTGGGACGCGTTGTCGTCGGACTGAGGTACCATCCGCCCATGCCGGTCTCCGTCGGAAACTCACAGCTCATCTTCGACGCCCTCAAGGCGTGCGGCGTCCGGATATTTTCGGCGCTGCCGGAGACGTGGCTGGTTCACCTGATGCGCCTCGCGGAAGACGACCCCCAGACGACACTGGTGCGCCTGGCCAAGGAAGAGGAGGCGATCGGGATCTCGACCGGCGCGCACTTCGCGGGCGTGGGCTCGGCGATGCTCATGCAGAACCACGGGTTCCTGGCCGCGATCAACGGCATCGTGTCGTGCGGGCAGCTGTACAGGATTCCCCTGCTCATGGTCATCAGTCACCGCGGCGAGTTCGGCGAGAAGGACCCGTGGCAGACCGAGGGCGGCGGCGTGACCATCCCGTTGCTGGACGCGCTGCATATCCCGTTCGATCGACTGCGCGACCCCGCCACGGTGACCCACCAGGTGGCCGAGGCGCACACGCTTGCGGAATCGGCGTCGCGCCCGGTGGCCTTGCTGCTCACTCGCGACCTGATGTGGGAGCCATGAAGCGCATCGACGCCATGCGAGCCGTGTACCCGCACCTGGATGGCTGCGCCGTCGTGACGATCATGGGCGCGGTGGCGGCGGAACTCCAGGCCATCGGCCACCAGCCGAACTTCTTCTACCTGCAGCACGCGATGGGGCTCGCGTCCTCGATGGGGCTGGGGCTTGCGCTGAGCCGCCCGGCCCTCGGGGTCGTGGTCTTCGACGGCGACGGGTCGGTCCTCATGAACCTCGGCGGGCTCACGACGCTCGCCCGCTACCGGCCGGCGAACCTCGTGCACGTGATCTTCGACAACGAGAGCCTGCTGTCGGTGGGGGGGTTCCCCACGGCGACCTCGACCGGGACGGACCTGGCGGGCATCGCCGCCGCCGCGGGCATCCCCCGCACGACCACGGTGCGCTCGGTCGAGGCGTTCGCGACGGCGTTCGGCGAGGCTCGTGCCGCAGGCGAGCTCACGACGATCGTGGCGAAGGTCGAGGCCGTCGGCCCGAAGGCCTTCGTGACGGAGCTGTCCCTGCTGGAAAACCGCTTCCAGTTCCACCGATGGATGCGCGACGCGGGCGCACGGCAAACCTGACCTTCACAAGGAGATCGATGTGACCAACGTGCTGATGCAGTTCGCGCAGGAGCTCGGCGCCGGGAGGATCACCGTGGTGGATCTGACCCGGCCGCTTCACCCCGGCACGCCGGTGATCAACCTCCCGAAGCCCTTCGCCGCCTCGCCCGGCTTCACCAGGGAGGTGATCAGCCGCTACGACGACGACGGGCCCGCCTGGTACTGGAACACGATTCACCTTGGCGAGCACACCGGAACGCACTTCGACGCGCCGGTGCACTGGATCACGGGGCGCGACCTCTCGAACAACACCTGTGACGCCATCGCGCCGGAGAAGTTCATCGGGCCGGCGTGCGTCATCGACGTCTGCAGGCAGGTCCGGTCGGACCCGGATTATCTCCTGACACCGGACGACATTTCCATCTGGGAGTCGACGCACGGCGAGATCCCGGCGGCGTCGTGGGTGCTGGTGCGCACCGACTGGTCACAGCGCCACGATCCGCGGGAATACCTCAACGAGCGCGACGACGGCCCGCACAGCCCCGGCTTCACCCGGCAGGCGGTCGAGATGCTTGCGGGTGATCGCGACGTGCTCGGTGTCGGGACGGAGACCATCGGGACGGACGCGGGGCAGGCGGGCGGTTTCGACCCGCCCTTTCCGTGCCATCACGTCATGCACGGCGCGGGCAAGTTCGGCCTTGCCGGCCTGTGCAACCTCGACCGGCTTCCGGCGACCGGCGCGCTGGTCATCGCCGCACCCTTGAAGATCGTCGAGGGAAGCGGCAGCCCCGTGCGGGCGCTGGCGATCACTGGAGCGTAGCCGCCTTATCGGGCAGGTTCGCCGACGGGCAAGACCACCGATAACGCCGGTGACTCTCCCGATCGATCGCACCAGTGGAGGTGGGCAGGCGCCGGTGGGGCAAAATGGACGGTCGGCCGTTGACCCGCTCCGCCCCGTTATGGACCTTCAAGGGGTCTCGACAACCTCAATGGGGAACCGCTCATGCACATCGCTCGTTACGCCGCGACCGCCGCCGTCGCGCTGTCGTGTTTCGCGTGGACCGCACCGGCACTCGCTACGGACCAGGAGCCGGCAACGGCGAAGGAAGCCCACCGGCAGCACCGCCAGGTACGCCGGGACGCCCGCCGGACATTTCTCGACAGCACTCGCGAGGGGCGACAGGAGTTCCGCGACACGAAGCACGCGGCCCGGGACGAGTTCCGGGACAGGAAGCATGCCCTTCACGACGAAGCGAAAGCCCGACGCCATGCAGCACGGACGGACTTCAAGGCCGTCGCGCACCAGGCCTGGACGGAGCTGGAGACTCTACGCAAGTCGCTGCATGACGCCGCACGGGACGCCACGCCCGCCAGGAGACGTGAACTGGCCGCGAAGTGGACGCACGCCATGGACCGGTATCGCCGGCACGTCCGTGAGGCCCGGGATGCGACAGCGGACCGACGGCAGCTCGGGCGCGAGCACTATCGCGACGCCAGGCACACGGCGAAAGAAGAACTCCTCGACATGAAGAGAGCCGCACGGAACGAGTTCCGTGATGCGAAGCACTCGGGTCGACAGGATCACCGCGACGCGAGACACGATGCCCGCGCGGATCGCAGGAAGGATCGCGCCGAGTACCGCGATGCCGGTCGTGAGAACCGCAGCGACCACCGCGATGCCCGTCGAGACAACCGCAGTCACCACCGCGACGCCCGTCGTGAGAACCGCGGGGAGCACCGCGACGCTCGTCGAGACAACCGCAGAGACCACCGTGACGCCCGTCGTGACAACCGCAGGGACAATGGCGACGTCCACCGATCGACTCGCCGGGAGGGTCGCAGCGAGCGGAAATCGAGCACTGCGTCAAAGCGCAAGGATCGTTGACCGCCTGAGACCTCTTGATGAACGTGACGAGCCGGGGCCCCACGGGGCCCCGGTTTTTTCTGGGTGGCACACGCGGCGCCGGATTGCCTGCGATTCAGTCCCTGAACTCGATCGACGGATCGACGTCGGCGATCCGGGGAAAGCCCGGCGCCGAGAGGATGTCCATGATCGGCCCGCGTTGGGGGTCGGCGGGCCGGCGTATCGACGCGAGCTCCGCGGCGGTCATGCCGTTGCCGCCCCTGAAGTCGGTGATTGCTCCCGCCCGCAGCAGTCTTCGGGTGCAGGCCGCGTTGCCGTTGATCGCTGCGGCCATGAGGGCGGTGTACCCGTTGCGATTGCGCGAATCGACATCGGCCTCGGCGATGAGCAGCAGGTCGACGCACTCCAGTGCGCCGTTGAGCGCGGCGGCCATGAGTGCCGTGGCGCCGCGGCGACTGGTCAGTTCCACCCGGGCACCGGCGTCCAGGAGCAGCCGGGTGACCTCGACGTTGCCGTGCGCGGCCATGCCCATCAGCGGCGTGTACAGCCACCGGTTCGCGGCGTTCACGTTGGCGCCCGCCTTCACGAGCAGGCGCACGCACTCGGCGTGCCCGCCCAGGGCCGCCGAGACCAGCGGCGTGTCGGCGTTGACGTTGCGGACTTCGGTGTCCGCTCCGGACATGATCAGTGTGCGCACCGCCGCGGCATCGCCGTGTGCGGCCGCGCGCGTGAACACCGACTCATCGTCCGGCCCCCACGCCTTGAGGTAGAGCCCCGCCTGCTTCAGTGCCTTGATCGAGTCGGCGTTGCCGGAGGAGATCGCCACGGTCAGCGCCGTCGCGCCGTCGGGGGTGGTCGCCCGGATGTCCGCACCGTGGCGGGCGAGCTCGGTGACGCACGCGGCATTGCGTATCGCTGCCATCATGAGAGGCGTGTACCCGGCGCGGTCGCGCGGTTCCATGGCGGCGCCGGCACCGAGCAGCACCCGCACGCACTCGACGTGTCCCGCCCACGCCGCCACCGACAGTGCGGTCCCGCCGATATCGGACGCGGTCTCCAGCGGAGCGCCGGCGTCGATGAGCACCTGCACGCAGTCGGTGTGACCGTTGGCGGCCGCCGCCATGAGCGACGTGTAGCCGCCATCGGACACTGCATTGAGATTCGCGCCGGCCCGGATGAGAAGCTCCATCGCCGTGCGGCGGCCGGCCTGGGCCGCCGAGATCAGCGCCGTCGCGCCCCTGGGGCCCGGTTCGTCGATCCGGGCGCCGCGGCTCAGCGCATACTGCACGCCGCGGTCGTCCCCTGCGCGGGCCGCGTCGTGAATCCGACCGCCTTGCGCAGCCCCGGCGAGTCCCAGGGAGACCAGCACCATGACCACAACGCTCTGACGTTTGTTCAGCACGAAAAGCCCCCTCCGGAGAGGCTTCATCGGCGGCCCGGGAGCATCGTGCAACCCCGGACACCGATTTTCGAGTCCGGCGGAGTCGGCCTCTCTATGTTGTATCGACGGGGATGTCCGCGATGCCGTTACCGGACAAACGGGGCCGGTGTCCGGCACGTACACGTACCCGACCTGCCCGTTGGTCTGCTTCTGGACGTCCGCCCTGTTGGTCTCGATTCACTGGCGGAACCTGAGCGTCCCCTCGCCGTTGAGCGGTTCGACGATGACGTCGCGCGCGGCATCATCGAACACGGGGTTCTTGCTGACCGTGATCGTGATCGTCTGCCACGCCACGACCTGGAAGGCCGCCCACGGATCCTTGGCCGTGTCCACGGGGACGCCCTGGCAGATCGTCTCAATGCAGTAGGCGCCGCTGGTGCGGGCCAGGTTGCGCGGCGTGCTGTGCTCCGCGGGCAGCGTCCAGATGTCGCCGCGGGCTTCGCTGACGGCGCGCGTGCCGGTGGGGGAGATATGCCACGACCGCGCGTACTCCGACGCATCCACGCGCTGCGGCCGGGCCCGTGGGTCATGCTCGTACTTTACGAGTGCTGTCCGGGTTCGAACCGTCGAGCACCCTCGCCAGGAGGTTCGAGAAGTCATCGAACTCCAGCCGGTCAGGCGGGCCGGGGGTGTGCCGATACACCGCGTCCGAGGCGGTGGTCGTGACGGCGACCTGGTCCGCCGACACCGTGCCGGAGTCGGCGGCGCGGACGATGACGCCCTTGTGGGCGCAGACGATGGCGGTCGTCTCGAGGAACCCGGCCACGGATGAGGTCGCCTTTGAGCCGGCCGTCTCGAGCAGGCGCCGGGCCTGGCTCTGGCGGCGATCCTCGGGGTCGTCCAGGTCGGCGTCGGTCAGCAGGTGCAACCCCGGCGTGATCTCGACCACGCTGACGTCGCGGCCACCGTACACCACGGCGCCGTACGTCGGGTCCAGGCAGACGTAGTTTGCCCCCGCGTATGACCCGTCCGAGAGCGCCGCGCGTGCCATCGCGGTTGCTTTTTTTGCCGTCTTGCACGCCAGCAGGTCGCGGCAGAGCAGGCCACGAGAGCGCGGGCTGGCGGTCAGGCCCGGCCTGGCGCGGTTGGTCACGGCCACGAACAGCCGGTGCTCGTTGACGCCCAGCCAGGTTCCGTTTTCCTGGAGGTCGAGGCCGCAGACATACCGCGGCGGACCGCGATAGAGGCGCGGCACCAGCGTCGGGCGGTCGAACCGCTCCTCGCGGTTGGCCGCGATCAGGATCGGTGCGTCATCGACAACCCGATACAGGACGACGAGGAGGCACATTTACTGCCGCTGGTCCGGCGGAGGCGCCGCGCCGGTATGCCAGTGCTGGTGACCCGGCAGGGGATTCCAATGCTTGTTAATGACCGGGTCGTACTGCCAGGGTTGCGGGTTGGGAATGGCGGGGTTTGAGTTCTGCAGTGTTGTGGTGACCGAGGATGCGCCCAGGTTCGTAGCGCCCGGGCTGCCGGGCGGCGGCCCCGGGTGCCAGTGCACGTGGCCGGGCGTCGGATCCCAGTGCTGGTTGGTCACCGGGTCATACTGCCAGGGCGCCGGGTTCGGGATTGCGGGGTTCAGGTTGGACGTGGATCCGGTCGGGATGAACGCCGGCGCTGCAGCCGGCCTGCTCGTCGGGGCTTTCTTGTCGGGGAGCGACAGGCTCAGGCCGACGATCCCGCCGGAGACCAGCAGGATCATGGCGCACAGCAGGACGAACCGCGGGCTCGGTCGCCACCGCCGCGGTGTATCGACATCCATCGCCGCGCTGAACGGTCTGTCAGCGTCGCGCAATCGTTTTTGCTTGCCACGGTTCATCGTTGGGCTCGTTGCTCCTCGGCTCTCTGTACGGGTGGGACTACTGGTTCTGGTACCAGTCGACGTTCATCTGGATGTACTTCTGCCAGTCATCCGGAAGATCCTCCTCCGGGAAGATCGCCTGCACGGGACACTCGTCGACACACAGCCCGCAGTCGATGCACGTCTCCGGGTCGATGTACAGCATATCCGAGCCCTCGAATTCCGCTTCCTCCTTCGTGGGATGAATGCAGTCGACCGGGCAGACGTCCACGCAGGAGCTGTCCTTGGTTCCGATGCAGGTTTCACCGATGATGTGGGTCATAGGCCTCCTCGCGAACAAATAGCACCAATGCGGTGCTAATGTAAGTTTACCAGAACGATGTGGCAATTTCCACTCCGGCGAACCGCAGGTCAAGCGCCGGCGGCCCAACGCAACCTCGTGGACATTACGCCGAGACGCGCAGGAAATGGGATTGTCGCCGGCCGATGTACCTGGCCAGCGTGCGCCGTTTGCGTGCGAACTTCTCGGTGAGCTCGGTGTCGAATGCAATGCCGTAGTGGATCCGCTCGCCGACGAGCCGGCGGTAGCGGATACTGCCGACCAGGCCGAGGGGGTGGCGGCTGCCGGGCAACTGTATGGAAAGTTCCACCTGGGTCCTGTCGGCGAAGGCCATTTCCAGCGTGGGTTCGAGACTGACGCCGACCCCGCCCACCGAGATGTTGTGCAGCCGGACCTCGATGGGGGCTTCGTGTTCGCCGGCGCGCAGCGACACCTCGATCGGCTCGAACGCCTTGGGGCTGACGCGCACCGCCTGCCGCCGGTTGAAGTAGCGGCGAGCCTCCGTCGGAAGGTGCGCGTCGAGCTGCTGCGGCTCCAGGAACCGGAAGCCGTAGCGCCGTGAGCCTTCGTGGTTCGCGTCGCCTTCCGTACGATGCTGAACCTGTGCCGCCACCGTCAGGGGCCCGGCGAAGGAGCCGGAGTCGAAGACAAGGTCCACGTGCTGCCCGACAGCCAGGCTGGGTGCGTCACCGGTGTCGAAGCCGACGCCGGCGCCGGAGGCGCTGACGTCGAGCAGTTTGCCCTGGACGCGGCTGCCGTCCGCGGCCGGCAGCGACACGGAAAGGTCCGTGTTCTCGCCGAGCTCTACTCGATATTCCGCTCGCCGTCCGGAATCCATGTGCCGTCACCCCCCAGCCCCGTCCAGCCCCGGTCCAGGCCCAGTCCAGTCCAGTATGGATCGGACGATTGGCGGCCGGTCTTTGCAGGCATTCCGGGCACGGGGGCAAGGGCCCCGCCCGGCACCACAGGTGGGTATGGAGTCGACGCTCAAGAAAAAAACGCCGTTGGCGCGCAGGATCAGCCCGCCAAGCGCATAGATGCTGATGGGCGAGGCTATCGGATCCGTCCCGGCCTCGAAGGAGATCCTCAGCCATGTCCAGCCTGCGTCATCTTGACCGGACGTTTGAGTCGCGCCGGACGCTGTACCGCCGCAGCAGGCGGGTGCTGGTGGGTCTGCTGGGGGGACGATGGCCCGGGCGCCGGCCCATACTGGAGCGGGCGGTCAGGTGCTTCCTTCGTGACCGGCCGCGGGGCTACCTCGCGCGGGTGGTGGCCGACCGCGGCTTTGCGCTGGCGGCAGCGGCGACGCTCGCAGCGAGCACGACGGCGACGGCCCTGCCGCCGGTGAACCTCTCGGATGTCGCCGCCGGAACCGGCGGCTTTGTCATCAACGGGATTGATACGGGTGACGTCTCGGGCGTCAGCGTCTCCGGTGCCGGAGACGTCAACGGCGACGGACTGGCCGATCTTATTGTCGGGGCATTCCGTGGCGACCCGGGCGGCAACATTTACGCAGGCGAGAGCTACGTGGTCTTCGGCAAGGCCGACACGACGCCGGTATGCCTGGAGGACGTCGTCGCCGGAAGCGGCGGCTTCGTCATCAACGGGATCGATCCGTTCGACTTCTCCGGCCTCAGCGTCTCAGGTGCCGGTGACGTTAACGGGGACGGTCTGGCCGATCTCATCGTGGGGGCTCCCCGCGCCGACCCGGGCGGCAACCACAGAGCAGGCGAGAGCTACGTCGTTTTCGGCAAGGCCGACACGGCGCCGGTAAGCCTGGCGGACATCGTCGCCGGAACCGGCGGGTTCGTCATCAACGGGAACGATACGCACGACTCCTCCGGCCACAGCGTCTCCGGTGCCGGCGACGTCAACGGCGACGGCCTGGCCGATCTCATCGTGGGGGCACCCAGCTGGGACTATCGCGGCAACTTTACCGCAGGCGAGAGTTACGTCGTCTTCGGCAAGGCCGACACGGCGGCGGTAAACCTCTCGGATGTCGCTGCCGGAACCGGCGGCTTCGTCATCAACGGGATCGACCACTACGACCGGTCAGGCTGGAGCGTCTCCGGTGCCGGAGATGTCAACGGCGACGGCCTGGCAGATCTCATCGTCGGGACACGC
The DNA here is from genome assembly GCA_022562915.1 of Planctomycetota bacterium. Taxonomy (GTDB): domain Bacteria; phylum Planctomycetota; class Phycisphaerae; order Phycisphaerales; family SM1A02; genus JADFOJ01. Next base: position 5,487 of record JADFOJ010000085.1, on the reverse strand, counting down.
TACGCCGAGCCGGACGACAACCTCCGTTCAGGCGAGAGCTACGTGGTCTTCGGCAAGGCCGACACGGCGCCGGTAAGCCTGGCGGACATCGTCGCCGGAACCGGTGGCTTCGTCATCAACGGGGTCGACGCGTTTGACTACTCGGGCCGGAGCGTCTCAGGTGCCGGCGACGTCAACGGCGACGGCCTGGCCGATCTCATCGTGGGGGCAGCCCGCGCCGTCCCGGGCGGCAACAACTACGCAGGCGAGAGCTACGTGGTCTTCGGCAAGGCCGGCACGACGCCGGTCAATCTAGCGGATGTCGTCGCCGGAAGCGGGGGCTTCGTCATCAACGGCATCGATCCTTACGACCGCTTGGGCTATAGCGTCTCGGCAGCGGGTGACGTGAACGGGGACGGCCTGGCCGATCTCATCGTGGGAGCATGGTCGGCCGACCCGGGCGGCAACAGCTCTGCGGGGGAGAGCTACGTGGTCCTTGGTAAGGCCGACACGGCAGCCGTGAACCTCTCGGACGTCGCGGCCGGAGCCGGCGGCTTTGTCATCAACGGGATCGACCCGGGCGACATGTCGGGCTTCAGCGTCTCCGGTGCCGGAGACGTCAACGGCGACGGTCTGACAGATCTCATCGTCGGGGCACACCACGGCGACCCGGGCGGCAACAGCAACGCAGGCGAGAGCTACGTGATCTTCAGCCCGTTCGTGCCACCCTGCCCGTGGGATCTCGACGGCGACGGCAACGTGTTCATCACGGACCTCTTGCTGCTGCTCATGGACTTCGGATCCTGCGACGGCTCGCCCGCGGACTTCGACGGCGACGGGTGCGTGACCGTCCTGGACCTGCTGACGCTGCTGTTCAACTTCGGCCCGTGCCCCGATGGCGAGTGCCCATGGGACGTGACCGGTGACGGGACCGTGGACCTGACCGATCTGTGGCAGGTGCTGGGCAGTATCGGCAGCCCGTGCGACACGCCTGCTGGCTGCCCGGAGGATGTCAACGGCGATGGTGTGGTCGACGTCCACGACGTGGTGGCGGTGATCACCCACTTCGGGCCGTGCCCGTAGCGGCCCGGCACGCCCAACTCGTTACCGCACGTCGAATCGGGCTGAGAGGATTCGAACCTCCGACCTCCTGACCCCCAGTCAGGCGCGCTAACCAAGCTGCGCTACAGCCCGTCGCATGTGATTATGACTGCGGCGGGCTTGAATGCAAGGGATCGGACCTGCTTCGCCGGAGGGAACCATGAGGTACGCACGTAACGGACAGGGTGGGATTCGAACCCACGGTACGAACATGTCGCACACGGCATTTCCAGTGCCGCTCCTTCAGCCACTCGGACACCTGTCCGGACAGAATCCTGTCGGTCCGCATAGTGTATCTGCATGGGTCGCTCATACAAGCGCAGTCGCCCTGCGACCTGCGGCGTGCTCGTCGTCGACAAGCCGGTGGGGATGACGTCCATGGACGTCGTGGCCGTCGTCCGGGGTCGCGCCGGCGGCCCGCGCACCGGGCACGCCGGGACGCTCGACCCGTGTGCCGAGGGAGTCCTGGTGCTGGGGTTGGGCCGGGCGACGAAGTCGCTTGACCGATTCATGTCGACCCCGAAACGCTATCGCACCCTGATCGACCTGTCCGCGTTCACCGGGACCGACGATCGCGAGGGTGAGCGCGTCGAGGTCGACGTTGCCGAACCGCCGACACGGGACCGCCTTGACACCGTGCTGGAGACGTTCATGGGCCGGATCATGCAGCGTCCACCGGCGCGAAGCGCGATCAAGGTCGGCGGCCGCAGGGCGTACGACCTGGCGCGTCGCGGCGAAACGGTCGTCCTGGAACCGCGTCCGGTCGAGGTGGCCCGGCTGGAGGTTCTCGACTACCGGTGGCCGCTGCTGGAGATCGCGGTGTGCTGCAGCAAGGGTACGTACATCCGGAGCCTCGCCCGCGACATCGGCACGGCGCTCGGGACCGGGGGCTACTGTCGCACTCTGCAACGCACTGCCGTGGGGCCGTTCACCCTCGCCGAGGCGACGCCGCTGGCGGAGGTGCCGCAGCCGCTGTGCGAACGGGATCTCATTCCGCTGGACGAGGCGCTGGCCCGCCTGGAGCAATAGGGGCCGCGGCGGCGTCGGCGGCGAGCTTGCGCTGTTTCTCCAGGCTGTTCATGTACCACATCATCGTCGCCATGCCCAACAGCAGCATCACGTCGGCGACGTTGAAGACCCACGGGAAGACCTCGTTGTTTCCGCCGGGCCAGTTCAGGCCGAATGGAAGCGACCATCCCGGCAGCATGTGCAGGAAGTCGCGCACGAAACCGAAGTGGATGCGATCGTACAGGTTGCCGAAGCCGCCCGCGACGATCAGCCCGATGGCGATGTGGGCGATCGTGGCGTTCGCTTTCGTCCAGCGACCGAAGACCGCCACCGCAGACACGAGGGCCGCGATCGTGAAGGCAATGAAGAACATGCGCTGGTTGGTGCCGATGCCGAAGACCGCACCTTCGTTCTTGACCAGGTGGAGATTGAGCAGCCGCGGGATGACGACGACCGGCGGGTGCGCCGGGATGTGCTCGTGCTCGAGCACGACGGGGTCCGGGGCCACGTTGCGGAATGCCCATGCCTTGAGACCGAGGTCGGCGAAGACGCCCGTCGCACAGACGATGATCAGTACGACCCAGGCCAGCGGCGAGCGCCAGGCGCGCCGTGGCGCTTTCCCCGGTGCGCCTGGGGCCATGATCACTCGCCGAGACCTCTCTCGACTTCGCGGGCCGATTCGATCGTGTAGCGCGCCCATGGCTTGGCGTTGAGCCGGGTCTTGGGGATCACCTTGTGCGTCATCTCGCAGACCCCGTAGGTCCGATCCTCGATGCGCTTCAACGCGGCATCGATCTCCCGCAGTCGCTGCCGTTCGGTCTCGGCCATGCCCAGCATGAAATCCTGGTCGAACGTATCGGTGCCGACGTCGGCCATGTGGATCGGCATGTGCGACGGATTGCCGCCGCCTGACCTCAGGGCCTGTGCTTCCATGGCGCTGAGGTCCCCGACGAGCTCGGCTCGCCGGATCAGCAACTGGTCGCGGTAGCCGTTCAGTTCTTTCCTGTCCAGCTTGGTCTTGACGGCGGCGGTCTTGCGAGACTTGCCCACCGGTTCGGACTTGGAGTCGGTCTTGGTCCGGCCGCGGCTGCCCCGAGCCGGCGGCGGGGGCGCCTCGACGGCCACTGACATCATTCGTACGCGCCGGCCATTGATGATCACGTAGCCGTTGGCGTCCGGCAAGGGGCGGGCGGACGCGGCCGAGCGCGACCGGGGTTTCGAGGTGGTCCTGGAAGTCTTCCTGGACGTGGTCTTGCGGGAGCCGGCACTCACGGTGGCGGCCGTGGCGGGTTTCTTCTTCGAAGATGGCGTCGTGGCGGCCTTCGACGGTTTGGCTGTCTTCTTCTCTGGGGGCTTTTTCTTCACCGGCTTCCTGGCGACCTTGGCGGCCGGTTTCCTGGTCGTCGAGGTCTTCGATTTCTTCGCCGCCGGCGCGCGCGCGGTTCCGGAAGCAGTTTGCGTTTTCTTCCTGGTCACCTTTTTCTTGGCCATCGCCACGATCCTCGACGCGCCGTTGCGCGTAAGTTCATGCGAATGAGACGGTTGCGCAATCCGCGAACCGGAATTCGGCTATCGTATGCACCACCATGTCATTCGTCAACGGGCGGTTCATCGCCCGGGTCCGGCGGATGCCATGCGACTGCGCCGATACGACGGAGCTTTTCGTAACGGCGTTGCACGAGTGTCTCCGGCTTCGACCGTTTGAGCTCGCGTATCCGATCGACGATCCAGTCCTGGATGGCCTTGGTGATCGCCGGTATGTCCCGGTGGGCGCCGCCGATCGGTTCCCGGATGACGTCATCGATCAGACCGTTGGCGAGGTTCTCTCTGGCGGTCAACGCGAGCGCGTTGGCAGCCAGCGAGTTGGTCCGCTCGTTGGCGTTCTTCCAGAGAATGGCGGCGCACCCTTCGGGGCTGATCACCGAGTACCACGAGTATTCCAGCATCGCGACGCGGTCACCGACGGCAATACCCAGGGCGCCGCCGGAGCCGCCCTCGCCGATGACGACGCACACGATCGGCGTGCGGAGACGGCTCATCTCACGGAGATTGACGGCGATTGCCTCCGCCTGGCCGCGCTCCTCCGCCTTGACGCCGGGATACGCCCCGGGCGTGTCGATGAGCGAGACGACGGGCAGACCGAATTTCTCCGCCAGCTTCATCTTCTTGAGCGCCTTGCGGTATCCCTCCGGGTGGGCGCAGCCGAAGTGGCAGGTGATCTTTTCCTGGGTGGTCCGGCCCTTCTGGTGGGCGATGATCATGACCTTGTAGGGGCCGATCCGTCCGAAGCCGGTGATCATCGCCGGGTCGTCGCCGAAGTGACGATCGCCGTGCAGTTCGCAGAAGTCCCTGCACATCAACTGGATGTAGTCCGCCGACTGCGGTCGCTTGGCGTGCCGGGCCACGCGGACGATGTCCCAGGGAGAGAGGTTCTTGTAGATCTTGTCCAGGATGCCGTCGCGGCTCTCGCGCAGCTTCTGGATCTCCTCGGCGAAGTCGCGCGAGTCGTCGCGATCCTCCAGCAGCGCAATCTGCTTCTCCAGTTCGATCACCGGCTGTTCGAACGGGAGCGTGTAGCTGGCGGTGTGTCCGTTCGGCTTGGCCATCGCGGAGCCTCCTGGGTTCCGTGTCACCGCCGGAAGGCGGTAGATTCAGCCGGGAAGCGGAGAGTCTAGACCGTTCAGGCCCGCCGGGACAGGGCGATTGACCTTCCCGGCGACCCGGCTACGCTCGACGGGTCCGGATCGTTCAGACAGTTCTTGGGAGATCGGTCCAAATGGCGATCAAACTGGGGATAATCGGTGCCGGAAACATGGGCATGGCGATCGTCCGGGGTGTGATCGAAGCCGGGGTGCTGTCGCCGCAAACCATTGTGGTGGCGGATCTCGACGAGTCCCGCCGTAAGGCCGCCGCCGGCCTGGGGTGCCGCAGTACGGCCGATGCCGCGGAAATGCGGGAGGCCGGGCAGATCCTGCTGGCCGTCAAGCCCCAGGGATTCGCCGCGGTGGCCGGGGCGATCGGGCCGCTGCAGCGCGGGACCGTCGTCATCTCGATCATGGCGGGCCTCGGGAGCCGGGCGATCCGCCAGGCGCTGGGCCCGCTGGCCCGGGTGGTCCGCGCGATGCCCAACACACCGTGCCGGGTGGGCGCGGGGATGACGGCGATCGCGCCGGGCGACGGCGCCGAGCCCGGCGACGAGGCGCTCGCGGTGAAGATCTTCGCAGCGCTGGGGCGCACGGTCATCGTGCACGAGCACCACATGCACGCCGTGACCGGTATCAGCGGTTCGGGTCCGGCGTACGTGTTCCTGCTTGCCGAAGCCATGGAGCACGCGGCGGTCGCGGCCGGGCTGGACGATGTGACGGCGGGGTTGCTCGTACGGCAGACGATCCTCGGGGC
>JADFOJ010000013.1 GCA_022562915.1 Planctomycetota bacterium | reverse complement strand
GCCGGCGCGACAAGGGCAAGGGTCCGCGCTCCGCCCCGGGCAAAGCCGGCGGCGGAGGCTTCGGTCAGAGTGGTCGCAGTGGCGGAACCGCGCCGCCGCCGGTGCCGCGGTCGGTGCCTGGGTACGGCGGCATCGGTCGCCCGCGATCCGGGGGCCCCGGCGCCCCGGCCGGCAACGCTGATCTCGACAAACTCGGACCGGTCCCGGATCGACCGTCCGTGTATCCGCCCGGATCGGAGTACTACCGGGTCCCAATCACCTTCGTGGTCGAGTTGCTGGATCGGGCCGCCCGGGAGCTGATCGACTCGACGGCGACGGGTGACAAGCGCGACCAGGAGGCCCCGTCATGAGCGGCGTGCTGAACTGGGTCAAGACCAACATCTACACCGTCTTCGCCGTGGCGGCCATGATCGCGGCTCCGGTCGGGATGTGGATCCTCTCCGGGAACATGAACGAGGCTGTCCGGCAGGAGGTTGAGGATCGGGCGAAGAAGATCTCGGAGATGAGCCGGTTCGAGAAGACCCAGGTGTCCATCCACTACCCGGTGCCGGGCAACGTACCGGTGGACGCAAGCATCGCCGTCAACAGGCGGTTCCTCGATCGGTACCAGGAGGTGGTCGACGTCATCCGCAAGGACACCGATCGGGTCAGGCAAGAGGTGATGCGGATCAATCACAAGGACCGGGCGGTGCTGGTCGCGCAACTCTTTCCCCGGCCGCCGGCACAACTGCGTGAAATACTGCCCCAGAACATGTACCGGGCGTTGCACGCTGCGTATGAGCAGTTGCTCGCCGACGTGGGCGCCGGTGGTCCTCCGACCGCGGACGAGATACTCAAGAAACTCCAGCGTACCCGCGCGCGATACCTGGACGACTTACACAAGAGATCGACCAACACACTGACCGCGGATGAGCAGGCGGGTTTGACAGAGCAGTTGACCAATACCCGGCTCTCGCATTACGCCGATAAAGCCAAGAAGTTGAAGATGTACGCGACGCTCGACGCCCTCAATGTACCGACCTCGTCGGAGTTCCCCGATCGGGCCGAGGGCGAGGGCATGAGCCGGATGTTCGACTGGCAGTGGCGGTTGTGGGTGAAGCAGGACATCCTCAGGGCGCTCGCTCAGTGCAACGAGCCGTACAACTCGATCGTCGATGCACCGGTGAAGCGTGTCGTGGACGTCTTCGTGACGGACGAACCGGGTTCCGGCGGGCGCGCGGCCGCTGCTCCAACTGGAGGCTTCAATACGGGAGGCCGGAAGTCGGGACGTCGCACGGGTGGTTCATCGTCGCGGGGCGCCGAGACAGGCGCGGCGCCGACCTCGGTCGATCCCTCCCGAGAGGTGCCGCTTGACTTCGGATACTCCTTCACCGGGCGAACGACCAACCCGCTGTTCGACGTTCGTCGTGTGGAGGTCGTTCTCATCGTGGACAGCGAGATGATGCCCGAGGTCTTCGACGCCCTGGCCAGGTACAACTTCATGACCATCCTCAACGCCCGGGTGGAGCCGGTGGATCTGTTTGTTGCGATCAGGGATGGGCACTTTTACGGGGGCAAACCTGTTTCAAAGGTGACGCTGGCTCTTGAGACCGTCTGGTTCAGGGCGTGGACGACCGAGTTCATGCCGCCGGAGCTCAAGGAAACACTTGGCATCCCGGTCGAGGCCGGGAGCACAGGCTGAGGGAATCCCGACGATGAAAACCAAGGGAATTACGGTCTGGGAAAAGCACGCCGAGAAGTTCGTTCTGGCGATCGCGTTTGTCGCTGCCATCGGTTTCACGGCCGTTCAGTTCATCGGTGAGCCCAATGCCGTGTCGATCCCGGCGGGCAGGATCGCCCCCGCCGACATCGACCAGGTGCTTCAGGAGCGTGCCGAACAACTGCTGGCACTGCTGCGCGACGATGCGCCGGCCGGCGTGGAGATTCCCTACCCGACCCTGGGCTTCGACGATCTGCTTGCCCAGCGTGATCGATCGCTTTCGCCGGAGGCGGTCCTTCCGCCGTTCCAGATGGCGCTCGCCCCGAGCGTCGTGGGTGTCGGAATAGGCAGGAACCTGGAGTTGACGGTGCCTGTAGTGCCGAAGCCGGACCGGGTGGCCGTCGGCCAGTACGCCGAGGCGTTGGCGGACGGCGTGGTCGAACGATACCCCGAATTGCAGAAGCGGTTCGCCGACGGCGATCCGCACGACTTGGTCTACGCGACCGTTCGGGCCCGATTCGACCTGGCCGAACTTCGTCGCCAGTTTTTCGGTGAGGGCCAGGCTGACTCCGTCCGGATTCCATCGAGTTGGTTCAACGATCGGCCGGAGCACATGGTCGACGTCGTCATTCACCGTGAAGAGCAGGTTGACGGGCAGTGGTCCGGTCTGGTCACGCTCGAACCGATCCAGGGACAGGACTCGGTTCGCGGCCGGATCAGCGGCAAGCTCTTCGCTTCGCTCCGCGATGAAGTCCTGGCTCTGTTGGGCGATCCGGCCTACCAGTTGAAGGTCATTCAACCGAAGTTCTACGACACCGTGAGCGATGACTGGACCGTCCCCCCGTGGCACGAGACCGGTGTACCGGTCGACGACGACGCTGCGAGGATCGGGGTGCTGCGGAAGCGGAAGACACTCGCGCAGCAGAATGTCAAGCGCGCGGAACTGATGGACCAGCTCAAGCGCGCCGGCGGTTCGATGGACGATGACCGTGAAGATGACCCCCCGGGACAGGGCGCGGGTGACCGTGGTGGGACCGGCCGGCGGGATCCCCCCGGCGGCGGCAGACGCGCCCCCCCGGGCAAAGGCGGCGGCAGCGGAGGCTTCGGCGCCGGCGGAGGCCAGGATACCGGGAGGCGCCAAGGTGGCGACCGGGATCCTTTCGAGGACAAGGAAAAGCTGATCAAGCGTCTCAAGCGCCAGATTCAGCGCATCGACCGATCGATCACGAGGACCGAACGAGACCTGCTCGCTCTCGGAGCTGACCCGGACGCCCAGGAATCGGAGATCGATCCGTCCGCCGTCCTTGACAGTGATGAGATCCTCGTCTGGGGTCACGATCTCACCGTCAAGCCGGGCAGCAGCTACAGGTATCGCGTCACGGTGAGTGTTTACAACCCGTTCTTCGGCAAGAAGCTGAGCCTGGTCGAAGGCCAGAAGAACCTTGCCGAGGCCTTTGTGCTGAACTCGCCGCCGAGCGACTGGTCGAAAACTGTCCGGATCCACCCGTTCAGCCGCGTCTTCGTCACCAGCGCCACCAAGGGAGGGCCGGGTAGGCATGGGTTTGGTCGGGCCACGGTCGAGGTCTTCCTTTTCTACAAGGGAGTCCAGCGAATGGAGACCTTCTCCGTCTCGCCAGGGGCGGTCATCGGTGGTGTACGGAACGGAGTAGACTTCGGCACCAGGCTGTTCGTGCTGGACATCGTGGAGGACCTCCAGTCGGGCGATGACCGGCGGCGTCGCGGCCCGGGCCCGGGTGCTCGCAGGGCCGTCCGGGTGCTGCTGCAGGACCTCGACGACCCCACGCGGCTGGAGGTGCGCGACCCGCAGGCCGAGAAGACCGATACGGATCGCCGGCGGCTGCTGGGGAAGGTCCCCGCCCCCACCCCGCGGTCCTTGTAGGGCCGGGCGGCAGGGGCTGCCCGCCCCAACTTGACAACGCCGGACATGGTGCTAGGCTGACTCGGTTCCGACTGAAACAGGACGGCTATCGTCCGGGGCTCGTGTGAGCGCTGGAAGGCGTTGATGCGGCCTTGGTTCTTTGACAAGTTGTGATCGAACGTCTTGTAAACCGAGACGAATCGAACGCGATTATGAGGCATGGCAACGTGCGTCGAGCGGGTTCCGGTTGCATCCGGCACCACCTGGATTTTCCATGGTGGCAAGGGTCAGTGGCCGGGGTCGGGTCGGCGTGACCAAGTTGCCAAAGAGCGTACGGCGGATGTCTTGGCGTTGAGAGGCGATGAAGGACGTGGGAACCTGCGATAAGCCCAGGGAAGCTGGTAACCGAGCGATGATCCTGGGGTCTCCGAATGGGGAAACCCGACTCGTTTTTACGGGTCACCTGCACCTGAATGCATAGGGTGCAGGAGCGAACCTGGTGAACTGAAACATCTCAGTAACCAGAGGAATAGAAAGCAAACGCGATTCCGTAAGTAGCGGCGAGCGAAAGCGGAACAGCCCAAACCGGGCTTCGGCCCGGGGTTGCGGACGCCGATGTGGCACACTGGAGTGAACTGTGAACCGTGCAGGAAAGCCGGACCAAAGAAGGTGATAGTCCTGTAGCAGAATGCAACGGTGGCCTAGGCGCACCAGAGTAGCATGGAGCTCGTGAAACTCCGTGTGAAGCTGGGGGGTCCACCCTCCAAGGCTAAATACTACTCAACGACCGATAGTGAATCAGTAAGGTGACTGAATGATGAAAAGCACCCCGATAAGGGGAGTGAAAAGTACCTGAAACCGTATGCTTACAAGCTGTGGGAGCCCGGGCTTGCTCGGGTGACCGCGTGCCTTTTGCATAATGAGCCGACGAGTTGCTTTCTGCGGCAAGGCTAAGCTGAATCCCAGCGGAGCCGAAGGGAAACCGAGTCTTAAAAGGGCGCTGAGTCGCAGGGGGCAGACGCGAAACCGAGTGATCTACCCATGGGCAGGTTGAAGAGGGGGTAACACCCCTTGGAGGACCGAACACACCAACGTTGAAAAGTTGGGTGATGACCTGTGGGGAGGAGTAAAAGTCTAATCATACTCGGAGATATCTCGTTCTCCTCGAAATAGCTTTAGGGCTAGCCTCACGTTACACCGCGCGGGGGTAGAGCTACTGGATGGGGATGGGGGGCCACAAGCCTACCCACCTCAACCAAACTCCGAATACCGCGCGGCCTTGTCGTGGGAGTCAGTCCACGGGAGATAATTTCCGTGGTCAAAAGGGAAAGAGCCCAGACCGCCAGTTAAGGCCCCAGAACAGTTCTAAGTTTCGAAGGTAGTTGGATTGCCGTGACAGCCAGGATGTTGGCTTAGAAGCAGCCACCATTTAAAGAGTGCGTAACAGCTCACTGGTCAAGGAATCCAGCGCCGAAAATGATCGGGAATCAAGGACTGTGCCGAAACTGCGGATCCGCCTTCGGGCGGATGGTAGAGGAGCGTTCCTGTCGGCTGTGAAGTTTCGACGGAAGTCGGGATGGAGCGGCAGGAAGTGAATATGTCGGCTTGAGTAACGATAAACGGAGTGAGAATCTCCGTCGCCGAAAGCCTAAGGTTTCCTGGGGAAGGTAAATCCGCCCAGGGTTAGGCGGGTCCTAAGGCGAGGCCGAAAGGCGTAGTCGATGGATAGCAGGTCAACATTCCTGCCCTTCCATGTGCGGTTGATCCGGCGTGACGGATTTTGAAGCTCAACGGGACAGTGAAGCGTCCAGGCCCTTGAGGCCGATGTTGGGTGGAAAGGTCCCACGAAAAACCGTCCGGTGACAATCATGGAACCCGTACCGCAAACTGACACAGGTAGGCTTGGCGAATAGCCTCAGGCGCTCGAGAAAACGGTTGTGAAGGAACTAGGCAAATTCACCCCGTAAGTTCGCAAGAAGGGGGCCCTCCTGGAAACAGAGGGCGCAGAGAATAGGCCCTGGCGACTGTTTATCAAAAACACAGCACTGTGCCAACTCGCAAGAGGACGTATACAGTGTGACACCTGCCCGGTGCCGGAACGTCAAGGGAGCAGGTTATTCCCTTCGGGGGAGAAGCTTGCGACTGAAGCGCCGGTAAACGGCGGCCGTAACTATGAACCGATCGTAGTTATAAAATTCGGCTAAATGCTGGAAACCCTGAGTATCCGACGGTACTCGCCTGATCCCTGCCACCCGGTGGCACACAGGCAGTGACAATCCGTTCGGTGCAGACAATCAGCAGGAAAGGCCATCGCTCGATGCTCAATGTCCCCAGAATTCCTGATCGTATCGGTTACTACTTTGCCGGCTTCGTGGATGGCGAAGGGAGCTTTCACCTCAGCTTCCGTCGTCGTCGTGACTACACGCTGCCATGGAAGGTGTCGTTGTGCCTGAACGTGTCCCAGAAGGACAAAGTCGTTCTGGCACTCTTCAAACGACATCTGAAGTGCGGCACGATTCGCTACAAGAGCGACGACGTCTGGATGTTTGAGGTCAACAACCTCAATGCCATTCACGAGAACGTCATTCCTTTCTTCAGACGGTTCGGCTTTCTGTCAGCCAAGAAGAAACGCGACTTCGCGATCTTCCGGCGGATGGCCGAACTCATGAAGGAGAAAGCTCACCTGGACAAGCCAGGAATCGTCGAGTTGTTGAAACTTCGGCGAGAGATGAATGACGGCGGCAAACGCAAGTACACCGAACAGGAGATTCTGGCAGCATTCGATGCGGTGGAATCCTCAGAGACTACACGCCGAACTTCGTCAACCTGCTGATCAGATCAGCGGAACTGGCGAGGATGATATAGTCCGAACTGCGCGGTGACGCGTAGAGTCGAGCAGAAATGGCTCGGCCCATCCACGCACTCATTAGAGTACCTGGATGAGTAACAAAGTTGGACGGTCCTAAGGTAGCGAAGTTCCTTGTCGGGTAAGTTCCGACGTGCATGAATGGTGTAACGACTGGGGCACTGTCTCCACAACCGACTCGGTGAAATAGTAGTGGCGGTGAAGATGCCGCCTACCCGCGGCAAGACGGAAAGACCCCGTGGACCTTTACTGCAGGCTTGTATTGGTCATTGGCCTGTTCTGCGTAGGATAGGTGGGAGGCATTGAAACCCGGATTTCGGTTCGGGTGAAGCCAACCTTGAAATACCACCCTGAGCATGTTGATGGCCTAACCCCGATTCCCATGAAGCTGGGCGGGGGACAGTGTATGCTGGGCAGTTTGACTGGGGCGGTCTCCTCCTAAAAGGTAACGGAGGAGCGCAAAGGTCGGCTCGGCATGGTTGGAAACCATGTGTCGAGTGTAAGAGCATAAGCCGGCTTTACTGCGAGTCTTACCAGACGAGCAGTCACGAAAGTGGGCTCTAGTGATCCTGCGATCCCGTGTGGAAGGGTCGTAGCTCAACGGATAAAAGGTACCCCGGGGATAACAGGCTGATCGCCCCCGAGCGTCCATAGCGGCGGGGCGGTTTGGCACCTCGATGTCGGCTCATCACATCCTGGGGCTGAAGGAGGTCCCAAGGGTTCGGCTGTTCGCCGATTAAAGTGGTACGCGAGCTGGGTTCAGACCGGCGTGAGCCAGGTCGGTCCCTATCTGCCGTGGGCGTTGCAACATTGACAGGATTTCTCCCTAGTACGAGAGGATTGGGAGGGACCCACCCCTGGTGTGCCAGTTGGACCGCTCGGTCCATCGCTGGGTAGCTATGTGGGGCAGAGATAACCGCTGAAAGCATCTAAGCAGGAAGCTCCCCTGGAGATGAGTGTTGCATGTCCCGATTCGTCGGGACGAGAGACCCCTGGAAGACTACCAGGTTGATAGGCCGCACGTGTACGGGTAGAAATACTCTCAGCGAAGCGGTACTAACGGTCGATGACTTGGTCACGTCGACCGGGTTCCGGCCCTGATTTCGGGCTCGGTATTCCGGCGGCGGCCATGCCTCGCATGATCTCATGCGTCGATTCGACCTCGTTACGGACGTTCGATTTACAACGATCAATACCGGCCGGCGGTGAAAACCGGCGGCCGGATTTGTCGGTGACCATAGGTGGGAGGTGACACCTGTTACCATCCCGAACACAGTAGTTAAGTTCCTGCCGCCGATGATACTGCTCAGCGGGAAAGTAGGTCGTTGCCGACACTTATGGATCCCGACGGGGAGCACCCGTCGGGATCCTTTTTTTTTGGCCGTGGCAAGCAGGCGCTGGGCGCATGTGACCGCACGGCGACCACAAGGCGCCTCACGGGACCGTGACCGGGCCCAGTGGTACACTCCCGTCATTACAGACATGCATGGGAGTGTTCGCAATGTTCCGCATCTACGTTGGCAACCTCAGTTTCCAGACGACCGAGGACTCGCTCAGCGAGCTTTTCGGCCAACACGGCTCGGTCAACAGCGTGGCAATCATCACCGACAGGATTACCGGCCGTTCGCGCGGCTTCGGGTTCGTCGAGATGAGCGATGCCGGCGAAGGCAAGTCGGCCATGGACGCCCTCAACGGCCATGAACTCGACGGCCGCACGCTCAAAGTCAACGAAGCCCGCGAGCGGACTGAGCGCGGCGCCCCTCGGTAGGCACCGGCGGCAGCGTCGGTTTGTCATACCTGTTCGGTCTGTGCGCGCTGCTGTTGCCGTCGCAGGAGCCTCGTGGGCCATGGCCACGGGCGGCGATGCCGCTACAACGGGTTGACAGGGCAGGGGAACAACGATGCGCACGTTGATATTTGCCACGATGGTCTAGCAGCCCGTTGAAGAAGTCATTCGGGCTGCGAGCGGCCCAGATCCGCCAGCTCGGCGTCGCCGAATCTCGCCGTATCTCCGGGATATGCCTTCGATCCGGCTCCTTGGTCTGACGAATCTGGTCGCGCTCTCGCCATCGAAGCACTTCTTCAACGGGCTGCTAGTCCGACCTGCTGGCGGGTCGCCCGATCACGACGGCGGGACCCGGCATGTCCGCCGGCGACACTGTCCCCGGCGACGTCGGCACCATCGGGGATGGCCGACCGGAGCCCGGCCGGCGGAGCCCCAGGCCCACGGCCCGACGCCGCCGCAAGGTCGTGCACCCGTACCGGACCACCGCTCGCAAGCCCTGAACGAACGGTGCTGTGAATCCGAATCATGTCTCGGGACCGCCTGCGTCGTCAAGGCGTGTTCTATAGTTGACCGACCACCTGCCGGGGAGTCCTGCCATGGCCCGCTTCCTGATCAGCACCGTTCTCCTCACACTGGGTCCGCTCGCCGCCGGGCCGCCCGCGGACATTCTGACGTTCCGAATCCCGACCGAGGACGGCCGCCTGCAGCTCCGCGAGGTGCTGGAATCGATGTACCGCGCGGCGGGTGTGGCGCCGGGCGACCGTTTCGAGGATCTCGGCTGGTCCATCGACGTCAGCACGACCCTCGGCCGTTTGCAGATGAAGGTCTTCGACCGCATCGCCCCCGACGCGATCACGACCAGGTTCGAACCCGACGGTGTGATCGTGCGAATCGATCGCGAGGCGCTGGCGTCGCAGGTCGAGGCCGTGTTCGATCGCATGCAGCAGTGGGTGGATGAAGCCAGGGCGGTGGCTGGCGACGCCCGTTTCGGGATCACCGTCGTGACACGTGACGATCCGCGCGCGCCGCTGGAGGTCTTGCCGGCGGGGGTCGGCCGAGTCGTCGTGATCGTCCACGGCCTGGATGATCCCGGCTGGATGTGGCGTGACATGGCCCCGGCGCTGTTGGATGCGGGCCACGTCGTCGTGCGCTTCGAGTACCCCAACGACCAGGCGGTGGCCGACTCCACCGACCTGATGGCCATGGAGTTCGCGTCGCTGCGGGCTCGTGGTGTGCGGCAGGCGGACATCGTCGCACACTCGATGGGCGGGCTCGTGGCGCGCGACCTGCTGACCCGCAAGGCCTATTACCACGGTGACGGTACGGGCGGCGACCGGTTCCCGGCGGTCGGCCGGCTCGTCATGATCGGGACCCCCAACCACGGCGCGCCCATGGCTCGCCTCCGAGGCGTCGCCGAGGCGAGCGAGCTGATCTCGCGATGGATCTCCGGGCGGGGAGGCTGGCTCGATGCGCTCGCGGACGGCGCCGGCGAAGCGGGACGGGACCTGCTGCCCAGGTCGGAGTTCCTGCGCCGGCTCAACGATCGACCTCATCCGGAGGGCACCGCGTACACGATCGTGGCCGGCCGGGTAAGCCCCGTCAGTCGCGAGGAGGTGCAACGGATACTGGACCGGTTGCAACGCCTCGCCGGTGATGGCGCACCGGTAGGGCTGACCGGCGTGTCGCGCGCCCTGCAGGCGATGGTGAACGGCCTCGGCGACGGCCTGGTGTCGATCAACTCCGCGCGTCTTGAAGGCGTCACGGATATGGTCATGGTGGAGGCCGATCACATGGGCTTGATCGTCAATGTTCTTCCGTCCGACCGGAGACCACCGGCGATCGCCATCGTGCTCGATCGGCTTGCGGCGACGCAATGACGGCGACCCGCCGTCGCGCGATCCGGACCGCCTCGGCGTTGACGTCGATGCCGATATAGCGACGGCCCGTCTGGGCGGCCGCGACGAGCGTGGTCCCGCTTCCGCAGAACGGGTCGAGCACCACGCCCCGGGGCGGGCAGCAGGCGTTCACCAGCAGCAAGAGCAGCTTCAGCGGTTTCTGGGTGGGGTAGCCCGTTCGTTCCAGCGCCATATTGTTGATGGCGGGAACGTTGATCACGTCGCCGGCCTTCTTGAGCTCGCCCTTCATTCGATTGCTCGTGGCCGGAACGAGCGGCGGCTTGAAGTAATACTCGTCGCTCCGGGAGTAGAACAGCACGTCGTCATGCTTGCGGGCGAACCGCCGCGGCGACGAGCCGCCCAGGCCGTACGCCCAGACCAGGTGATTCACGAACCGCTGGGGTCCGAACAGTTCATCAAGCATGACTCGAAGATGATGCGAGCACCGCCAGTCGCAGTGAAGCAGGATGGACCCCGACGGTCTGAGCACGTCGCGGACTGCCGCGACCCGCAGACGCATGAAGTCGAGGTACGCGTCCAGGCTCGGCCACGTGTCGCGATAGGTCCCGCTCGCGGCCGCGTGCCGCCGTCCCGTATTGAAGGGTGGATCGAGGTAGGCCAGGTCGACGAGGTCCGCCGGAAGCACGTTGAGGACTCCCAGGCAGTCCGCGCAATAGACACGGTTCGATGACGATCGCACGACAGGATCTACCGGCACTAGCCGATCTCCGGCGTATCGCGGTCGATGGGCCGGTTCTGCCACGACCTGATCAGCCCGTTCAGAGCGCTGATGGCCTCGCGAATCTCGCACAGATCCAGTTCCGACAACTCCCCGTCGCTCATCGCCGCGATCGCCTCGGCGCACTCCTTGACGGCGTTGACGGTGGCCTCATCGAACGCCTCCTGGCGTACGAAGTATCCGCCCATCTCCTGGCATACGTAATCGAGAACCCGGTCACCCGCTTCCGGCTCGGCACTTTGCAGTGATCGGAGCATCCGCTCGACGGGGTTCGGCTGGGCGCCGGAAAGAATGCGGTTGACCTGCCGGGTGGACAGCCCGAGTTCCTGCGAGAACCGCTTGACGCCGACGCCTCTCACGAGGTCGGCGAAGCGGCGCAAGGCCTGCTCCGTGAGCGGATCGTTCGAAGGCGAGTCTGCCATTGTGCGTGAGCCGAAGCGCGAAGGCCCGGTATGCAGCATACCACGGGCGTCACTCGAACGTCGCTGGTCGGTCCGCATCCTTCGATCGCATCATTGCCATCACCCCGAGCACGCTCCAGGTGGCCGCTGCGGCCGCGGCCACGATGCCGATCCACATCCACTCGGCGGCGCGGGGTGCCGTCCGGCCGCCGCCGCTGAGGGCGTGTACCTCCAGCAGCGGCCCGATCTGGAGCAGCCGGTGCGAGAAACCGTCGAGCGGCCGCATGTGAAGCCCGAGGATCGCCAGCGACGGCCCCGCCAGGCACATGCACAGGCACGCAACGATCGCGATGTTGCGCGGGCCCGCCCGCTGCGTACCGACGGCCGACGCGACGATCGCCCCCGCCAGCACGGTCCAGGCGACCAGCGTTGCGTCCAGGGCGGCGGTGCGAGCCGGTGACCACGGTGTGACAAGTCGCAACGGCCAGACGACGACCTGTACCAGCGCCAGCAGGACAACAAGGTCGAGCACGGTCTGCTTGATCGGGTACGACGCGGTGCCCAGACTGAGCCGAAGCATCGGCCAACCGATGATCAGGCCGATCACCGCGCTGATGAGCATCAGCCGGACACCCGGGGTGTAGCTGGCGGACGACGCCTCGACCGGCGGGCGGAACCCGATGGCCACGGACCATGATAAAATGAGCCAGACGGACGCGACAAGAATGAGGCCGCGTGGCAGGATGAGTGGCGGCTTTTGCTGCATGGAAAAAGCGGTCCGGGGAAAAACAGCGGGGGAAAATAGTCCGGGTCTATTTTCCGGCACGAGACTATATCTTGCCCGTACGCCAACCTCGGAAAATAGACCCGGACTATTTTCCCCCGCTGTTTTTCCCCGGACCGCTTTTTCCATGCTGCCGTCGCGGACCGGAGCGAGCGTGTGGCACGGTTGAGCGAGTCGCCCAAGCGACTCGCTCGGCCGTGATTGGACGTCGCTCCACGGGCGAACTCGTCCGCCTTCGGCGGACTCGCTCGACCGTGCCACCCGACCGTGCGGAGCGCTCGAAAGGTCTACCGTCCAACCACCACGTCGCCGGTGATGTCCAGTTCATCGAGGCCGCGATCGATGTGCCCGTACTGATCGTGGTGATAGTCGAGGTAGCTGAGCTTCTGCAAGGCCGGGACGTCGCCGCCGGCCTCGTCGCCCGGGGCGCGACCCCAGGTGATCGTGCAGCCTCGGTCGGTGACCAGGATCATCGAGCCGTCCTTCCAGTGCCGTGCAACGTCGATCCTGGCGACCTGGCTCCGCCAGGGCTTCCGGATGATCAGCGCCGCCAGTTCCAGTGCGGCGGTGATGTCGTCTCCGGGCCACATCATGCCGGGGCGTGCAGGCCGGTCGTACTGCACGCCGGTGATGGCGATGTATCCGGCCTCCTCGGCCGTCCGGAAGATCCTCGGCAACAGCCGGCCCTGCGCGTCCACGAGGTGGTGATGCCGTCCGGCCGGATCTCGAATGACGGCGAAGGGCTCCGCCGCGACGGCGGTGACCTCGACGAGCCGCGGCCCCACGCGGCGGACCTGGTCGACGGTGACGAACCAGCCGGTGCTCAGCAGCGCTTCGCGGGCGTCCACCAGGTCCGCCCGCCGAAAGGGATCCGGGCCGATGTGCCGGGCCGCGGTCTCGACGAGCGACGTTTCGAGCTGTGGCCCGACCCATGGAGCAAGGTCCAGCAGTCGCACCTGGACGCCGGAGGCCGACTGGTGCACCGCGGCATACGCCTCGAGCCTCGGCACGCCGAACACCCACGCCGTGACGAGCCCGCCGGCGGCCAGCACCCAGCCCGTGATGGTCACCGCGCGCCGGGCCGAGGGCCATGGCACGTTCCACTGCGGCAACTCCGGAAGCGACCAGCGTCGCCCGGCTTTTTTTCTGCGTCGCTTAGCCATACTGGCGCACCGTGTGCGCGGGCGTGCGGGTCAGCGCTGCGTCGACGAGCCGTGAACACAGCGATGCCATGTCCATGCCGCGGTGTGCTGCCGCCTTCGGGAGCAGCGAGTGGGTCGTGAACCCGGGCATGGTGTTGATCTCCAGGAACCACGCGCCTCGATCGTTGACGACGAAGTCGGCCCGGGCGACATCGCGACACCCCAGCAGGTCGAATGCGGCCAGGGCGCTGCGGGTACACGCCTGGGCCGTGCCGGCCGGAAGGTCGGGGTTCAGTTCATACCGGGTATCGTCGCGGAAGTACTTGGCCTGGTAGTCGTAGAAGGGCACCTCCGGCGACGTGACGATCTCGATCAGCGGCATCGGCTCGCCGCACACGATGCCGGCGGTGACCTCTCGGCCCGTGACGAGTTGCTCGGCCATGATGGCTCCCCGCCGCCGGTGGAGGATCTCGCGGGCTGCCGCCACCTGCTGTTCGGTGCGGCACATGTGCAGGTCGACGCTGGACCCGTCATCGATGGGCTTGAGCACCAGCGGCGGAACGAGGGGGCAGAGCCCGCCGGCGGACAGGCGGCAATCGGGCGGTGTCAGGACGCCATGGGCGGCGACGATTCTCTTGGTCGCCTGCTTGTCCATGGCGACGGCCGCGGCACGGGGACCTGAGCCGACGTAGGGCAGGTCCAGCGTTTCCAGGACCTCCTGGAGCGGACCGCCTTCGCCCCACCGCCCGTGCAGGACCGGGAAGACGACGTCGGCGCCGTGCGCCGGCAGGGTCGCGGCGGTGGGTCGGTCGACGACCTGTTCGATCACGTCGTACCGGTCCGAGTCGCGCAAGGCCTGCGCGACCTCGCGGCCGGACATGAGGCTGATCTCGTGCTCCGCATCGGGACCGCCCATCAGGACGAGTACCGTCGGTCTTCCGTCAGTCACGCTGTGTCGCTCTCGCCATTGCCGTCACCGCGTTGCCACAGAACGATCTCCTGCTCCAGTTCAATGCCGCAGTGGTCATACACACGTCGGCGAATCACCTCCAGAAGCTGCACAACGTGTTCAGCGAGGGCTCCCGGGGCCGTCACGATGAAGTTGGCGTGGTGGCGGCTGACCGTTGCGCCGCCGATGCAGTGGCCCTTGAGCCCCGCTTCGTCGATGAGCTTTCCGGCGGGCACGCGTTGCTCGGAGACGGGATCGATGGGGTTCTTGAAGGTGCACCCCGCCGAGTGATCGGCCAGCGGCTGGGTGCTCTTCTTGAACGCGAAGACCTTCTTGACCTGTTCGCGGAGCAGAATCGGGTCCTCCGGCGTGAGGTTGAACGTCGCGTTGACGATCAGCGGGTCGGGTATGTTGGTCGAGCGATACTCGAACCGCAGTTCGGCGGCGGGATAGGTCACGATATCACCGCGCACCGTGATGCAGGTGACGCTGCGAACGGCGTCGCCGATGCACCCGAACGCGCCTCCGGCGTTCATGCGAACGGCGCCGCCGATCGTGCCGGGGATGCCCGCCATCTGTGTGAGGCCCGCCAGCCCCCGGCGCGTGACGTCCATCAACGTCCTGGGCAGATCGGCTCCGGCCATGGCGCGCATCGAGTCGATGTCGCCGGTCCGGTTGTACCGGGTATCCAGCAGGGCGGGGGTGTCGAGCCGGACCACGATGCCGTCGACCGACTCGTCCGCGACCAGCAGGTTGGCCCCGCCGCCAAGCACGCGCAGCGGCGTCCCGCTGCGGTGGCACCGTGAGACCAGCGTCGCCAGCGACTCGACGCTGTTCGGGCGCACGAGCAGGTCGGCGCGGCCGCCGATGCCGTACCAGGTCATCGTGGTGCCGATCGGGGCGTCGGGGACCACCTCGACGTCGAGATCACTGAACAGGCTGGTGGAGGAACGGATCAGGGGACCTCTGCCGTGGAGAAAAGGGGTGGGTAGGCCGCTCTATTGTTGGCGCGCCAGGAACCGGCGGGCAACCTGCCAGACGGGACCGGCCCCCATGATGACCACCAGGTCGCCGTCCCGGCACATGACCTCCAGTTGTTCGACGATCGCCTCGAAGGGATAGAGGTGCATGGCGGTCACGTTCCGCTGTCGCAATCGATCGACCAGGTCGGCGGCGGTCACGCGGTGTTTCTCGATCCTGGAGTCGCGGACGAAGTAGATGTCGGGGACGATGACCACGTCGGCGGCCCGGAAGCTCGCGGCGAACTGCTCCAGCAGGAAGCGTGTCCGGCTGTGCTGGTGGGGCTGGAATACACAGATCAGCCGGCGAGGCTGTTCACTGGTCCGCAATGCCTCGAGCGTGGCCGCGATCTCCGTGGGGTGGTGACCGTAGTCGTCATAGACGACGACCTCTCCGCCGGCGACCTGCCGCCGCCCCAGCCGCTGCATCCGCCGCTCGACCCCCTGGAAGTCGTTCAACGCGGCGGCGATCGCCGGCCAGGAGGCGCCCACGATGTGCGCGAGGACCGCGGCGGCGGCGGCGTTGAGTGCGTTGTGCTCGCCGGCCATGACGTTGGTCCACTCCGCGAGCGCGTCCCCCCTGCGGACAACGGCGACCCGGCGGGAGCATGCCTCGAAGACCACCTGGAAGTCGGCGTCGGAGCTGGTCCCGAAGGTTTCGACAGCGCAGCGGACGTCGGCCGTGATGCGCTGCCGATGTGCGCCGTCGTGAGCGATCAGCAGTCGCCCGTCCTGCCTGGCCGGTGGCAGGAGTCGGGCGAACACCGCGAACGCCTCGATGATCGCATCGAGCGACTCGTAGACGTCGAGGTGGTCCTCCTCGACGTTGCCGATCAGGCCGATCACGGGCCGGTGGAAGTGGAACGAGCGGTTGAATTCGCACGCCTCGGCGACGAGCAGACCCGGCCGGCCGGTCGGGGGGCCGGTGAAGGGCGTTCCGGGCGTGCCCCCCGGCGTTCCGGGGGCGGGAGTGCCGGGAATCATGTCCGCCCCCACGCGGCTGCCCCCGCCGATCTGCGGGCAGTTGGCGCCGATGATGAAGCTCGGATCCAGGCCGCAGCGGATCAGGACGTGGCACAGCATCGCGGCGGTGGTGCTCTTGCCGTGCGTGCCCGCGATGGAGATCCCGGTGTGGCGAGCCTGCACCCGTCCGAGGGCTTGGGCGTAGGTGAGGACCTCGATGCCGCGGCGCCGGGCGGCCGCGAGCTCGGCGTGATCCGGCTTGATGGCTGCTGAAGCGATGACCATGTCACAGGGGTCCGGGACGCTCTGGGCGGTCTGCTGGTGCGAGACGGCGATCCCCTCGGCCTGCAGTGTGCCGGTGAGTTCGCTGGGGACGTTGTCCGAGCCGCTGCACAGCGCGCCGCGCCGGTGCAGCAGCTGCGCAAGACCGCTGAGGCCGCACCCGCCGATTCCGACGAAGTGCAGTCGTCGCCCCGCCCACTCGCACCCGGGCAGCCCGGTCGCTTTGCGAGAATCGGTCGCCGTGGTCATCCGGGAAGTGTATCGACCTTGTCGTCGGTGCTGCATGCAGATTGGCTGGGTCGTACAATGGTCGCGACATGAACGGTCCCGATGAGAAAGCCGGTCTGCACGCGCAGGTTCTGATCGTCGATGACGAGGTGGACCACGCCGAGGTGATGGCGGAGGCTCTCCGCAAGCCCGGCCACGTGTGCACGATCGTTCACTCTCTGGCCGCCGCGGAGGACGAGCTTCGCCACGGCACGTTCGACGTGGTCGTGACGGATCTGGTCATGGAGGACGAGACATCGGGCCTGAAGGTCCTCGAGCTGGCCCGAAAGCACCAGGCAGACGTCGAGACTGTCATGGTCACTGCCCACGGTGACGTGCCGACGGCCAAGGCGGCTCTGCAGGGCGGGGCGTACGACTTCATCGAGAAGCCGCTGGACCTGGAAGTGTTCCGCAATCTCGTAAATCGTGCCGCACAGACGGTCCTGCTGCGTCACCAGAACGTGCAGCTGCGCGGCCAGCTCGACGCCGCCTATGGATTCGAGGGGATCATCGGTGACTCCGCAGCGATTCGCAGGGTGATTGCCATGATCAAGCAGGTGGCGCCCAGCGATATCTCGATACTGATCACGGGGGATTCGGGCACGGGCAAGGAGCTGGTCGCCCGGGCGATCCACAATCACTCGCGGCGGTCCTCGTCACGGTACGTGACCTTCGACGCCGCCAGCCAGAGCGAGACGCTGCTGGAGGACCAGTTGTTCGGTCACGTGCGAGGCGCCTTCACCGGTGCGGACCGCGACCGTGAGGGCGTCTTCGAATACGCGACATCCGGGACGCTCTTCCTCGACGAGATCGGTGACATGCCGGTGATCATGCAGGCGAAGCTCCTGCGTGTGCTGGAGACGGGCGAGGTCGTGCGGCTCGGTTCCAACGACAGGCGGAAGACCGATGTCCGGTTCGTCACCGCGACGAACAGGGACCTCAAGCAACGCGTCTCGGAGGGGCAGTTCCGCGAGGACCTCTACTTCCGGATTCGGGGCGCGGAGATCGAGGTGCCGGCATTGCGCGAGCGCCGCGAGGACATCCCGCTGCTGGTCAACCATGCGCTGGGCCGGTATGCATCGAGCCTCGACCGGCCGATTCCGACCCTGACGCAGCCTGCGATGATGCGGCTGGTCACGTACTCCTGGCCGGGCAACGTGCGAGAGCTTCTCAACCTCGTCCAGCGAATGGTCGTCACCACCGAGGGCGACACCATCGACGTGCACGATGTGCCGTCGGAGATCCATGCGCCGGACTTCGACGACTCGCTGAGCATGGGCAGCCTCGCCGGCGTGGGCCTGGACCGGCTGGAGAAGGAAGCGATCCGGCAGACGCTCGCCATGACCGGCGGCAACCGCGAGCAGACCGCGCAGTTACTGGGAATCGGCGAGCGAACGCTGTATCGCAAGTTGCGCGAGTACGGGCTGAAGTAATCGTCTCTTCGACGGATTCTGGGTGGCACGGTTGAGCTCGCGAAGCGAGTTCACCCGTGGAGCGACGTCCAACCACACGGCCGATCCCGTCAACCGCCGCCGTACGTCTCGGTGATCGACCCCGTCGTCGTCGAGATGGACAGCGTGATCCACCGCGATCCGTGCATCAGCGTGATCTGGGGCTGAACCGTCGGGTCGGTCATGCCGCCTCGCTCGTTGAAGCTCAGGATGTCATCGGGCGCGACGCCCGTCAGGGCGAACGTGACGTCCCTGGCGGTCCTGCCGCGACCCTCGCCGAACTTGACACGATACAGCTGTCCGGCGCCGGGGCGCAGGATCGGCGTGCCGGGATCGGCCGCCGACGCGAGCCAGTAGATGCCCAGGGTCGGCTCGAACTTGACGACGATCGGTTCGGCGGGGTTGGAGATCGTCATGATCTGGGCCATTTCGATGTCGGAGCTCAGCAGACGGGAACCGGCGATGAGCCGGAGGCGTCCCTGGTCCTGGAGCCTGGGGAGCAGCACGGTGGCCATGATCGCGACGATCGCCACCGTCACCATCAGGTCGATGAGTGTGAAGCCGCCGGCCGATGCTCGGTGTCGTCGTGTTGAAGGGTTCAACGTGTGTGCTCCGGAACGTGCGCACTCGATGCGCGAGGCCGATTGACTTCCCTAACCGCCGGCGCCGCCGGCGATCCCGCCCTCAGGATTGAACAGAGAGGTTCCACCGCCGGCCTGGCCGCCGCCTCCGCCGGATTCGTCAGAGCCCGGGTGCTCCCACCGGGTCATGTCCGGCCCGAAGGTGACCAGTGTGTATTCGACGGGTACGGGTCGCGGCGTGGGATCGCCGGCGCCGCCCGAAGCCGGTGGCGTGAAGGGTATCGTCGGGACCGCGATCTCGCCATTGGCCTGGATGACGGTGCCCGTCATGTCGGCGAGCGCCAGGAGGGAACCGAAGTCGAGCGAGAAACCCAGCGAGAACGCGGTCGCAAGCCCGTCGGTAATGGTGAAGAGCCCGCTCTCCCGATTCGTGTACCCGACGTGCGTGTCCAGGGCCGGATCGTAGAACAGCGCCCCGTTGTCCGAGATCGTGACGGTCTTGGCCGCGATGCGCCCGTACACGGCCGAATCCTGATTGATGGTGAGGCGCAGGGTCTCACCGTGGAAGGAGCCCTTGACGACGGAGTTGGCCCAGAGTTGCCAGAGCCGGATCTCGAAGGTCGTCTCGATCGTGTAGAACCGGATGTCCAGCGGGTCCATGTACTGCTCGTTGCCGGAATTGTCCCGGATGTCGTCCGAGCGGACCTCGCCGATGTACCCGTCGGTCACGATCAGGTCGTCACCGACGTAGACCGTCAGTGTCGATCCCGGCGTCACCTCGATCGCGGACGTGGTGACAAACAGGTCATTGAAGATAACCAGCGTGACATTGCCGTCGATGACGACCGTGGAGCCGGCGGTGACCTTGAGGTTGTGCTCGGCCACGATCGTGATGTCGCCTTGCAGTGTCCAATGAGCGCCGTTCTTCACGAAAATGTCATCAAAGCGATCGCTGGTCGATGCGATGACGGTGGCCCCGTTGATCGTCGTGTCGGATCCTCCGGCGGAGTCGGGCTCGCCGTGATCGGGGACGCCGGGAAACGGGATGTCGAAGGACAGGCTCTCCTGGGCGACAGCGGGGCCGCTGGCGTCGTTGACGAGTGTGCCCGAGGCTGTATGGGAGTGGTACACCGTGCAATCCACGCACGCGGCGTCGTCGGTGATCAGGATGTCGCCGGAGCCTTGCGCATGAGTTGCGATGTTGATTCGCCGCCCCAGCTTGCCCAGCGGAGCCGTCGGCCAGCGTGCGACCGTGGACTCGCCGTACATCTTGAAACTGTCGCGCGCGAAGATCGCGAACTCGTTGAGGCCGACCGCCACATGGGGCCTGGTGATGACCGGGACGTACGCGAGAAAGACGGTGGACTGCCGGCCGTCGATCGTGCCGTTGTCGTCGAGATCGACCTCCGCCGTGGCGAGGATCCTGAGGTACTCCGAGTCGGCGGTGGGGGCCTGGTTGGTCTCGATGTCCAGCGCGGTGATGGTCAGTGTGGCGCCGGCAACCTGGTAGTGATCGACGAGCAGGCCGCTGATGTTGAGCCGCCAGTCGGTCTCCGTCTGAAGAATGGCGACGGCCGTCTCCAGCCCCGACATCGCGGCCAACCGCGCCTGGATGGCGGCGACGCTGTTGTGGCTGATCGCCAGCGAGTTGTCGCGGCTCACCAGGTACGACGAGGCCAGGATCATGGCAACGGCGACGCTGACCAGGACCAGCATCATGGCAATGCCGCGGCGGTGATGCGGGTGCATGTTCGACATGGCATTCGACACGGCAGCGCTCACAGTATGGGGGCCTCGGGCCTCAGGATCCTGATCGTGATGACGTGTCCGACGGTCCCTCCGCCGCCTGCCGTCTTGAACTCGATGTCGAAGGTGATCTCGCTGCTGCCCGTTGTGACCTGGACTGTGTCCACGCCGTCAACCAGCGTCATGCTCGACGTGTAGCCGACGCCGTTGTACGTGCTGAACACGGCCGACCAGTCCGACCAGTCCGGGCTGGCCGGGCTGAACACATACTCCTGGTCCTCCAACGCCTGTGCTACCTCGGTCCACGTGTCGGGGAAGTCCACGTAGTGGACCTCGATGGAGTCGTCGACGTTGTTGAAGATGAGCCAGCGGATCTCCGTGGCATGCACGGTGCCGCCGCCGCGCCAGTCGTTGAGCCAGATGACGGCGTCGCCGCCATTGACCGCCAGCACCGCCCGGCTCCGGGCGACGTACGCGGACAACCTCGACGTGGCGGTGTATGTCCGGACGATGTAGTCGCGGTTGTCACGGCGGGAGAGTTCGCCGCTGGAGACGGCGCTCACCATCGCCGCGATCGCGGCCGCGACCATCGCGGTGATCGCGAGCGCCATGATGAACTCGAGGAACACCAGGCCACGGCGGGTTGGGGCGTGGTGGGGCGTCATGGTTCCTGGGGCTCGGGGATGAAGAGGTCGAGTTCGACGAGGAGGGGGTCGCCGGTGAAAGCTGGAGGGATTCTGATGTGCACATGAGTTCCGCGAACAATGACGCCCGGACCGGGCAGGTCGTGGTCCACCGGTTCCAGAGTCAGCTCCGCGTCGAACTCGTCCAACGGGCCGGCCGGTAGGATAGCTGGTAGCGCCAATAACGTTCCAGTGTCCATCGCCGCCAGTTGCCACATCAGTTCCTCGCCCGCAAGCGCGGCGTCCATCCGGCGATGTGCCTCAAGGGCTTTGTGCTGGCCGCCCATGATGGCGGTGATCACTGCCAGCACACCCGCGAACAGGATCGCCGAGGCCATCAGCGCTTCCATGAGCGTGAAGCCCCGACGAGACCGTCGGCATCTGCGACATGGCGATGGACCGATCACACAGGAACCCTCCGGCCACCGGGCGAGAGTACCCGTGGTATCAGTAGATCGAGTGGTTGGGCCGGCGGCGTCAGTCACGACCGACTGGTGGCGGCGCGCGCGCCGCGCCGCCAACAACACAGCCACTATGGACTACGCAGAGTCCCGGCGAACGTCCGATAGATCGTGCTCGGGATTACCGCCGCACGGCGATCACGGGCAGGCGCCCCAGTTGCCCAGCAGCGCAAGGAAGTCCGTGATCCCGACGTCCTGATCGCCGTCGAAGTCCGGTGGCCCACCCGGGTCCGTCCCCCACAGCCCCAGCAGTGCCAGGAAGTCGGTGATGCCGATCGCACCGTCACCGTCGAGGTCCCACGGACAGGTCGCCTGGCATTGGTCGGGGATGCCGTCAGCCAGGCCTGCGTACGTGTATGTTGCACCGCTCGGGTCGACAAGAATTGCTCCGATCACCGCCGTATCGTCGCTCATTTCGACTGCTACACCGAACAGGTTGAAAGTCAAGCCGTCAGAGGCGATCACACGGGCCTGCTGGATCCAACTGGCTCCGTCGAAGGAGTAGACATAGGCGGCGCCGCTCGAGGTCGATTGACCGTTGTCGCGCGTGGCGCTGACGATTGCCACGCTGCCACTGACCGCAACGCCAAACGCAAACTCACTGGGGTCCGGGGCTTCGACCGGCGCAGTGAGCTTCTGCTCTTCGTTCCAGACTGTTCCGTCATATCGGAACAAGTACGCAGCGCCTGTATCGGCGAATATACCCTGAGTGTTCGCGGCGACGAGAGCGACATCTCCGCTGACCGACACCCTCCACCCGAACATGTCGTCTGCCGCGGCGTCGGACGCCGTGATCTTGATGCCGTCTCCCCAGAGTTCGATGTCGCCCTCAAATCGAAAGACGTAGAACGCCCCGGAATTTGAGCCGTTGTCGTCGTTTTCCGGGGAGCCGACCAGTATCACGTCACCGTCGATGTCAACGTCAGTGCCGAATCGATCGTTGGTTGCTGGGTCGGTAGCAGTCAGTGTGTCTTGATCGACCCATGTGACGCCGTCGAATCCAAAGACGTACGCCGCGCCCGTCGCACCGTTGGCAGTTTGCGCCCCGACCACGATGGCGGTGCCCTGCACCGCCACCGACCAGCCGAAGCTCGCCCCGCCCGCGTCCACCGGCGGCACCAGCTTCTGCTCCTGCATCCAACTGCTGCCGTTGAATCGGAAGACGTAGACGGCGCCGATGGACGTGTCGCCGACGAAAGGCGCACCAACGACCGCGACAGTGCCGTGAACCGCGACAGAGGACCCGCACCGGTCACCTGGGGCCGGATCACTCGCGAGCAGCTTGGGCTGCTCGATCCACGAGACACCGTCGAACATGTAGATGTACGCGGCGCCGGCCGCGTCGCCCGCGGCGTCCGCCGTCGGGGCCCCGACGATCATCGTGTTGCCGCTGATCGCCACCGACCTGCCGAACTCGTCGCCGAAGAGCCCATCCGAGGCTGTAATCTCCGCCGTCTCCGTAACCTCGCACTGGCCATGAGCTGCCGTGCTCGTCATTGCCAGTACCACCCCGTACACCGCCCCCACACAACACACCGTCATTGATGTCCTGAGCATCGTGACCTCGTCCTTTGTCGTGCTGTAGTCCGGCGATCCCTCGATGGGTCCCAGGCGATCGGTTCCACCGACCGTCATCCGCGCGTGCAAGCGTCGCATTGTACACGCCGTCCACGCTCCGCCCACCCCGGAGTGCGCATTTTCACACGCCGTAACTGCCCCTGCGGCCCCGATAACACAAGTCGGACGTTGCGACGAGCCTCGTCGGGCACCGGTCCGGTACGCTCCAGACGACACCGGACCAGCGCGTCCCGCCTCGTACATGCTCAGGCCCAAAACGGTTTGGTCATGGGATGGAACGATCGCCAGGCGGTTTGGATCCTGGCGAGGTCACAGGCTTCTCCGCACTCCGGACAGTTGAAACTGCCCTTGTGGCCCATGAGCACGAAGCCGCATTGCGGGCAGAGCTTGTAGTCTGCCGCCCGCAGCCGTTGCATGAGCCGCCTCTCCCACAGCCACAGGGCGGAGATCAACAGACCAAGGAGCACCGACCCCACGATCGTGATCGGCGCAACAGGCAATCCCCAGGACAGCGGAATGAGATCCATATTCGACATCTGGTGCACTATCAGGGCGAACGCAAACGGCAGCACGCTCATCCGCAAGTAGAACCGGCGCACGAGGCGAGGCGGCGGGTCGCGCGTCCATCGGTGCCAGGTCGGGATTCGGCTCATGGGGGCGTCTTTCCGTCTGGGTCGGCCAGGTCATGGTATCGGCCGGCGGTGTCCAAGAGAAAGAACCTGCGCCATGCAGGTCCTTTCGTTGAGGTTCACGCGACGGAGTTGCCAATCAGTTGGTCGCGGGTGGCACCCAGCCGGGCTCGCAGGTCATGCGGGCGGCGTCGCACCCCGCGTTGCACTGGTCATATTCTCCCCGTGCCTTGGCGATGCATCCGGCGTTGTGGGCCGCGCATCCCGCCGTGCATATGGTAAGGCAGACGAGGTAGCCGAAGTTTGCTGCAGAGCAGACTATCGCGCACCCCACGAGACAGCCGGCGGTGATCCAGTTACAGGACTTCCCCTCTCCAATAGCCCTGGCCTGGCACCCGCCGCGGCAGACGTTCCAGATGGCGCTGCAATCGACCTGAAGGTCATCGCCCGTCGTGAAAGGTGGCTGTGGCGTGAAACGATTGTCCTGCTGCCCGCCGATCATGGCCGTGGGGAACGCGACGGGCGTGAGCACCTGGACTGTGAGGGGTGGGTCACCGGGGTTCTCGCCGGGGGCAACCATCTCGGTCACCACGGCGTAGATCTGGCCCTCCCACGCGGTCGAACCGTAGAGGGTCCCGCTTACGAAGGAGTGCTCGACGCTGAGCAGGCCGCCGGCTGCATCCAGCAGTTCCTGGTCCCAACTGAACTCAGGCACGTACTCGGTGGGCCCGGACTGGATGAAGATTCCCTGGTCGACAAAGGGATCCTCGGTTGCACCCGAGTCGCTCACCAGGACGATCCACTCATCGCCAACGATCGGGTAGATCGTCATGCCTGATTGCCCGGGGGAGTAGGCGAGCCCCCACGCGTCCAGCCAGATCTGTTGCAGCAGTGCGATGTGGGGATCGTCAGGCGGCGCCGCCGGCGCCGCCACGGCCGGCCTGGCCGAGAGGCTTGTGAATGGCCCCGCGAGCAGGGCTACCAGGGCGGTCGTGCGCACGATGTTGAACACTGTTCCGGTGGTCTTCATGGCTGGTGCTCCTTCCGACGCCGCGTGTTGTGCGTCGGGTTGTGAGAGTCTGTTCGACCGGGCCCCCGGTGGCCCGCGTCCCATCCGGGCGTGGAGTATGCGCTGCCTCAGCCGGTTCTCAGAATCTCCCGCGCGAATGCACGACGGAGGCACGCCGGTCGCCCGCCGGCGCTCTCGTCGAGCCGCTGCGCTGCTGCCGGGACCGGGCGTGCTTCGCTCAAAGCGCCCAGTGTGCCTGCCCATCGGCGAGTGCCGCCGAGGCTGTATCGGGTACCCGACAAAAACGCAGCCATCTCAGGAACCGGCGCCGCCGGCAGTACCATGGCCGATGTTCGATTCGGGCGACACGCCGGGAGGAGCTGAATCATGGCCGAAGTGATGGGCGTGGCACACAAACGTCTCAGGCACCTCTGTGGTCTCGCCAAGGCGTATCGGGGGATCAACCAGGAGCAGCTCGCTCGGCGGTTGGGTCGGCATCCCGACCGGCTGGTGCCGGGCAACGGCAATCCGAAGCTCGACTACCTGCTCGCCCTGAGCCGCGTGCTGGACTGGCCGGTCTCGTTGATCGTCTCCTTCATCGGGGCCGAGACGCCTGACGAGACGCAACACGCCGCGCCGAAGGATCGTCGCGACTTCGCGGCGCTCGAGGCGGCGTCACGGGAGTCTCATACCGAGGGTCGGTACCAGGAGGCCGTCACGCTGGCGCGGCAGGCCTTCGCGGTCGCGGGGACCCCGGATGAGCGTGTCATCGCGTGCATTCGCGAGGCCTCCGGAAACGACGGGCTTGGCCGGTACGCCGAGGCCCTGGCGGCCGAGCAGCGAGGCCTGGCCGAGTCACCGACCTCCGGTGAGCTCAGGCGCCAGCTCGAGTCGAATCTCGCGAACGGGTATTACACGCTGTGGTCGCTGCCGGAGGCTGAGAGCCTCTCGCTGAAGCTGGTGAACTGGTACCGGCATCATCCCGCATCCACCTACAAGGATCGTGTCACGGACGCGTTTGCGCTGTACGTGCATGGCAACACGCTGCGGAGAATGGCGGCGATGGGCCCCGCGGAATCTGCGGTCCGGGCGCGCGATGCCGAGACGGCACTGAGGAAATCGCGTCGCCTGTATGTCAGGATCGGGCGCGAATTCAAGCAGGACTGGTGTGACGGCATCGCCAACACCATCACCGGCGCCCTGATCCACGTGGAGGTCCTGCTCGGAAAGCGGCTTCCGCTCGAGGCACTGCGAGAGATCGAGAACGGACTCGATCGGGTGACCGATCCGGCGGATCCGCGTGTCGGTGACTGGCTGGAGAGCTGTGCCTGGTGGTGCATTTTCGGGTGCTGCATCGCGCGGCAGTATCTCTCCGACGAGACGGCGCTGCAGCATTTCATGGCCATGTTCACGGACAAGGCGGACGTGATCGCGCGGCGGCTTGACAACTGGGCGCTCCGCGAGCGCGTGTTCTCGATGGAATACGCCAGCTACGAGCGAGTGGAACGCCTCACCGGTCGCGCCGCCCTGCTCACGCTGGACGCGGACGACCTGGAAGCGCTGGTCGGCGTGATGGGACGGTTCCCCAAGTTCGGACCGACCGGCATGAAGCTGTTTGAGGCACATGTGGCGACGATGAAGCTCGCCGTGTAGGAAGACTGCAATGTTCAACAGACAGAACACGATGCGTCGGATGCGTCACATGGCTAGAGACACGCTGCGGGGATTGGTCGCGGCCGGCGGCCTGTGCGTTGTCGCCGGCGGCGCGCGGGCCGACGCGAATCACCAGGGACCCCCCTCGACGGTGACGGAGGTTCGCCGGGAGTTGGCGGCCGTCGGCGACGTTGCCGGACTGGTTTCCGGATACCCCGAGATCCTCCCGGCCCTCGCGCCGCCGTACTTGCCCTACGGTGACGTCATCTCCCACTCGAACAACACACGGTCCGTGGCGGAGGGGCCCGACGTCGCGGCGGACTGGCTCAACTCGCTGCCGGACCCCCATGTCCACCGGAAGGGCCTCCTCGAGGACGCGCCGTTGCCGGCAACGGCGTCACCATTTGCGGCCGTTCCCGCCCCCGGCTCCCTGTGGCTGCTGGCCCTCGGCACACTGAGCACTCGGCGGCGGCGAAGGCCCACGTGACCGTACGATCTCGCAGGCAGCCCATCGTGGAACACGCCGCGCTGGACGCGGGGCGAGCCGGCAGACGATAATGTCCGCATGCCCTGGATCCTGCATCGCTACATCATGGGCGAGCTGCTGCGGGTCTTCCTGCTCTGCACGACGGTGCTCGTGCTCGTGGTCGCCTTCGGCGCCGCGATCAAGCCGCTGGCGGCCGATGACCTCGCCGGGCCGCTGCAGGTAGCCAAGTACATCATGCTGGCGATCGTGCCCATGCTTCAGTTCGCGCTGCCGTTCTCGGCGGGCTTTGCGGCCACGGTGGTCATGCACCGCATGACCACCGACAACGAGATCCTTGCTGCCTCGGTGAGCGGGCTGAGCTACCGGCGCATTCTCCTGCCCATCGCGGCGTTGGGTGTGGTGCTGCTGGTCGTCATGGTCCTGCTGACCCAGTCGGTGATCCCGCGTTTCTGGGAATCCATCCAGAAGATGCTCGCCAGGGACGTGACCCGGTTGATCGTGTCATCGATCCGCAAGGGCGTGCCGATCCAGTTCGGGGACGTGCAGATCCATGCCGACACGCTGCTTGTCCAGGAGAGCCCGCCGGATACGGGGGCCCAGACGCGTCTGATCCTTCTGGGGGTCGTGGCGGCGAAGCTCGATCCGGAGGGCCGCATCATCGCGGACGTGTCGGCGCGGCAGGCGGTCGTCGACATCCACCGCCTGGAGAACCGGACCGTCCTGAAGATCGCGATGGCCGACACGGTCGGCTACGACGCGGAATCCGGCCAGCTTGCCCGCGCCCCGCAGATCATGGATTCGTTCACGGTTGCCGATCCGCTGGGTGATGACCCCAGGTTCATGACCCGCACGCGCCTCCTGGAGCTGCGCGACGACCCCAACGACTTCCCACCGGTCATCAATGCGAAGCGGCGCGTCGCCGAGGCACTGCGGGACGCCGAGGTATCGAGGGAAATCGCCCGTGCCGTCGGCGCGGACGGATCCGTCACGTTTGCCGGCGGCTGGAGCGGCGGCGAACGGCGACTCGTGGTCACCGCCGACGGGTTCAGCATGGGCCGGTTCATCACGGCCGCGTCGCGCCCGGTCGTCGTGCACCAGCTCGATGCGGCCGGACAACCCGTGCGCCGCATCATCGCCGAGACGGCGACCGTGCGTCGCGCCGCGGGCTCGACTCTTTCCCACCCGTCAGTGGACCTTCTGCTGGGCCGGTGCGAGGTCGTCGATCTGCGATCCTCCGGCGTGACCAACAAACGCCCCGGGCTGGACATTCCCAACCTCACGCTGCCGGCACTGGCCGGCGATGACCCCTCGCTGCTGCCGTACGTGCAACTGCTCGAGAGGGTCAACGCGGCCCACGACGTGGACAAGGCGATGGCGGCCTGGCTGGTGTACACCGTCGATCATCTCAATCGGGACATCCGGAGCCTGATCCTGCGCCGATACGCGCTGTCGTGCACCGCCATGCTGCTGCTGGTGCTCGGTGCGACGCTGGCGATGTGGCTCCGTCACAGCGCGCCGCTGGTTGTCTACGTCTGGGCGTTCCTTCCGTCGGTGGTCGATATGATCCTCATCGCCAGCGGCGATCACGCGGCCCGCGCCGGCCAGATGACCGGTGGGCTCATGCTCATGTGGTCGGGTAATGCGCTGCTGCTCGGGACGCTTCTGTACGTGTACCTCCGACTCGCGCGCAACTGACGAGACCTCACCGTGCGACTGATCGATCGTTACATCATGGGCCGGTTCATCGGCAACTTCTGCATCCTGTTGATGTTCCTGTTCGTGTTCGCGGTGTCGGTGGACCTGCTGCTGGAGCTTGACGAGTACGTGGACGTCGCCAAGGAGCAGATCGGGCCCGACGGAAGTTCCGTGGCAGAGTTCATTGCGCTCGTCAAGATCGTCGTGAACTTCCACGGGCCGCGGATCTTCCAGTTCTACGCGTACATGGTGGGCATGCTGACCGTCGGCGCCATGGGTTTCACCTTCTCCCAGATGTACCGCAACCGGGAACTGGGGGCGCTGCTTGCCGCCGGCATTCCGCTGCATCGGGTGGCGATGCCCGTCATCGTCGCGGCGCTCGGTCTCAACGGGCTGCAGCTTCTCAACCAGGAGTTCCTGCTCCCCAGGCTGGCACCGATGCTGATTCGCAAGCACGGCGACATCGGGCAGGAGGGTGTGCAGGCCTTCAACGTCCGGTTCACGGCCGATGGTCGCGGCAACCTGCTGCAGTCGCCGAGCTTCGACCCGCAGACCGCCTCGCTGTCCATGCCGACGTTCCTCGATCGCGACGAGGCCGGCAGAACCGTTCGCCGGGTGACCGCCGATCGCGCCGTGTGGAGTCCTGACGACGGCGCGTGGCACCTGACCAACGGCCTCGCCATCACGCCCGGTACCGACACCGCCGCGCACACGACCGCGATGCTGCTGGGTCAGCCCATCGATCGATACCCGACGGACCTGACACCGGACGTCCTGACGATCCGGCGATTCGGCCAGTTCGCGACGATGCTGAGCATCACCCAGATCCGCGAAATGTTGCAATCTCCCGGCGTGGTCAACGCCGATGCGCTGGTTCGCTTCGCCTTCGCGCGGTTCACCACCGTCATGATCAACATGGTCGTGCTCGTCATGGTGCTGCCGTATTTCCTGCTGCGCGAACCGGCAAGCCTGCTTCGCAACAGCGTCCTGTGCGCCGCCATGGCCATCCCGGCCTCGATGGGGTCGTTGCTGTCGCTGGCGATGCCCTTTCCCGGAATCCCGCCGGCGCTCGGCGTGTTCCTGCCGGTGCTCGTGCTCATCCCCGTCGCCATGTTCATGGTGTCCTCGATGCGGTCGTGAGCGCGGCGCGCTACCGGTTGGCCTGCCGGGCCATGGCATCCCACGCGTCCTTCAGTGCGGCATCGATGATGGTGACCGAAGCCTGCGACAGTAATCGCCGCGCCTCCATGTCCATCAGCAGTCGTTCCTGGCTGAGCCGGACCTGCTGCTCGATTCGAGATCGCTCATCGGCCAGCTCCGTGCCGTCGCCGTCGCGCACCTCGACCAGCATGAGCAATGCATACTGCCGGCTGAGGAAGATCGGCGACGACAGCTCGCCCGGCTCCAGCGCCGACAGCGCGTCGCGCATCACCTCGGGATAGGTCGGGTCGTCACGGCTGATCGGGCTGAGCAGACCACCCCTGGCGGCGCTGGCGTCCGTCGAGACCTCGACGGCGACGTCACCGAAGAAGTCGCCGCCGGTGATCCGGTGGAAGGCTTCCTGGGCGGCGGCGAGCGTGGGCACGACGATCAGCCGGGCCCGGCGAGTCGGGCCGTGCAGGATCCGGTACGTCCGGAGCACCGCCTCCTCGGAGACCACGACGTCGTCGGCCACCAGCGCGCGGAGCCCGGCGTTGCGTTGAAGCAGCCGGTGCAGCCGCCGTGGACCGAGACCCTGCCGGGCCCGCAACTCCCTGGCGAGGCGCAGCGCGACGTCCGGGTCCGGGTTGAGCGTTGCGTAGAAGAGCTCGCGCTCACGATCCACGTCGTCGGGGCGGATGGTGGTGCCGGCCCGGCCGAGTTCGTCGGTGAGCATGCGGTCCAGGATGACTTCCCGCAGGATCGTCGCGCCGCGAGCCTCGCTGAGCAGCGGCCGCAATTCGCTCCACTGGACGACCTTGCCATTCACCAGCGCAGCGGGTCGGGCGTCGATGAACGTCGTGACCATGAGGTCGTTGCTGACGGCCCCTCCCGGGGACACCGCGATCGGAGATGAATCCGCCGGTCCGGCACATGCGAACAGGCCGTTGGCGATCGACGCCAGCAGCGTGGTTTCCAGGAAAAGTCGGCAGGTATACCCTTGCATATCGCACAAGCCAATACGAAGCTCCGCCCGCTGTCAATGGGGGCCGCCGGACGATGACAAAGACCAAGGTCGTTATCTGCCCGTACTGCGGTGAGACGCAGTCCGCCACCGAGCGCTGCCGGGGCTGCGGGGGCCTGTTCGAGCCCCTCAGCAGGCAGGCGACCCACAACGCGATGGGGCCGTGGTTCATCCGCGATCCCGGCAAGCCCTTTCAGCCCGGCTGCAGCTACGAGACGATCGTCCGGATGATCGACCGCGGGCAGGTGAGCAAGTATTCCATCGTCCGGGGGCCCACCTCCAGGCAGTTCTGGACCGTCGCCAAGCACCTGCCGGGCGTGGCCCACCTGCTGGGATACTGTCACAACTGCGATGCCTCGGTCGATCCGGGCGATAACGGTTGCCACGTCTGTGGCGTGTCCTTCGGGGCATACCTCGATCGCAACTATCTCGGTCTGCCGGACGTGCGCCCGCTGCCGTGGGAAGCCGGGATCGAGAACTCGTCCTCTCGCCAGTCCGGCGATGTGGCTGCCGGGCCGCCTGGACGTGCGCCCGGTGCCGTGGGGATCTCCGGCTTCGCTTCCGATGACGAGCTGATCGATCCGGGGCCGGCCCGGGCGATGGCGGTGGCGGGCCGCTCGGACCACGAGTTGCCAGGCGAATCGTCCGGGTCGGCGCCGGGGTTCGACGGCCGGCCCTCGCCGGCCACCATGCGCGCACTCCGTCGCAAGCTTGACGGCCGGCAGCGTATGGTCAACGTGCTGGCGGTTCTGCTGTCGGTGGTGATCATTCTGTTCGTGATCACGACGGTGTCCACGACCGTGCGGAGCTCTCCCGGCCTCGTGCCGGTACAGGGTTCACTGCCGGCGGTGTCGCACGACCCTGTCGTCGAGACGCCCGTGCCGGAATCCCCCGTGCCGGGACGCGAGGCGAACGAGCCCGCCGCGGACCCGGTGACCGTGGTGTCCACGAGGGCGCAGCAGCTCATCGATTCGGCCGGCCGAAAGGACCGCCTGTTGGACGAGCGGATCGGCGATCTCGAACGGGCGCTGCAGGACTTGAAGGAGCTCGACGCGACGGCCTCCTCGCAGATGATCTCGCAGGTCGAGTGGGATCTCGAGCGGCTGCGGCTCGAACGGGACTTCTTCGGGACCGCCGAACCGGAGTGAGCGTCGTCCGCAGCGGGTGGCACGGTCGACGGAGTCCGCCGCAGGCGGACGACGTCGCCCGTGGAGCGACTTTCGCCCACGGGCGATCTCGCTTCGCTCGCTCGACCGTGCCACCGCGCGGATCATCGCAGCCTGTAGAGCCGCTCGCCGCCCGGAGAGACCAGTTCCAGGATCGCGTAACGATCGGCGGCGTCGATGACGCGTTCGGCGGTGATCAGCGGGTCGTTCCATCCACTGCCTTGCCAGATCCGCAGCATCCTCGGCGCCACCAGTATGTGTGTGAAGCCTTTCTCGCGGAGGTCGTCCAGCCACGCGGCCGGATCGTCCGGGCTCGCACGCATCGCACTCGAGAGCGGTCCGCGGTCCCACGTCGTCTGGTAGGCAACGTCGCCGCGATAGTACAGCGGCGTCGCGTCGCCGACGAGCAGCACCGTCGCCGCCGACGGCAGCGCAACGGCTGACACGATGCGCGCCATACCGATTCTCGCAGCGGGGGCGCCGTCGGCCTCTCGCAGGTAGATCGCGCCCGGCAGACAGCACCACAGCAGCGCCGCCATGACACCCATGACACCCATGACAACCATGAGAGTGCCGGCGCGGAGCCGGTCCGCGACCGCCGCGACACCGACCGCAACGGCCAGGGCGCCGGGGACGACGGCGGGCACCATGAAGCGGGACTTCAGGTGCGTCCAGCCGATCCAGAACACCAGTTGCACCGCCAGGACCAGCCCGATCCGCAACGCAGGTCGTCGCCACGGCGTCCTTGCCGCCGACACCGCCAATCCCGCGATCGCCAGCCAGGGCAGCAGGGACCACTGCGGCAACCACGGTTCCGTTGGATCGGGGTTGGCTCCGAGACCGTACCGAAACACCTGGTGCCAGATCGCGCCGACGCGGCCCGCGAACCCGGTGCCCGCCGCATGGCCGCGTGACCACGAACCGGCCTGGTCTGCCGTCCAATGGCCGAGACCGAGCACGCCGGTTGCAAAGGGAAACAGCGGGTTGCCGGAGTACGCGCCGTTGCGAACCAGCCACGGCCCCAGGCACACGAGGACGGATCCGGCCGCCACCGCGGCGAACAGCAGCCGGCGTTGCGGGCGTGTCGAAACCAGCAGCAGCAGTGCCAGCGGCGCCGCGACAAAGCCGACCGCGGTTAATTTGGCGCCGCACGCCGCCGCCACGAGGATTCCCAGCGCCCCCGCGGCGCCGGGCGTGTCAATCGACTCGTCGCCGACGACCAGCAGCCCCGCTGCGAGCAGCAGCGTCACCGCCATCTCGTTGTAGCCGAGCGATCCCACCACGACGACCCACGGCGTGCCCACGATCACCACCGCCGCGACCGCACCGGCGAGCGGGCCGCCGTAACGCCACGCGACCCGGCCGGCAATCGCCGCGGTGAGCAGGGCGAACATCGCGTGAAGAAGCTGGCAGGCGTACACGGCGCCGAGGCCGTCACCGATCAGGACCATGAGGTGGTAATACGCCGCCTCGACATAGCCCGGCAGCCAACTGTAGACGTTGTGCTCCAGCGGCACGATCCGCCCATTCGCCTGCCACTCCGACGGAAGCTGCAGGTGATAGCTCAGCGCGTCGTAACCGCCGAACTCCGAGGCCCACAGCCACCCCGGCGCCGAGCACGCGGCGACCAGCAGTACGGCGACGGCGGGCACCGCGGTCCAGGCGAGCAGTGGCAGGACCGGCGCCGTCCGCGAGGCGAGCCGCAGTTGCCGGGTCAGCAGGCCCAGCCCGATCACGATCAGCGCCCACGCGCCGATCGAGCCGCCCCATTGCAGGACCCCGAGCGCCCCGAGGCCCGCATCCAGGACCATCATCGCGGCCACGCCGAGCCCGACCTGGATCGCCAGCGCGTCGGGATGGCATCCGAGCAGCCAACAGCGCAACGGCCAGCCGAGCCCCACCGCGGCGAGCAGCCAGCCCAGCGCCCAGGGCGTCGAGGTCAACAGTATCCACGCGGCTTCGGCACCGCCGGCCGATGCGTCCGGCCCGCCGAAGCCGGCCAGCCACCCGACCATGGCGAGAATCACCACCGGCCCGGCGATCATCGCGAGCCGTGAATCGGTTTCGAGGCGAGCCCGGTCCACGGAACGCGAGCTTAGCAGTGTTTGAACGGTGTGGCACGGTTGAGCGAGTTCGCCGCCGGCGAACTCGCTCGGCCGTGGAGCGACGTTCGAAGACACGGCCGACCCGCCTGTGGCGGGTCAACCGTGCCACACCGCTGTTTCGGGTCCGCCGTTTGCTCTGCAAGGGGTGGTGTAGTCGCCAAAGGGACAGGAGGTCCGCGATGCGCACGATAAGACGTTGTTCTCAGTTCGCTTCCGTCGGCGCGATAGTTGCGCTGTGCGCAACCACTGCTCATGCGACCACGATCCAGGAACTGGTCCGGATCAAGGGCCACGAGCACAATGTCATCACCGGGATGGGACTCGTGATCGGTCTCAACGGCACCGGTGACGACTCCCGCCAGGCGCTGATTGCCGCCCGCCCGTACGGCGAATTGTTACGGAACTACGGCAACGCGGCGCTCTCCGTGGCCGAACTGGCGGAGGCCGACGCCTACGCGATCGTGCAGGTGACGATGGAGCTCCCCGCCACGGGTGTGCGCGAGGGCGACCGGCTGAACGTGTACGTGGACACGATGTTCAACGCCACGAGCCTCGCCGGCGGTAGATTGGTCGTCTCGCCGCTGCGGCTGCCGCTGCCGGATTCCAATGAGCTGATGCCGATGGCCTTCGCGACGGGATCGGTGATCATCCAGGGCGACAACCCTCGCAGCGGGATCGTCCGCAATGGGGGACAGATGCTTACCGATGTTCGTACGAGCCCCATCACGGCCGCGGGCACCATGGGACTGGTGCTCAAGGACCAGTACGCCAGCTATCCCGTCGCCACCACCATTGCGGCGGCGATCAACGACGAGTTCGCCCTTGACGGCATGGATCGGATCGCCATCGTGGAGGACGCCAAGACGATCAAGGTGCTGGTGCCCGCGGAGGAGCGCCGCGACCCCGCAGAATTCATCGCGACGCTGGTGACCATTTCCATCGATCCATCGTTGATCCGGACCGAAGCGAGGATCGTCATCAACGAGCGGGAGGGAATCATCGTCGTCACCGGCAACGTCGAGATCTCGCCGGTGGGGATCACCCACAAGGGCCTGTCGATCTCGCCCATCACGCCGCGCATCGCCGGTGGAGGGTTACCGGGATTCCCCGGGGCCGGCCAGGGACAGGGCCGGGGATCGCTTCGCCGCTGGACGGGGCTGGACACCACCGGCCGCCAGAGCCGCAACTCGACACGGCTGCTCGATCTGCTGTCGGCGTTCGACCAGCTCATGGTCCCGGTCGACGACCAGATCGCCATCATCTACGAACTCAAGAAGACCGGGGCCCTGCACGCGGAGATCGTCGGCGAATGATCACCTCGCTGTCCATCGAACCGCCTCCCACGGCGGGTCCGACGTCGTTCGATGCCGTCGTCGTGGGGCGCAACGAGGCTGTTTTTTCGACCGTCCTGAGCAGGGCGTCGGAAGGCGGTGACCGCGAGGTCGTCCGCCGGGCTGCCGCGCAGCTCGTGGCCTCGACGTTCATCATGCCGATCCTCCAGTCGATGCACGACAGCCCGTTCCTGAAGCCTCCCTTCGCTCCCGGATTTGCGGAGAAGCGATTCCAGCCGCTGCTGGATCAGCAGGTTGCCGACCGGCTTACCAGCGCCGCGCGGTTCCCGCTGATCGACATCATCGTCGACTGGCTCATGGGCCCTGAGAAGGCCCCGCCGGAGACGACCCCAGGAAGCACCCCATGAATGACACCTCGAACACGACCGGCGCCACGGACCTGCACCAGGAGATCACGCTCCTGGAAGAGAACCTGCACCGTCAACTGAAGGCCCACCGGCAACTGCTCGCGTGCATCGAGCGGAACCGCGAGGCGATCCGGCGCGCGGACATGAAGCAGATCCGCAGCATCTGCGAGCAGGAGAACACGGTCGCGCAGCACCTTGCCGAGCTCGAAAAAGTACGGCTCGTGCTCGTCGGCCGCGTCACCGAGCGCCTGGAGCCCGACGCCGGGCAACCCGTGTCGATGGGCCGCATCGCCGAGGCGCTCGACGGGCCGGCGGCGGGGCGCTTCGAGGCGCTTGCCGCGCAGCTTCGGGCCATGATCAAGGAGGTGCGCACCGCCAGCGCGGTTGTTCGAACGGCGGCCGACGCGCTCGCCCGGCACATGGGCGGCCTGTTACAAACGGTTCATTCGGCGCTCGGCCGGGCCAAGGTGTACGGCCGGCGCGGCATGCTGGTGACAGGTGAGCAGAATCAGTTCTGCCTCGACATCAAGAGCTGACGGAGTTCCACGATGAGTCTCAACGGTGCCTTGCAGATCGGTCGCTCCGCCATCCTCGCCAGCCAGGCGGCGATGCAGGTGGCGGGCAACAATATGGCCAACGCCGCGACACCGGGTTTTCACCGCCGGACGGTTCATCTGGCCGGCGCGCGCGACGAGATGATCGTCGGTGGCGCGTTTGTGGGAACCGGCGTGCGGCTGATGGCGATCAAGCGCGAGGTGGACACCGCGTTGCAGGCCCGTTTCCGCGGCGCCTCG
This sequence comes from Planctomycetota bacterium, assembly GCA_022562915.1. Lineage (GTDB taxonomy): Bacteria > Planctomycetota > Phycisphaerae > Phycisphaerales > SM1A02 > JADFOJ01. The sequence goes on along the minus strand of JADFOJ010000013.1, from coordinate 13,044 downwards.
AGCCAGGAGCAGGCCCACCTTATCGACCAGCGGTTTCTCGCGGCGCTGGAGACGCTGCAGAACGAGCTGACCGACAACGATCTCTCCAGCGCGCTCAGCGACTTCTTCAACAGTTTCTCGGAGCTCGCCAACAACCCGGAGGACCAGGCCATCCGATCGCTGGTCGTCGAAACCGGGCTGGCGCTCGCCGACCGTCTCTCGTCCCTGGGCGAGAGCTATCAGAAGACGGTCCAGGAGATCGACCAGTCGCTGGGAACCTCGATCATACAGGTCAACGACCTCCTCGACGGCATCGCGCTGCTCAACGGGCAGATCACCCAGACCGAGCAGGGCCCGAGCCAGGCCGGCAACCTTCGGGATCGGCGCGATACGCTCATCAACGAGCTGTCCGAGTTGCTCGAGGTGACCGTGATCGAGCAGGCCAGCGGCGCCGTGGACGTGCTGGTCGACTCCGTCCCCATACTCCTGTCGGGCGTCAACCGCGGCCTGGAGCTCAGGACCGAGTCCGTCAACGGCCAGTTGCAGGTCTCCCTTCGCGTGGCCGCCGACGGCACGCAACTCCAGGTCGACTCCGGTCGCATCGGCGGCCTCATGCGACAGCGCTCCGACACGCTCGAGCCGGCGATCTCCGATCTGGACACGCTGGCGGGCGAGCTCATCTTCCAGATCAACCGCACGCACTCGCAGGGGCAGGGGCGCAGTGGATTCCAGTCCGTCCAGGGCACGTATCTCGTGGACGACACCACGGCGACCCTGAACAACGTGAACGCCGGGCTCGACTTCCCGATCGACAACGGCAGTTTCTTCATCCACGTGACACACACCGCGACGGGCGTTCGTACCACCCACCAGATCAACGTGGACGGCAACGCGGACTCGCTGGACGACCTGATCAACGAGATCAACGTCGCGGTGGGCGTGCCCAACGTCACGGCGGGCACGGGGCTCGGCAACGTCTTCACGCTGACCGCCGCGACCGGGTTCGAGATCAGTTTCTCCGACGACACCAGCGGGGCGCTCGCGGCGCTGGGTGTCAACACGTTCTTCACCGGCAACACCGCATCGACCATCGGCATCAACCAGACGATCGCCGGTAACCCGAACATGCTCGCCGCCGGCGCAGGCCACGTGCCGGGCTCCAACGACACGGCGCTGGCCCTGGCCGACCTCCAGGATGCCCCCGTGACCGCGCTGTCCGGCAGCAGTCTTCGCGAGTTCTGGCAGAACTCGGTCAACGGCCTCGCGGTCAAGGCGAGCGCTGCGAACCTTGCCGTCGAGTCCGCCGGGCTCGTGCGCCAGAGCCTGGACGCGCAGATCCAGTCGGTGTCCGGCGTGTCGCTCGACGAAGAGGTGATCAACCTGCTGATGTTCCAGCGCCAGTTCCAGGCCGCCGCCCGATTCATCGCCGTCATCGACGAGACGTTGCAGACCCTGCTTGACATGGTGTAAGACATGACGAACATTCCCGCCGGCCTCGCCCGCGTCCCCAACCTGCTGTCAGCGAGCATCCTGCTCCAGACCCTCCAGCGCACCCAGCGGAGCATCCTCGCCACCCAGATCCAGCTCGCCACAGGCCAGCGCGTCAACCGGGCGTCGGACGATCCGCTCGCCACGAGCGTCATCAGCGTCCTCGACGACGTCGTGGAGCGGCGCGATCAGCGGTTGCGGAACATGTCACACGCCGGAGCAGTTCTCAACAACGTGGACGCCGCCCTTGCCGACGCCACGGACCTGCTCATCGAGGCCAAGGGCATCGCCTCCAGCCAGATCGGCGTGGGCAGTGACACCCAGACCCGCAAGAACCAGGCGGCCGTGATCGATTCACTGCTCATCGAGCTGTTCGCCATCTCCAACCGCCAGTTCCAGCAGGTGCACTTCTTCGGCGGCAGCGCGACTGCCAAGGCGCCGATGACCGAGCTGTTCGGCGGGTTCCGCTACGGCGGCCAGGGTACCGGGCTCGCCACCGACCTCGGACTGCTCAACCCGATCCCCCTCACGTTGTCAGGTGAAGACGCGTTCGGCGCGACGAGCGCGCGCGTCGTGGGCAACACTGATCTCGATCCCACGCTCGTCGCCGACACCCGGCTGGTCGACCTCAACGGCGCACGGGGCCTCGGCGTGACGCTCGGCGAGATCAACGTGGACGTGGGGGGGACGATCAGTACTCTCGATCTCACCACCGCCCATACGATCGGGGACGTCGCGGCCATGCTCCAGGCGGAGATCCGGCTCACCGATGCCACCGCGACGGTGGCGATCAGCGCCGCCGGTGATTCGTTCGAGATATCGGCCAACACGGTCGTCGTCACGATCACCGACCTGACGTCAGGGACCACCGCGGCGGACCTGGGTCTGGACATCACCGGCGGCTTCCTGGTCGGTGGTCCCCCTCCGACGGGCAACGACATCGATTCCCGCCTCACGGAGCAGACGCTCGTGACCAGTCTGCCGGGGCTGACGCAGCCGCTGGGGACGATCCGGGTGAGCAATGCCGGGCAGGTCCGCGACCTTGACCTGTCGGGCGTGACGAACGTCCAGGAACTCATGAACGCCGTCGAGGGGCTTGGTCTCGGCGTGCGCGTCGAGATCAGTGACACCGGCGACCGGCTCAACTTCATCAACGAGCTCTCCGGCGGGCAGATGTCGATCGCCGAGGTGGCGGGGGGTGTCACCGCGACCGAGCTCGGCGTGCGCACGCTGGCGGCGTGGACCCGCCTCGAAGACTTCAACAACGGGCTGGGCATCCAGATAAAGACCGGCAGCGTCGATCCGGTCACGGGGCTGCCGGACCCCGCCGACGACCTCGACTTCCGCATCACCATGAAGGACGGCAGCACGCTCGACATCGATCTCGCGGGCGCCGAGAGCGTGGGTGACGTCCTGGCTGCCATTGACGATGCCGCGACGATCGCCGGCCTGCCCCTGACGGCGGGGCTTGCCGCCGACGGCAACGGGATCACCATCACCGACGGGACCGTCGGCGTGGGCGACACCTCGATCACCGCGCTGAACGGATCATTCGCCGCGGAGGACCTGGGACTGCTCGGCTCCACCACGGGCGCAACGTTGACCAGCGAGGATCGCGCAACGGTTGCCGTCGAGAGCGTCTTCACCCACCTGATTCGTCTGCGAGACGCCTTGTTAACCGACGACGAGCGTGGCATCACCCTTGCAGCGGATCGCTTTGACGGCGACATCAGCCAGGTCACGGAAGCGCGGGCCGATGTCGGCATTCGCAGCCGCCGGGTTGCCGATGCCGTGTTTCGTGAAGAGGACCTGAGGATCCAGGACATGTCACTGAGGAGCCAGGTTCAGGATCTGGATTTCACGGAGGCGTCGCTTCGCTTTGCGACGCTGCAGCAGCAGCTCCAGGCGGGACTCCTGACGGCCAGCCAGGTGACGTCATTGAGCCTGCTGGACTTTCTCGGCTAGCACGCCGACCCGGCGTCGATCCCCCGGCCGGATCGACATTCCGGGAATCCAATCGTGCCGCGGCCCTTTCGCGGCGCACTCACGGCCGAGGTAGTGGAGCGTTTCACATGGATGTGAACACGACCCGATTCGGTGTGGTGGATGTTGACGACACCCGCCTGATCACGTTCCCGGCAGGCCTGCTGGGATTCACCGCGTACAAGACGTATGCCCTGCTTCAACCGGACGCCAACGGCGCGTTTCTCTGGCTGCAGTCGGTGGAATCGCCGGAACTGGCCTTCGTGGTCACCGATCCGACGCTGTGGGTCCAGGGCTACGAGGTCCCGATCCGCCGCGAGCAGATGCAGGAGATCGGGCTGGAGTCGCTGGACGACGCGCAGATATTCGTCATCGTCAACAGGCACGGCCTGTCGCTGACGGTGAACGTCCAGGGGCCGCTCGTGGTGAACGCGGCCGGTCGCCGTGGCATGCAGGTGGTCCTTGCCGAGAAGCGATGGACCACGCGCCACGAGATCGTCCAGGTCGAGACGCCCGTTCAGGCCGCCTCGGCGTGACACCGGCCGTGTCTAGGTGAATCCGGTGTCGGGGCACGACTCGCGCCTCTACGCCTTCCATGCCCCCGCCGGGCACACTCTGAAGGAGTCCTGCAGTGCTGGTGCTTTCTCGTCAGCGTGATGAAACGATCATGATCGGCGACGACATCGAGCTGACCGTCGTCGATATCCGGGGAGACAAGGTGCGGCTCGGCATCAAGGCCCCGCCGCACATCGCGGTGCACCGCAAGGAGGTGTACGACGCGATCAAGCGGGAGAACGAACACGCCGCCCGGCTCGACGGGCTGCCGGACGGCATCCGGCTGCGCAAGGCGCTGTGACCATTCATGGCCCGCATTAACACGAACATCCCGTCGCTCATTGCCCAGGCGAACCTCGCCCGGACGAGCATCGACCTGGCCGTGCACCTCGAGCGGCTGTCTACCGGTCTTCGGATCAATCGTGCGGCGGACGATCCGGCAGGTCTCATCGTCGCGGAGCGGCTGCGAAGCGAGGTGATGGGGATCTCCCAGGCCGTGACCAATTCCGAGCGGGCGAGCTCGATGATCGCGACCACCGAGGGGTACCTCGCGGAGGTCTCGGACCTGCTGAACTCGATCCGGGGACTGATCGTCGAGGCCGCGAACCGCGCCGGGTTGAGCCGCGATGAGCTGGAGGCCAACCAGCTCCAGGTGAACAGCGCCATCGAGGCCATTAACCGGATCTCCAACGTGGCTACTTTCGCCGGGCTGCAGCTGCTCAACGGCTCGTTGGACTACATCACCTCCGGCATCGTGACCGGCGACATTGTCGACGTCACGATTTTCAGCGCCCAGTTCGGTCGCAACACGCACATCCCGGTCGAGATCGAGGTGGTCTCCTCGGCGCAGACGGCCTCGCTGTTCCTGTCGGGCAACACGACCGGGGCGCCCGGGGCGCTGCTCTCCAGCGTGACCCTCGAGATCGCCGGCAACTTCGGCGTCCAGACGGTCTCGTTTCTCTCCGGCACGTCGCTGGCGAGCGTGGCGAACGCGATCAACACACTGCGCGATGCGACCGGCGTGAGCGCGTCGCTGGTCAACCCGATGGATGCGACCAGCGGCCTGACGTTCAACTCCGTCGGGTACGGATCCAGCGAGTTCGTCTCCGTGCGCGAATTCGGGCCCGGCGGCGCGTTCTTCTCGCTGCAGCGCGCCCAGGGCGGCCAGACGGTGGACCGCGACGAAGGGCGCGACGTCGCCGCCGTCGTCAACGGGACCATCGCCGTCGGCAACGGGCTGGAGGTTCAACTGAACACGCCCGCACTGGGCATGCAACTGACACTCTCGCCCGCCTACGCCCAGACCCTCGGCGTCGAGCGAACCTTCGAGATCACCGGCGGCGGGGCGGTCTTCCAGTTGGGGCCGCGGATCACATTCGGCCAGCAGGTCGGCGTCGGCGTGCAGTCGGTCTCCGAGAGCAGGCTCGGCGGCACCATGATCGACGGGGTCCGGTACTTCCTGGAGTCGATCAAGTCGGGCCAGGCGAACTCACTGATCGGCGGGTCGGCCGAGGAAGCGGCCCGCATTCTCGATGCGGCAATCGACGAGGTCGCGATCTTGCGCGGCCGGCTTGGGGCGTTCGAGAGAAACATGATCGAGACCAACATCCGGTCGCTGCAGATCGGCCTGGAGAACATCACGGCCGCCGAGAGCCGGGTGCGTGACGCGGACTTCGCCCGCGAGATCGCGGCGCTGACCCGCGCCCAGATTCTCATCCAGGCGGGCACCTCGGTGCTGGCGACCGCCAACCTGACGGGCCAGAGCGTGCTCGCGCTGTTGCAGTAGCTGTCATAGAAGGGTCGCATCGACCGCCGGACGTAACGTCCGCGCGGTTATTGCGCCGTGAACCGCCCGGACCATCCGAGAAATTGGCCTGAAATACCACCAGCGATGAAGTTTTGCGGGCCGCGCGACGATAGTCAACGAGCGTACTCGGACGGGTCAGGGCCCGCCGGGACGAACCAGGACGCAGAACGGACCGCTCGGGTCGGCAGACCCCACCGGAGGCAACAATGACACAGATCAACACCAATGTCCCGTCGATGCTCGCGCAGCGCGTGCTGGCCATGCAGAACAAGGCCCTCGCGGTCAGCCTGGAGCGGCTGAGCACGGGTCTGCGCATCAACCGTGGCAAGGACGACCCCGCCGGCCTCATCGCCAGCGAGAACCTGCGGGCGGAGAAGAAGGCCATCACCTCGGCCATCTCCAACGCCGAGCGGGCCGAGCAGGTCGTGAACGTCGCCGAGGGTGGCCTCCAGGAAATCCAGAACCTCCTGGTCGAACTGCAGGCGCTCGTCTCCGCCAGCGCCAACGAAGCCGGTCTCTCCGTCGAGGAGAAGGACGCGAACCAGCTTCAGATCGACTCGATTCTCCAGACGATCGATCGACTGGCCAACGACACCAGCTTCCAGGGAACCAAGCTTCTCAACGGCACCTTCGACTACACGGTCGAGGGTGTGAACTCGACACTCCTGACCGACGTGAAGATCAACTCGGCCCGCATCCCCGACGGCGGGACGCTCAACGTCGACATCACCGTGCTGACGTCAGGCCAGACCGCGGCGGTCTTCCTGTCAACCGCGGTCAGCTTCAGCAGCGGCACCAACGACGGCTCGATCACGATCGAGGTGACGGGCAACGACGGCGTGCAGCAGTTCACCTTCGCCTCCGGAACGAGCCAGACCAGTATTATCTCGGCCATCAACACGTTCAAGGACGCCATCGGCGTCTCGGCGTCGCAGTCGACCGTCGACACCGCCCGCGTCGAGTTCCGCTCGACCGGCTTCGGCTCCTCGCAGTTCGTCCGCGTCAAGGAACTCAACGCCCTGAGCAACGACTTCATCTTCGCCAGCGCCGCCTCCGTGAGCGCCCTTGACAACCACAAGGACGCCGGCCGGGATGCCGTGGTGAGCATCAACGGCCAGCAGGCCACCGCCAACGGCCTCGAGGCCCGCGTGGTGACCGGCGGCTTCGACGTCTTCGTCCAGATCGATGGGTCCAGCACGCTGAACACGAGCGCGGGCAGTGGCACCAACACCGTGGCGTTCACGATTACCGGCGGCGGCGCGAACTTCAACCTGTCGCCCAACGTGAACCTCGCCGGCAAGGTGTCGCTCGGGATCGAGACGGTGACCACGGGTAACCTGGGCAAGGCGGGAACGGGTTTCCTGGCCAGCCTCAGTGCCGGTGCCACCAACAACGTCGTCAACGGCGACCTCACCACCGCCCAGAAGGTCATCGACGAGGCCATCAAGCAGGTGGCGAGCCTCCGCGGACGCCTCGGCGCGTTCCAGAAGTACACCGTCGGGGCGACGATCAACAGTCTGGGTATCGCGCTGGAGAACACGGCCGCGGCCGAGAGTTCGATCCGCGACACCGACTTCGCCGCGGAGACCGCCGAGCTGACGCGGGCCCAGATCCTCGGCCAGGCGGCAACCCAGGCCCTGGCGATCGCCAACGCCCAGCCGACCTCGATTCTCGCGCTGCTCGGGTAACCCGTAACCCGCGGGACAAGAAGGCTTTCAACCGCGGCGGCCTGACGGCCGCCGCGTTTCTTTCCGGGGTCGCTGAATTCACGGGCCCCCGAACCTTCGGCCGATAAGAGGCAGCCGATGCAAGCCGTAACCGTGCCTACCACGATGACGGTGCCGGTCGAGAACGGCCGCAGCACGATCACGATGCACGCCGGCCGGGCGTACGTCATGCACGACGTCGAGGTCGCAGGCGGGCAGCAGTCCGGGGTCTTCAGCGACGTCTCCCCGATACCGGCCCGACCTCGAGGCTTCGACCGTGAGGCCACGCTCACGGGTCGCCTGATCGTCCCGTTCATCGGCGGCATGGGCGACGCGATCTCGATGCTGCCGGTGCTGGGGAGCCTGAGGCAACAGCACGCCGGGCTGCGGATCGAGGTCGCCGCCACGAGGGGTCCGGCGGAGGTGTTCGCACTTTCACCCCGCGTCGCGCGGGTCGTGAGTTACCCGCTCGCCGTGGAGGACTGGCGGGCCTACGACCACTACCTCTGCATGGAGAGCGTCCACCGGACCGGCCAGTCGCCGGGCCGGCCGTTGCCGGAGGTCTTCGCGGACTCACTCGGGATCACGCTCACCGATCCGTCCTTTGCATTGAAGCTGCCGAGGATCGCCGCTGCCGGTGCGGCGCAGTCGTCGGTGCCGCTGGTGGGGGTTGCCGTCGGCGACGGACAGTCGCCCAGATCGTACCCGCAGGCGATGCTCCGTGAGCTCGTGGGACTCCTGGTTCGCCAGGGCCTGGGATGCGTGCTGCTCGGCCATGCGGACCCGTCGTGGAACCTGCCGGTCTGTCCCCCGGTGATCACGGACATGCGGAGCCGGACTGCAAGCGTACTCGAGCTGGCGGTATGGCTTCGCGCCGTTGACGTCGTGGTCAGCCACGATTCGTTCATCATGCACCCCGCCGGCGCACTGGGACGGCCCACGGTCGCCCTGTTCGCGCCGACAAGCCGGGCACACGCGGCGCCGTACCGCGACACCTCGCCGCTGGCGGCCGGCGCCGAGTGCGCGCCCTGCCACGCCGGCGGGCCTGCCTGCCCGCGCGGTTTCGATCGTTGCATCGCGTGGGACGACGACGCGGTTCGTGCCTCGGCCGTGGCCGACGCGGTCTTCGAGCGCCTCAGCCGCCAGGGCCGGTCGATGCCCGGCGAACGGTACGGGATCGCGATCGCACTGTAGACTCGCCGCCATGCGATGTCGCTGGCTGGTCGTGCTCGTGCCGTCGGTCATCCTCGGCCAGGGGTGCCACGTTGCACTGACACGCGACCTTCCCCCGTCCGGCACCCAGGCCGTGTACCTTTCCTGGCAGCGGGACCCGACCACGACCATGACCGTCCACTGGCTGACCCGTCCGGAGCACGGGTCCGACGCGCTCACCTGGACTCCGCGCGGCGAGGAATCCTGGCAGCGCGCCCTCGGCGCGCATCGCCCGGTGCCGCACTCGGACCATCTGCTGCACACCGTCGAGCTTACGGAGTTGACTCCCGGCGGCGACTACCGGTTCCGGATCGCCGGTGACCGGCGCGACTACGCCTTTCGTACGATGCCGGCCGACGCCGGTGAGCCGATCACGTTCGTCGTCGGGGGCGACCTGTACCGGGAAGGGTTCGACCAACGGATGTACGTCCAGGCCGCCCGGCGCGACCCCATGTTCGCCTTGATCGGAGGCGACATTGTCTATGACAACGGCGAGCCGGCGAGGGTGTCGCGGTGGTTCCACTGGCTCAACGCGTGGGAGGAGTTCATGGTCACCTCCGATGGCCGGCTCATCCCGATGATCGTCACGATCGGCAACCACGAGGTGCGCGGCGAGTACGACAGGACGCCCGCCGAGGCGCCGTTCTTCTATTCGTTGTTCGCGTGGCCCGGGGAGCAGGGATGCGGCGTCCTGGATTTCGGCGGGTACATGTCCATCGTCGCGCTCGACAGCGGGCACACCCATCCGATCGGGGGTGCCCAGACCGAGTGGCTTCAGCGCACGCTCGCCGATCGCAGCGACGTCGAGCACGTCTTTGCCGTGTACCACGTGCCGGCGTACCCGTCGGTGCGGGCCTTCGACGGCGGCAAGAGCCCGCTCATCCGGCAGCACTGGGTTCCCCTCTTCGACCGCTGGTCCGTGGACGTTGTTTATGAGAACCACGATCACGCGTACAAGCGAACGCCACTGATCCGGGGCGGGCAGGTCGATCGCGGAGGCATCCTGTATCTCGGTGACGGAGCGTGGGGGGTGGCTCCGCGCAACGTTCACGATCCTCGCACCACCTGGTATCTCGAGCGCGCGGAGTCGGTGAAGCACGTGATCGTGACCACGATCCACGGTCGGACGCGGCGCCACGAAGCCGTGAACGAGCTTGGCGAGGTGTTTGATTCGTATCCGGAGACGAGGGGTGGCACGGTTGAGCGAGCGAAGCGAGTTCGCCCGTGGGCGGGCGTCGCACCACGGGCGACGAAGCTTCGCTCCGTCGACCGTGCCACCCAGACACAGAGCGCTATACGACGTACTCCCGTGACGACAGCGCCTGGTCGACCTTCGTCTTCCACTGCTCGTAACCCGGCCGGCCCATGAGCCCGAAGGTCGCGACCTTGCCCGTCTCCACGGCGGGCTGATCGTAGGCGTCGATGTTCATCATCAGGGCCGCGGCGGCCGTGGTGATTTCCCAGAGCTGGATGAACTGGCCGACGTGGAACGCGTCCAGCCGCGGCATCGTGATCGTGAAGTTCGGCCGCTGCGACTCGACCAGGGCGTACTCCGTCGCCCGCTTCTCGGCGGCCAGCAGCGTGCCCAGCGTGGATCCCGGAAGGTATTGCAGCGACTCGGCTTCGACGCCGCCGGGGATCTCCAGGTCGCGGTCGAAGGACTCGACCTCGACGAATCCGATCACCTTGTCGTTGGGGCCCTCGCGGTAGAGCTGGATCTGGCTGTGCTGATCGGTCGCGCCCAGTGCGCTGATGGGCGTCGGGCCGGCGAAGACTTCGCGGCCTTCCAGGTCGACGCGCTTGCCGAGCGACTCGGCCCAGAGTTGCCGGAACCAGTCCGCCAGCGGGTGCAGCGCGTTGGCATACGGCATGAGCACGTGGTTCGACTTGCCGCGCCGGGTCAACTCCACGAGCAACCACGCGAGGATCAGTGCAGGGTTCCTTGACGGCTCGGTGTCCGAGCAGCGCCGGTCCATCTCCGCCGCCCCGTCGAGAAGTGCCTCGATGTCGATCCCGCACATCGCCGCGGAGAACAGGCCCACCGGTGAGAGCACGCTGAAGCGGCCGCCGACGCCCTCCGGCACCGGCAGCGTGGCGAACCCCTCGGCGAGAGAGATTTCGCGCATGGTTCCCGAGCGCGCATCGGTGATCGCGACGATGTGCCGGGCGGTGTCGGCGCCGAGCGCCTCGGCGAGCCGTGCCCGACTGATCATGAACTGCGCGGCGGTCTCGGCGGTCTCGCCGGACTTGCTGATCACGTTCAGGACGGTGCGCGAGAAACCGGGGTCGTCCCGGGCAACCTCGTCCAGGACCGATCCGACGAAGACGGGATCGACGTTGTCCAGCACGAACAGGCGCGGGCCGCCCCGGGTCGCCCGCGGCATGAGATTCCAGGTCCCGGGCCGCAGCGCCGCGTGCAGCGCGATGTTGCCCAGGGCGCTGCCGCCGATACCCAGTACCACCAGGTTGTCCGTCGTCGGCGCCAACCGCTTCACCAGCGTCCGGACGGCCGCGACGTTGGCGGCCCGGTCCGGATCGAACGGCAGCGTTCGCCATCGCTCCCACCCGGTACCCCTGGACGTGTTGAGCTGCTCCGTGAGCGCCTGCAGCCGGTCGCGGTCCCTCGCCAGGTCGCTTGCGGCAAGACCGTGATCGCCCACCCGTTCGCTGAGACAGTTGGCGTAGTCGATGCGGAGCCCGGTCATACCGCGGCCAGCGCGCTGTCGAGGTCCGCGATGAGGTCGTCCGTGTCCTCGATGCCGACGGAGACGCGAATGAGGCTGTCGGAGATACCCAGCGCGGCCCGGGCGTCCGGGGGCACCGACGAATGCGTCATGATCGCCGGATGCTCGATGAGCGACTCCACGCCTCCCAGGCTCTCGGCAAGGGTGAAGACCCTCACCGACTCCAGGAACCGGCGTGCCTCGTCGAGGCCGCCGCTAAGCCACATGGTGATCATCCCGCCACCGGCGGGCGAGCAATCCAGCCGCATCTGCCGGTGCGCCAGTTCGCGCTGAGGGTCCCCGTCGATGCCGGGAAAGGCGACGCGCTCGACCTTCGGGTGTGCGTTGAGCCATTCGGCGATGCGGGCGGCGCTGCGGCAGTGCTGGCGCATCCGGATCGCCAGCGTCTTGATGCCGCGGAGTGTCATGTACGCCTCGAAGGGACCGAGGATCGCGCCGACGGCGTTCTGAAGGAAGCGAAGCCGCTGGGCGAGGTCCAGCCGGCGGGTCACGAGAATGCCGGCGATGACGTCGCTGTGGCCGCCGAGGTACTTCGTGGCCGAGTGCATGGTGATGTCGAAGCCGTGCGACAGCGGCCGCTGGAGCATCGGGGTCGCGAAGGTGTTGTCGCAGATCGTGAGGATCTCCCGGCGGCTGCCGATCTCGGCGATCGCGTCGAGGTCGGCAAGCTTCAGCAGGGGGTTGCTCGGCGTCTCCACCCAGATCATCCGGGTCCGGTCGGTGATTGCCTCGGCGACCCTGCCGGTGTCGGTGGTGTCCACGTAGGTGACGCCGAGGTTCTGGGATGCCCCTCGCACGCCGGTCATCAGGCGGAAGGTTCCGCCGTAGAGATCATCGCTCGCCACGACGTGGTCGCCGGCGTCCAGCAGTTCCAGCGCGACGGCGGTCGCGGCGAGGCCGGAGGCAAAGGCGAAGCCGCCCTGGGTCAGGTCATCGTCTTCGGTCAGCGGCGACTCTTCGAGGCTTGCCACGCATCGCTCCAGCGCGTAGCGGGTCGGGTTCTGGCCGCGGGCGTAGGCGTAGCCCTGGTGGGCGCCGGGTGAAGTCTGGGCGTACGTCGACGCCAGGCTGATCGGCGGCATGACGGCGCCGGTGCTTGGATCGGGATGCTGGCCACCGTGAATGCAGCGCGTGGAGAGAGCCATCGGCCGGTCGTCGTGGCTGGGCATGGTGGCAATGATAGCGGGGCCGCACCTGGTGGTGCGGCCCCGCAACGGTACATGTTTGTTGAGGTTGTCTTATTCCGTGCCGACCGTATCACGGCCGCGGACGCCGAAGGTGGTGAGGATGTGGTAGCTGGTCGCGGCGAAGTCATAGGCGTCGTCGATGAAGTAGCCGTTGCTGCCGAAGGTGGTGTCGCGGGTCCAGAGGCCCACCAGCCCGGTCTGTACCTGCGCACGGCGGTCGGAGGACAGGGCCTCGGTGACGCTCATCATCCGGACCGACGAGTCGTAGAACAGTGTCGCAGGCGTCGATTGGAAGCTGTGGTTGAAGAAGTAGGGCTCACAGCCCAGGAAGGACGCGTTGCAGGGGACCTTGACGTTCTGGAGCCAGTGGTGCTCCAGCATGT